>WAKH01000110.1 GCA_015523485.1 Thermodiscus sp. | reverse complement strand
TTCGTATTGTCGCTTGAATATCTTGTACTTGTCAAGGTTGCTTTTGGCCTCTTCTATTTTCTCCTTGATCTTGGCTATTTGCTCTGATATTCTCCTGTATCGTGGACTGCTGGCTATTCTTCTCAGGTCTTTCGTCGATATACTGGGTATAGTGAATGCGTAGTCGCCTGCGTAGAGTTCTATTCTTTCAAGCTTCTCTACCGCCCGCTTGTAATCTGGTAGACCTATGGCTGCTTCTATTAGTTCTCTGAATTCTTTAGGGTTGGCCATTTTCTCGGCTAGTTCTCGTAGGCCTCCCTGTGGTATTAGCGTCGTCAGTTTTATGAGATTGTGGTATTCTTTGACGTTACGTATTCCTAGGAGATTAGCCATCTCTCTCTTGTATTGCTCCACAGAAGAAGCAAGCTTTACACCATTCCTCAATAATAAGACATCCTTACTCCTTCGTCTACCCGACGCACCTAAACGTATAATCGACTGAATCCTGTCTTCATCAGATTCAAGGATTAAGCGGATCTCTGCACTCGTCGTCCCCCTCCTTATAAGATCGTATTCGCTACTCCTCAGCGACTTTAGCGTTAGGGCCATGTATATTGCCTCAATTATGCTGGATTTGCCTGCACCGTTTGGTCCTACAAGTGCGATGCTTCCTACTCTGGGTAGTTCAGTTAACCGTGTTTTTGAGTGGCTGGTAATGTTACTCAAGTAAACCTCTCTAATCCTATACCTCTTCATCGCTCCCATCACCTCAATCCCTTCGAATTGGCTAGCTTGAGGAGTTCTCCCTTCTGTGTGAGTTCATCGATGATTGAATCGGCGGCCTCGACGTCTCCAGAGGCTAGGGCGTCTTTTAGTGCTAGTATTAGTTTAGCAGTCTCTTTGGAGACTTTGTATGTGGTTTTGATTATTTCAATTGGGTCTACTGAGGCAACGATAACGTCCTCGACTGATCTGCTCTCCCCGGGGGTTGCGGTTAGGCGTATGTGGGGTATTATGATCTTGTTCATCTGTCTTGATAATTTGATAAATATGGATTCTATCTTGGCTCGGGAAACTGTTATTCCAATGCTGACGGGTACGTGTAGTACGACATCCTTATTGATTCCGCGGGTAGAGTTTGCTACTACCTCTCTGAGGCGTTGCTCTACTTTGATATATTCGGGTGTCGGGATGGTTATTTCACGCGTAACGATGTGTTTAGCCACTTCAACATTGTACTCTTCCTGGATAACTGGCTCGTCTCCTGATAGGTCAACGAGTATCGGACCCCGTTTATCGTTGGATCTAGCCTCCCTTATCGTGAGGGGATAGAGGCTTCCAGGGTATACCGCCATTAACGGGCCCTGGCTACCGTCACGCTTCCAATACCATCTGCCATGATGGTGACCAAGAGCTGCGTAATCCACACTTGGAAGATCGCGGGGGTTTACGTGGGTTGCATACTCTATTAGGGTCCCTTCAACTCCTATGTGGGCTACAAACACTTTCCGCCCATCTACTCTGGAGAACGCCTTCTCGTATAGGGGCATTATATTCTTCGCATACTCTCTCTGCCTCTCAACATGCGTCTTTACAAACTGGTAGACTCCTATCGTTGTATCATCGACTTGTATCATTGATTTTGCAACCCTTTCTTCCAGGGTTGATCCCGTTATTCTTGGAGCGTATACCCCGTCGATGGCCTCCGATAATACTTCTAGTAGCGTTTTGTCTCTTCTTCCAGGCGTGTCATGTTCTCCATGGGCCAGTATGACTTTTACCCCACGCTCTGTTACCTCTTTTAGTTTACGTATTAGGTGGAGTAGTATATGGGTCTCGGGGCGAGGTCTATCAATGACGTCTCCAGCTATGATCATGACTCTCGGACGAGCCTCGATTACATAGTCTATTACGGTGTCGAAGGCTTCTATAACGTGTTCTTGTAGTCTGTTGATATGGTATGGTTTAGCACCTAAGTGGGTGTCGGATACATGAACTATCTGCAATCGATACACCCTTATAGAAGTGGGTGGGGTGTTACTCTATAAAGGGTTGGGTTTACAAATAATATAAGATTTATGACTAAATTAGCTTTTCCTTCTCCCTCTTCTCCCTCGCAAGAGTTCTGACGATCTCAACGATTTTACGAAGGCTAGTGCCTGGAAGGAATACCTCCCTTACCCCCAGCTTCTTTAACGGCTCAATATCAGGTATTGGTATCGTGCCACCAACTACTACTGGTATGTCGTCAGCGTTTAGCTCCTTTAACTCCTCCATTAACTTCTTTATATGGTGCATATGTGCCCCGCTCAGGATGCTTACACCTATCACATCAACGTCTTCCTGTACCGCCGCTATGGCTACTTGGCGAGGAGTCTGCCTTATACCAGTATAGACGACTTCGAAGCCAGCATCCTTCAATGCTCTTGCAATGACTTTGGCTCCTCTATCATGGCCGTCTATCCCTATTTTGGCTACCAGTACTTTAATGGGTCTCTTGGTGGGGGCGAGTAGGGTTTCAACCGCCTTAGTAGATTGGGGGCTCGACATAGACACCATACACCTCCTTCAACGTACTCATAATCTCACCAAGGGTGGCATAGGCCTTAGCAGCTTCAAGGACGTAGGGCATAATGTTCTCGCCCCTCTCAGCCGCTTTCCTAAGCTCGTTAAGCGCCCTCTCCCACCTCTGCTTGTTCCTGTTACTCCTGATCTCCTTGATCCTCTTTTTCTGTCTCGCCTCTATCTCCTCCTGGTCGAACTCCAATAGTGGAACATTCCTCACTTCTTCCTCTTCCTCCTCAACGAATATGTTGACACCAACAATGAACTTCCTCCCTTCCTCCACATCCTTCTGGAACTGGTAGCTTGCCTCAGTGATCTCTCTCTGAGGGAAGCCCTTCTTCACCGCCTCAAGCATACCACCCATCCTCTCGATCCTCTCAATGTACCTCCAAGCCCTCTCCTCTATCTCATCAGTGAGCCATTCGACATAGTAGGAGCCAGCAAGTGGATCTATCGTGTCGGCTACGCCTGTCTCATAGGCGATTATCTGCTGTGTTCTAAGCGCTATTTTTGCAGCGAACTCGCTTGGTACCCTGAATGGCTCGTCGAAGCTATTTGTGTGAAGGCTCTGGGTCCCTCCTAGAACGGCTGCTAGTGCCTCGATAGCCGTCCTCACTATGTTGTTGAAGGGTTGCTGTGCCGTTAGGCTGACACCTGCTGTCTGGGTGTGGAATCTCATCCACATGCTCCTCGGCTTCTTGGCTCCGAACCACTCCTTCATTATCTTGGCCCACATCCTCCTTGCAGCTCTGAACTTGGCGATTTCCTCGAAGAAGTTTATGTGGGCGTCGAAGAAGAAGGAGAGTCTTGGAGCGAACTCGTCAACGTCTAGCCCCCTGTTTATGAGTTGCCTCACGTACTCTATACCATCCGCGATCGTGAAGGCTAACTCCTGGACGGCCGTTGATCCGGCCTCTCTGATATGGTAGCCTGATATGCTTATGGGGTTCCACTTGGGGAGGTTTTTCACACTCCATTCTATGAGGTCCATTGCAACCTTAACTGCTGGCTCAGGTGGGAACACATAGCTCTTCTGTGCGATGAACTCCTTCAACGGATCATTCTGGGTTGTTCCACCTATCTTTGTGTATGGGACCCCTTGTTTCTCAGCCGTTGCTACGTAGAAGCTTAGTAGCACGGGGGCTGGCGGGTTGATTGTCATGTTTGTTGTTACAGTACTCATATCGATGCCGTCGAATATTATCTCCATATCTTTTAGGGTTGGCACACTTACTCCTACTATTCCCACTTCTCCCTCAGCGAGGGGATCGTCGGGGTCTATTCCTATAAGGGTGGGGTAGTCGAATGCAAGGCTTAGACCCGTCTCCCCGTGTTTTATTAGGAATTTGAGCCGTGCATTAGTCTCCTCTGGCCCCCCGAAGCCAGAAAACATTCTCATAGTCCAGAGCCTAGCCCTATACATTGTCGCGTGTATTCCCCTGGTGTATGGGTATGCTCCCGGCAGGCCTAGCTTCTCCATGTAGTCGAAGTCTTCCAGATCGGCTGGCGTATATATCCTCTTTACGGGTATGCCGGAGAGGGTTGTGAACTCGGACATTCTTTCGGGTAGTCTCTTGAGCCATTGGGGTACGAGTTCCTTCTCCCAGTACTCTATTTCCTTCTTTATTCTTCCAACTTCATCTTTATTAAAGAGTGGAGGCATGACTCTTCACTTCCAGCCTCCGTATATATTCCTATTTTATCATAGTTGTTATGTAGTGGACTAATTAGTGTATCACATGACTCTTACAGTATGGGGCTGGATAGGGTGTCCAGTGGCATGAACGTGGTAAAAGTATACTCGGAAGTCCTAGACAAAGAAGTCCTAGTCCCAGAAAAACCAGTGCGAATAGTGAGCCTAGCACCAGCAATAACAGAAATATTATTCCTACTAGGCTTAAAAGACAGAATAGCAGGAGTAAGCTATTTCTGTAACAAGCCCGAAGAGGCCAAGAAAAAGCCAAGGCTTGGAAGTTACTTCCAGGTTAATTACAATAAATTAGAAGAGCTAGACCCCGATTTGATACTAGTTACAACCGGAGCGCAGCGGAAACTAGCCTTGGAACTGGATGAAAAAGGGTACACGGTATACCCTATTCCACTCCCACTATCGATCCCTGGAATAATAGACATGGTATCACAAGTAGGCATAGTAACAGGAGAAATCGAGAAGGCAAGACTACTAACAGAGGAATTAATAATTAAGCTAAGTAAAATACCGCGTATTGATGATAGACTAAAGGTATATTATGAAATAGATTTAGGTGGCCCTGTAAGTATCGGCTCGCACAATTACATAGACGATGCTCTCTCAAGAATAGGACTCATAAACATATTCTCAAATATAAGGCAGACCTGGATAATTAACCCCGACCCAAATGAAATACTCAGAAGGGACCCACAACTTATACTTTATGAAAAAGCACCCTACAAAAATTACGAAGAGGAAAAGATAATCGAATCCTTCAAGGAGAGAGGATTGGAAAAGACTACAGCACTAACCAATAGGAACATCATAATATTAGAGCCTGACAGCCTAGCACACTATGGTCCCAGCATACTCGAAACATTATATGGCATAGTTACTAGGATAGAGGAGACATTCCACCCGTGAAGTCTACAATGTCTAGGCCAAGCAATCTACCAGCTATTATAGCTTTCCACGCGTGATCACCCAAAACGACAGTGTAATGGTTACCGTGAGACTCGTCCAGAAGTATTTGGGGATCGAATGGAACCCTAATCACCATCTGGGTTCTGCATAAGTTAGGCCTTGGACTCGACGCAACAATGGTTCCTCTAGCCACGATGAACTTATCATTTTTATGGTCGAGCTTCATGATAGTGACAACTCTACCCTTTGGCGGTGTTACACTGACCCCAACTGGTCTACCAGTCTCGTAGTGCGTTGTGAGGAAATAGGAACCCATGTTTAGTGGAGCTGTGCAATGAGACAGCACGATTGTTTCTTGCTCAATATCGCTTAAGTTACCCATGAATGATGAATTCCCGGAGATATATGATGCTATCATCATAGTTAAGAGTGATGGGAGATCGCCTTCGCACCCCGCGACTATTCCTATAGAGTTATGGTAGCCAACCGTAAAACATGGTGTGACGCCCAGCACTCTAATCACTTCAAAACAGTCGATTGTGAATCCGTCTAGTCCTTCTTCCTCAACTATCTTTCTAATGGCTAAATGAAGCTTCATTACATTAAGGAGAGCCTCATCACTAATCCTACTAGAGGTCCTACTCCTATACATTCTGGTTAAATCAAGGGCTTCCCCCTCGTCTACGTTCATAAAGTAAGTATACAGTTTTCGTAAAGGTATCTTTACAACCTCCGGACCGTATCTCACTGATTCGCTGGCCGGCATACTTGAATATACTAACCACGGGGCGGGGGCACCGAAGAGTCCGATCCTAGATGACCTAAACTTAGCTATAGCATATGCTACCCTGATGTAGTCATCAAGCCTCTTACGCCCGTATCCCAACCTGTGATGATAAAGACTAACCTTTACGCCAAGAGTCCTTAGTGCAGGAGCAACCTCGATGGCCGCAGCCAGGCTATTATAACCATTATAGCTTACAAGCATCAAACCCCCATCATAGCCGTCGAAGGCATCGTAAATTATTCTCTCGGTTCCACCGCTTCCAACAATCAAAACGACTACGTCACATCCAGCAACCGCATCACGGAGAGGTTCTGGCTCTTTATAGACGCCTAGATACCTGTATGGAAACTTGCGAGAAGCTGAGATCACGATATCCACAATATCTTTGACCAACTCGTCTCCATGAAGAGGAGAGAGAACACTAGCTATACAGATCTCAGCATCACGAGGGGCCATTATAGACTCCTCGTATAATTGTTGATGCAATTCAAGGCCAATATACAATAATGAAATCCAGTGATTTTTAATGGGTCAGCCCATTGACCCACGGCCATCAAGTAGCCACTATGTCGGCCACATCATCCCCACAGTCACAATATCGTGGTTAGAGTCTATATTCACTCATCACTATTTCCTAGTAGATTAATACTTACTACTCTCGTGTTCCATTTCCACTAAAAGAGCGATAGCTTGGCGTAAAGGCTGTCAACTAATCTGAAACACGAATTATATCAAAATGTACTCAGATATTGAACCAACAGTTGATTGGATGATTTTTACTGCATGTACATTGATACGTTGACTAGTATATTGAGAAGTGAACTAGGTATGGTACACAGTACCAGTGTTACGTATTTTTATCTAAGACACGCTTTTATAATAAATAGGTTACATGCCATCATGTTTACACCTGCTATCTTCAATGGAGGGTATTACTTTCTAATTATATTAACAATATTTTTAACTGATGAATACAGTATTACATTCATTATGTGTTTTAGTGGTTTGAGCTCAGACGGGCTATATCATAGTGCGTATAAGGGAAGGATTGATAATGTATATTAATACCCTATTTTCTTTAATAATACAATAAAAATTGTTTATTTATGGTAATAATTTATGATAAATATACATGACACATCATTTATCAAATATAGCCTAAAGATCATATATCAGAGTGCTAGATTAAGATCGGTATTCCTACAGTTTAATGAGGCTTAATAGGTATATCTTTTATTTTAATTACGTTAGGAGTCTGAGCTTGGAATGGGGTAGAGTTAACTGGGCCTTAACTCAACCCCCTACGCGGGAAAGGGTAGATTTAACCTATAATTAACTCCCAGGCTGGTTGAATTCAGGTTAAACAGGGGAATTCAACTCTTCTAGAAGGGAAAATATTAATATCAAGTAGGAAGAAAAC
>WAKH01000109.1 GCA_015523485.1 Thermodiscus sp. | reverse complement strand
TCTTGTCCCCCAACCACTACACCCAGTTATCTGCATATACTTTCACTATTTAGAGGTCGATTAGTAGCTTATTCCACCGGAGAGTGCAGAGCATTGACTTGCTGGCGAGGAGAGAAACCAGAATGTAAGGCTAAATGGATAGTATGCGATGAGAACCTAGTGGAGGGAGCCCAGGACTTCCTAGACGTATACAGCCAGCTCTCAGTTGATAACGTGAACGTTCGCATGGTCAATGACGGTGAACTCGTGAGATACGCTTACATCAACAGTAAAGGGGCTGGCTTCGTCCTAGAGATCGATCCAGGGATAATGGATCCCAACTGCCTAGGCCCCATCAAATCAGCACTGGTAGACAAGTTAACACAAGCCTTATACGGAGATCCACGCTGGCAGCTGCTCTATCATATAATTGAGAGGCAGATGCTTCCAACTCCCTAATACTTTAAGAATAAAAATTGGTTATATTGATGTGGCTCTGGTTTTTAGTAAAATTAAAACCATAACCGATATAATTAAAGCTATTATAATCAAAGCTGGTTCTGGAATCGGAACTACACTAGGTGTGACGACAGTCACTGTGGGATTCCAGGAATTTATGTTGACGCTCGTGGTGACGTTAGATGTTTGGGGAGTCCGATCTATGACAGTTAATGAGATAGGGCTAACTGTGATGTCCGCCGTATGATCATATACTAGATTTGATGTACCGGGTATTGATCCGGTTGAATCCATCCTGGCCACTACTATGTCTTGACTTCCATCATTACTATAGCTGGATGAATAGCCCACAATGTATATGTCGCCTGCACTGTCAACCACTATGTCCTTACCCTCATCAGTGTAGGTTCCCCCAATTGTTTTGAACCACTGAAGAGTACCCGTAGAGTCTAGCTTAGCAATGCAAATGTCGTTTCCTCCATTTCCAACACTGCTCGTTGAGCCTGTTAGAAAGACGTTTCCCAAGGTGTCAACTGTAACTGAATTCCCCGTATCGACACCACCGCCTCCTATTATCCTCGACCATGCAATGTTACCATTAGAATCCATTTCTACAACAAAGATTTCGCCGTTGGAACCGTAACTATAAGTTATTCCCGTCAAGTACAAGGTAGTTCCATCAGTAGCTGTAGCAAGGCCCTCGTCAGTGATACTTCCACCGAATGTTTTGAACCATACTAGGCCACCACCGGTCGAGGAGATCTTTGCTATAAAAACATCATCTGCCCCTGATGTATAACTCTGTGTGTGGCCAGTAATGTAGAGGTACCCGTTGTTATCTATGACAATTCCCTGGCCGTAATCGTAGCTAGATCCCCCGATGACAATCGCCCAAACCAAGTTACCGTTTGGATCTATTTTTCCCGTTATAACGTCATAAGCGCCCGCACCAAAGCTTGACGTATATCCTACAAAGTAAATGTTACCGTTACCGTCAATCGTTAGTGAAGTTCCATAATCGTCGTTTGCTCCTCCAATGGTCTTGACCCATATCGGATTCCCTTGGTTATCTAGTTTCATTACTGCTATGTCGAAGCCTCCGGCACCTGCAGTTTGAGTAGATCCAATAATATATATATTACCTGAGGCATCGTGCTCGATATCAGAACCCTTATCGGTACCGGTGCTTGTTCCGGACCCTATTACTTCCGCCCATTGCAAGGTGCCTGTATTGTCAAGTTGGATGGTGAAAATTTCTGAGTCAGCAGTATAACTAAGTGAATCACCAACTACGTATATATATGTGCTGTCTACTGTTAGTGAATATCCGTAATCAATATTATTTCCACCGATACTCTCGAACCAGTAATTGCTTGTTGCATGTGATAGAAGGCCATTGGTTAGTAGAATGGAAAGGGCAACAACCACTAGGAGAGTGGCTGCACGCATGTGTGCGCCCAGTATTGTAAAAGAGTGATGAAAATATTTAAATCTAATTTTTATATAAATAAGTGAAATTATTTTAAAATCTAATACTATATAATACAGTTTTTAGGTAAGAATCATTTCGCCATGGTAAATGATGGTAATTACAAGTAATCACTAGTTCATTATTATGTCTAGGGTCAGTTGAGACAGGTCTCCACATCTGCTTGTTCAGGCCCGTGGAGACATCATCCCCACTATCACTCTTGTTTTAACCCACACCTTAATTGCTAAATGTTAGATTGTTAGGATAATTATTGTATAAGTGACCGTGTAATATGTATTCCTCGTTATATAACGGTCTGCGATACATAGATGACCGTATGAATTGGGTGATCCTATAATGGCTCGAGTTCTCGTCATAATCTCTAGTCAAAGCGTTGAGAAAGCATTAACTGGCCTAATGTGGGCAACTAACGCATTTAAGAACCGATGGGTCGAGGATGTTGAAGTGATATTCTTCGGCCCCGTGGAAAGATTAATTGCAGAGGGTAATGAGCGACTGATGCACGCCATAATAGAGTACTCGGGAATAAAGGGTAGACCATTAGCATGTAGACGAATAGCTGAAAAAGAGGGCTACGAAGATAAACTTGAAGGTAAAGTCAACCTAGTGTATGTTGGCTCCTTGATCGGCAATTATCTTGAGGAGAACTACGTACCGATGGTTTTCTAGATGGCTTCCTGGAACTGATTTCTTCATATAACGTTTGGATGTCTTAGAGAACTCCTCGTGAGTATCAGTACTCAAGACCCTCGTCATCCCAGTTTGTGGTCAGGTACGCCGAGCACATCATCCATGTCTGTTTATTGTAGAAGGGCTTGGTGTTCTTATCGTTAACTTTCAATTAGCTTTTCCATTGTGTAGAGGACGTGTTCAGTGAGGCTATCAATGATAGGCCTATTTATCTTCACCCGACCAATAAGCAGTGAGAGTTCAGTACACCCGTAAAGTATTGCTTGGGCACCTTTGCCTGTAAGCTCCGAGACTAATGTTGCTAGGACTAGTTTTGCAGAGTCGGGTATGAGTCCCTGTGTTAGTTTCTCAATTACTTGTTGGAGCCTTTCTTGTGCTTTTGGGTTTGGAAGGATGACCCTGTAGCCTTTACCTTCTAGGTAGTCTTGGTATAGCCTATTCTGAATGGTCGACGTTGTTGCCAGTAGGCCTATCCTTGATACCCCGAGCTTCTCGAGCTTTCTAAGTACTGCTTCTCTGATGTCTATGAATTCGATGTCGCCTGCCTGTTCTAGTAGTTCGTTGTCGATGAAGATGTGGGGGGTGTTCGCGGCTAGGAGTACTGTTTTGGCTCCAGCATTGTGTAGCCCCTTAAAC
>WAKH01000108.1 GCA_015523485.1 Thermodiscus sp. | reverse complement strand
TCAAGGGGAAGAAGCAGCGTAGATCGTTTACTGATTTGTTACCTTTTGGCTTCTGGTCTAATGCTGAGAGGACTTGTGACATAGCGATGAGGTATGTTGGAGTGTTGTCACCCGGGGAGGGTCCCGTGGGCAGTGAGATATCCCGGTTGTCGAGAGAAATCGCTTCTAGTTGTAAGAGAGTTAGATCTGCTAATCTACTCATAAGATATATTCCCTTATGGGGAGGTATAAAGAGGAGAGTAGAAAATGAGTTGGCAATCGTGCTATCCCTCGCCGGAGCCTATGATTATGATGAGGCTCGCGAGATAGCTAGGGGTGAAAGGAGTGGATGACGGGATAGTAAGAGTTGAGAAGCTCACCGCCAGTATAGTAGACGAGGTATCCAAAGTAATAGTTGGCAAGAAACGGGAACTCTCACTAATACTAGCATCACTATACGCTGGCGGACACGTGCTACTGGTAGGGGTCCCTGGAGTATCCAAGACGAGTCTAGCTAAGGCCCTTGCTATGAGTCTTGACCTAACATTCAAGAGGATACAGTTCACGCCCGATTTGCTCCCGGCCGATATACTAGGTACAATGATATATGACCAATCCACAAACGAGTTTAGATTCAGGAAGGGTCCAATATTCGCCAACATAGTCCTGGCAGACGAGATCAACAGAGCCAGCCCACGAACCCAGAGCGCCTTCATCGAAGCAATGCAGGAGAGACAGGTTACAATAGAAGGGAAGACCCACAAGCTCCCAGAGCCATTCATTGTAATAGCTACAATGAACCCCATAGAGTTCGAGGGAGTATACCCACTACCAGAGGCCCAAATAGACAGATTCCTCATGAAAATAAACATCGGCTACCCCTCCCTAGAGGAAGAGAAAGAGATACTCAGGAGGATAGATAGGATAGAAGAATTCAACGTTAAACCAGTAGCTTCAAGTGAAGACGTCATAGAGGCACAACGGATCATTAGGAAGGTAAATGTGGCCGAGGCGATAATAGAGTATATCGTCAACATAGTCAGGGCGACAAGAGAACACTCGATGGTGAGGTTGGGAGCCAGCCCCAGAGCAGCAATATTCCTGTTAAGAACAGCCCAAGCTTGGGCCGCTATGAACGGAAGGGACTACGTCATACCCGATGACGTGAAGGAGGTAGCGGTACATGTACTTTCCCACAGGATAATTCCGAAACCCGGAGCATCAAGCGATCCACAGGTGCAGGAGAAGATAGTCGAGCAGGTTTTGGCAAACGTTCCCACCCCCTCTCCTCCCGCGAGGTGAGCCAGGGTAGCCCGACTAGTATCTAAAGGGTTAACCCCTGCAGGGAACTTATTGATACTAGTCGGGCTACTGACGGCAGGGTGGGGTATCTATACAAGTACACCCAGCCTATTCCAGATAGGCCTCGCCCTAGTATCGCTCCCATTAGCAAGCATATTCATAGTCTACTACGGCATGAACATAGTGGTTGATAATATCGAGAGAATAACTCCTGGTACGCCAGTCGAGGGAAGGCTAGCGCTCGTAGACTTCATCCTTGACAGTAATGGAAGATTCCTTCCACCGATAACGGTTGAGATCAGAGACACACCGCCAGGTGGTTTGAGGACCGTTGAATATAGAGAGGTCAAAGCGGTGATCTTTCCAGGAGCACAGCTCCGAGTAAACTACAAGATAGTCGCGAGGCCGGGTAAGAGGAGGTTTGGCGACGTAACAATTAGAATCTCTGACATACTAGGATTGTATAACGCCTCGATAGCGTTTCAGCCTCGAGGCGACCAATATCTAAGGAGTAGGCCGAAGATCGAAGAGCCAGAACTGCCAAGCGAGTCAGCGGGCCTAATACTATCAACTGCCACAAGAGTCTCCGAAAAACATGGCCTCGAATTCTACTCAGTGAGAGAGTACTTAGAGGGAGACGACCCAAGACTGATTGATTGGAAAGCCACCGCGAGGCTCGCTACACTGATTGTTAAGGAAATGAGGCAAGAAACAGCCAGCCCCACGATCATATTGTTCGCTCCCGGAGAGAATGGAGACGAGGGAGAACCGGGGAAAACGGTGTTCGAGACGCTAGCCCGGCTATCGGCGGGTATAGCGAACCTGATCGCATCCTACAACCAGCTCACAGGACTAATCAGCCTCGTCGATGAACCAGTCCTTGTACCCCCACTACTAGGCCCGAGGGGATTCTCGAGCGTGCTAGATGGACTGGCTAACACGCCTCCAAGCAGTGGACTCCCTGCTAACACGGCATCAATAGTCATGGAGTACCTGAAGAAGTATGTCAGGACTAGGCCAGTATTCGTAGTAGCGGCACCAGATAGCGTAGTGGATGATATAGTTGGAGCTATTAAACCGATAATCTCTGAACACGGCATCCCAGTCCTCCTACTTACTTATAGCGAGGGCAAGGTGAAGATATCATGGAGAAGACCACAATAGGCAAGATAATCACCAGGATACTATACACAGCCTCGATACTCTACTACTCCCTACATTTATACAACCAGTCGAGAACAATAGAGATACCCTATAACCTACACGACATAATAGTATACTTCTCCCTCGGACTCAGTCTAGCAGCGATCCTCACGACCAGGTTATACTGGACTCCCATCCTCTCCCTATTCCTACTATCTGTATTCCAACCATTAACATCCCTCATACCGTACTTGTTCCCAATCATAATCCTAGCCTACATCTACAAGCACATCTCAAAGATCATCATCAAAAGCAGGATACGAGTACTTACGGGGATAGCGATATTCGCCTTCACCTATACAGTATTCGCCCTCATCGGATACGGTATAGGCTACTCCCTCTACAAGGTACTCCAATACAAGCCTCCCCTAACAGGCGACGCGGCCGTAGTGGTATCAGTATTTTCGTCTACACTAGCCTTCAAGATATTCATATCAGCTATATTCCTAACGTTCATCTATAAGGCGGCATCATCTCTCCTAGAATTCACCATAGCACTCACCTCTAGAGGAGAGACGAGGAGAGCACTATACAATGAGATTCTTGAGAAGGAGACAACCAGCATTATTGAATTCAAGGGATCACAGTATGGGGCTTTGGAATGGGGTATGAGCCTGTTTCTAACACTACTGATTGCACCAGTAGTCTATAGACCCGTAGCCGAGGCAATGGGTATATTCATGGCATCGCTTGGAGTGAAGCCTGGCTGGATCGGGCTCATAGCAGCCTTCATAACAACAATAGTAGCCTGGATACCGATTAGGATGATTGTAACAATGCTTGTGAGAACAATACCCTTGAAGGCGATAATAAAGCCCTCGTATACTGGAGTAGTATTAGGCATCCTCCTGACACTATCAATATTCATAGTCATATCCCTCGTAACAGGATACAATATCCTATACATGATACAAGAAGCCATGACAGGCAATCCAACAACCTCGACAGACCCATTATCAAGCCTTATAAGTAACCCAAGCGAAGAATACTATCGTAACCTCGCCAAGATACTCGATCTAATAGTACGCCTCTTCTGGGGAGGATAATAATAGCAAACCCACACCATTATAGAAGGGGAGGAGTCAGAGTAATGGAATTCTCATCGCTTAAGGAGGCAATAGAAGCAGTAAAGAGGGAGAAAATTAGAGGAGCCCGGTGGAGCCTATTCAGAATATCAAGAGCTGTAATCGAAGACCTAGAGAAGGGGATACTAGACTGCAATTCCATAACAGAGGCAGCGAGATCAATTAGAGACGCGAACAAGAGCATGGCTCCCCTAGCCAACCTCGCATACATCCTCACGGAGGCGTGCAACCTGGGTAGAAACCTGAGGAGTGTTGTGGAAAACGTAATGTACCATCAGCAGAGGAGTCTAGAACTCATAATTGAGAACGGTCGTCAACTCCCAGATAACTCAACAATAGCAACCATCAGCTATAGTTCAACTGTAGAGGCGATACTTCAATCAACCAAGAAGTACAACATTACAGCGATAGTCCTTGAGAGTAGGCCGGGCGGTGAAGGAGCAATACTAGCAGCGAATCTGAGAGACTCGGGGATTAAGACAATCCTACTCCCTGATACAATGATGTACGAAGCCGTGGAGAGGTCAGACTATGTATTAGTAGGAGCAGATGCTGTAACGAGAGACGGATGCTTAGTAAACAAAGTGGGGACTAGGCTATTAGCAATGATATCTAAGATGCTTGGAAAACCAGTAATCGCGGTATTCGACAGCATGAAGATACACCCCGACTCAGACTGTGAGAGTCACGTGATAGAGGAAAGATCATATCTAGCAGCTGGCTACGGGCCAGTGCGGTATCCATTATTCGATCTAACCCAGGCCGAATACGTGAGGGCCGCCATTACAGAAAGGGGAGTAATCGACTTCACACCCGAGAACATAAGGAGCCTATGGTCTTCGCTCATTGAAGACGTACTTTCATGAATTCCTTTATGAGGGATTATGATAGTCTCGAAATCAACAAATGTATGGACTAGATTATTCTGAGCGGTTAAAATTCAGTACAAAAGACCATTCACCACGTGGGAAAAAGAAGGGTGATATGAGTATGAAGTTCCTAAGATGTAAAGAGGTACCCCCCTCGACCGGGAAAAGAGTCGCCATTATAGGCGCTGGACCAGCTGGTTTAGGAGCAGCAGGCATCCTGAGGTGTAAGGGTCACGAAGTCGTAGTTTACGACCAAAACCCTGAGCCAGGAGGCCTTGTAATGTTTGGCATACCAATAACGAGGATACCCAAGGGACCCGTAAGGAAGGGCATACAGGAGCTCATCGATGCAGGCGTCAAGTTCGTCCTAAGGACGAAGGTAGACATGACTGGCGACCTGGGACTGATGGACGAGGTAGTCTCACCAGCTGAGAGAGTCAAACTCGAGGACATCATAAACGAGTACGATGCCGTACTGATAGCGACTGGTACATGGAGGACCAGGGACATGGGGGTCCCCGGCGAGGACCTACCCTGGGTCTACCCGGCAGTAGAGTGGATAGTTGCAGTTCACATGGCAAAGTACGGTTACAAGCCCTGGGATAAGGTTCCAAAGCTCGAGGGAAGAGTTCTAGTAATAGGAGGTGGATTAACCGCGGCTGATGCAGTGCTAATGCCTCTGACATATGAGGAGTTCAAAGGAAAGGTGAAGGAAGTAGTTCTAAGCTACAGGAGAACAGCCGAGTATGCCCCTATGGGCAAGAGAGAGGTAGACAACCTAATCGCTGCAGGAGCCAAGTATTGGGAGCTAACCCAGCCTGTTGAGTTCAAGGAGGAGAACGGGAAGAAGATAGTGAGATTCGTCAAGATGAGGCTGGTACAGACCAGCGCTGAGAGGAGGCCGAGGCCCGTACCAATAGAGGGAAGCGAGTTCGAAGAGGAGTTCGACTACGTACTGAAGGCGGTTGGTGTGCTGGCAACACCACCGATAAAGGATGGTTGCTGTGGAATCAAGGTTGATCCGCATGGAACAATAGTGACTGACGACAACTTCATGACCACAAGAGAGGGAGTATTCGCTGCTGGCGACGTGAGGCACGGTCCAAGCCTTATCGGCCCAGCCTTGAAGAGCGGTATGGACGCAGCAAAGAAGATCCATGAATACCTAATGAGCAAGTAATCAATTCATATCAATTCTTAATTTTATTATTTTAACGTCAAAATCCTTTACTCCTAGACAAGAACTATTCAATAATTGGCGGCGATGCTGTAGAGTCGGGATCCGAGCGCTAGAAAAGCGATGAGGAGGTAAATTGCTCACCCCCACTTAGGCCGCCTACTTCCTCAGGGTCAATCCACCTATGATGATTCCAAGGAAGAGGCTGAGAATCGCTATCACACCTATTACCAATGGGTATGCTGGGCTCATTGCGTGCTCGTTCTCTGTTTCACTCGTTGTAGGCTGGGGCGTAGTGCTCGTCGGAGACGGGCTCTGTATAGGCGTCGTAGTAGTCTCACTGGCCGGTGGCATGGTGGTAGTTGTAGATGTGATGTTACTGTTGGATAGCTCCCATGCCAACCAGCCGTAGAGTACAGCCCTGCTAGATGCCAGTACCGAGGTCTTTGCATTATCCGAGTGGTATACGACCCCC
>WAKH01000107.1 GCA_015523485.1 Thermodiscus sp. | reverse complement strand
TGTAGCCTGGACTTATGGTCTACTATCTCGGCTCCATACTTCTCCTTCAACGTGTTCTTGACCTTCTCGTGTAGCTCGTCGTCGAACGTGTTGTAGTAGATCCTGTAGAGCCTCTTCACGACTGGCACCCAGAGGATTGTTACCATAAACCGGGATTTTATAGTGGTGGCTCAACCTTGCCTACTGTATCCTTCGTACTATCTTCTTTAAATCTCTCAAAACACGTTATTAGTGATATGGAAGTGGGGGTTTAGTGGGCATGAGATTGACTTCCCTCGCGAAGGTGGACTCTAAGGGTAGGGTAACGATCCCTCAGACCATGAGAGAGGCGCTCGACATCGAGCCAGGCATGCTAGTAGTACTACTGGCCGACCTAGACCGTCGGGAGATAATTATATCGCCGATATCGGCTTCGAGCAAGAACATCTACGAGCTAGAAGTAGAACTCCTGGATAAGCCTGGAGCCCTAGCAATGCTCACCCAGAAGCTAGCGGAGTTGAATGTTGACATAGTCGCAACCAGGTGTGCATCCATTGCACGCGGAGAAAGTGGTAGCTGTACAGTGATAGTAGACTTATCTAAATCCGCTCTAGGCGTAGAAGAGCTGAGGAGGAAGCTCGAGGAGCTTGAGGTCGTAACGCTGGTAAGGGTAAAGGGTTTTGAGACCACGGTGTAATGTGTATAGGAGTCCAAGGGTAAGGGAGTGTCGCTGGGCTTTAAGCTAACGAGGCATTCGAGACTCATTCTTTACCCGGGTCTAGCCACGGCTATAGACGCTGTATCAGTCCTGGTAGCGAGTAGTGGGGAGGCGGTCTTGATCGATAGTGGTAGCGGTCTTGAGGAGTCGTTGGAGGCTATTGCTCTATCACTAGCCTCTCTCGGGTATCCTGAGAAGCTAAACGTTAAGCTAGTCATCAACACGCATGGCCATATCATGAATGCTGGTGGAGACTGGTGGGTCCACGATGTTTTGAAGGCAACGATAGCCGCTAGGCCTCCTGACTCGAAGTGGATTGAATCTGGGGACCCTGAACGTACAGGCGCGTCTGAGTTTGGATTGAGCTTCAGAGGGACCCCCGTCGGCCTTGTCATCACGCGCGAATCAGTGGAGATTCCGGTGGGTGATGTTACTATAGAGGTTTTCCATACTCCTGGGCATACGCCTGGTAGTCAGTCCGTTTACCTCGAGGATGATCTTAGGCTGGTTGTCATAGGAGACTCGTTGGCAAGTCTCTCGGCAAAGTGGGGTTCGAGCGAAGAGGATTGGTGGAGGTCTCTTGAGAAGATCAAGGAGAGGGACCCCGAGGTTGTCTGCGACAGTATTCGATGCTATATTAAAGAGGCTGCACGCAATTATCTAGAACTGGTTGAGAGGGAGGGACCCTCCCGTCTTGAAGAGGATTAGGGTAGGTACATGTGGGTTTTCCAAGTCCAGGAAGGCTATCTACAGGGATCTAGACGTAGTAGAGATCCAACAGACCTTCTATGATCCGAGAGTCGGCGACTTCCTCGAGAGGATCAGAAGTGAGGCTCCCAGCGGGTTCGAATTCACGGTTAAGGCCTGGATGCTAGTAACACATCAGTATAATAGCAAGCTATGGAGGAGGCTCAAGTCGCCAGTACCAGGCGGGAAGGACGACTATGGCTTCTTCAAGGACAATGAAATCGTGAGGTGGGCTTGGGAGGAGACGGTTAGAGCGGCTGAAACTGTTGGAGCTAAGATAATCGTCTTACAGACGCCAGCCAGCTTTAAGCCAACCGAGGAAAACCTTGCGAGGCTAGAGGCGTTCCTGGAGAAATACTGGCCTGATGGATACATGCTTGCTTGGGAGCCGAGAGGAGAGTGGTGGGGTCAAGCAGATCTCCTAGCGAGGCTCTCGAGGGAATACGGGCTCATCATAGCGGGAGACGTGTTAAGGGGTAGAGTCCCGCCCCAAGACCAAGAGTTACTGTACACTAGGCTTCATGGCCTGGGAGGGGGAGAGGTGAATTACAGGTACAAGTATAGTGATGAGGATCTACTCAGCCTCAAAGATATAGTAGAGGAAGGCGGTTGGAGGGAGTCCTATGTGTTGTTCAACAACATCTACTCCTACGATGATGCGGTAAGGTTCAAGCAATTGATCTCCGGCCTCCACAGCAAATAAACCCTGCGAGACTAACAAGATAATAATGCCGGACCCGGGAGCCGCGGGAATCGCGGCGGGCGACACGCACGAATCCCGGGCCCGCTTGGTAGACCGCGGTGAGGAATGACGGCGTCTCAAGGTGACAATAATGGCTAGAAACACGCTGGGATGGTACAGGTGCGACTTCTGTGGTAGAAAGACGACAGTCTATGAATGCAGATATAATGGGAGGAACGTCCTAATATGCCCATATTGCATAATCGCCTTGTGGAACACTAAAGGATTCTATTGCAGGGCTCCGATAGTCCACTTACTCGGCAAGATTTCTCCTCCAAGTAAGTGGACTGAGGCCGATAGGATAATCTCGTCTCTCGATACGAGGCTCAAAACCAGTGGTGGAAGGGGAAAGACGGGGTCTAGCCGAGGGCGGGCGCGACGTAAATGACTAGCTTTTCAGTGTTCTGGAACGTGAATGTGGCTTTTAGTGGATAGTTTGACTCGAATTCTACCGAGACGCTCTCCGCGGCACCGGTTGGCTTGGTTAGTGCCTGTAGGCTGTTGATGGTATAGGTTGACGTGGATTCCTCTACTACGCTGAGGCTTAGTAGGGGGTCTCCATCCCTCATGATCCATTCATACTCTTTTTCTTCGCCTGAAGCGATTACGCGAACCTCTTCTTCGTTGGCTCTCAACTCTAGGACGTCGCCGACTATCTTAGCGTCCTGTATCATGTTCTTGAAGTCCTCGGCTATGAGTGTAAACCTAGCCTTACCCTCCATTTTAGGCTCCTTTACCTCTCTGTGTTCTAACACCATGGCGGGTAGGTAGAATGTACGTGTTATGCCAGTCTTCCTATCCTCTAAGAGTACTTTGAGTAGGTCGCTACCAGGTTCATACTCGAGTATTAGGGTATCGTTCCTAGTAGCTCTCCTGACTATCTTGTTAAGTTCATCTGTCCTAACACGTAGGACGACCTCCTCGTCAACAGTGTACTCGTCGAAGGCTGTTATTGGAGCCCTGAGCACCGCTAGGCTGGTCTTATCCGGGCTCATGAGATATGCTATGAGACCATCCAACGAGAATATCAGGTCGCCTTCATCGTTTATCTTTGCTAGTGTCTGCGTGATATACTTGAACTTTGTAGGCGCTGGATGAGCTACCCTGACAACCATACTAGGTCCCCATTATGAATGAATACCTTTTAGAGTAATAAACCCGGGCTAACCTCCTATCATTAGTTGTGGTGTAGGATTTGACCGGGAAGGTAGTAGTAGAGGTAGACCTGGGCAAGTACAAGAACGTTGAGTTGCCCCTGGAGGAAGCAGAGAGGCTATTGTCAATAGTTACTGATAAGTTAGGCTTCGAGTCAAGCGACGTCAACGAGGCATACAGGATAATGAGGAACTTCGACGTATTCCATGAGACGCAGAAAAAGAAGTTCAAGGATTACCTAGTACCCTCAAAATCCATGAATGATATGATCCTGGGAAGAGTAATCGTAGATAAAGTGAAACTCGTAAAGGAGGGCAACAAGAAGATAGTCGTCCTATCCTTTGATAGGAGGGTTCCAGTGGAGGTCGTTGTAGAAGCCCTCAAGGACATGGGTTACGAGGTTGAAGTTAAGGAGTACAGTTTGGCGTAAATGATTACTTCTTTTTCTTCTTCGTTTTACTCGTCTTTTTACTCGTCTTCTTCGTTTTACTGGTTTTCTTCTCAGACTTCTTTGTCTCCTTCTTCGTCGTCTTCTTCTTTTGCTTACTGCTCTTCTTTGTCTTCTTGGGCGCGTATTTTGCCTCCAGTTCTTTTAACTTTGGGAGAATGGACTCTGCATAGATTGCTCTGGCCTCGTTGAAGGTGAGCTCGCCTCGTGCAACTTTGTCGAGGAGCTCGGTTATCTCTATCATTGTCTCTAGAAGGTCTGGGCTGGTGACGGCGTATGTTGGAACCTCTATTTCCATTGCCTCGGCTTCTTCTGACATCCTATCTACACCCAGTGCTAGGTTTAGGCGTGTGTTTGAACGTATTAAATTGATAACTCAACTAGCGCCCAGCCTCCATTGCAGTATTCGTAGGCTAGAACGTATCTGTGATTGTAATGGATTAACGTGTATAATATGCGCCATGCTTCGCCGAACATCTTTCCTAGTATCGTTGAGGCTTCTAGGGGATCTCCGAGGTCGCCGATGATAACTACCGTGTCCCCCGGCTTCTTTATGGGGGCTAAATGTGACTCACTGGTTTTACAGAATCCGGCTATTACGATTGCTTTCTCTGCTATTGTTTCTAGGTACTTGGCGAGGCCCCTTGGCTCATGTCTACAACTTGATATGACTACTACATCTCTTTCTCTGAGCGTCTCAGGGAGCGCTGCTAAGACACCTTCTTTTACTGGGTCCTCGAGAGAGCCTAGTTGAATCTCGATAGATTTTCTATTATTTTTAAGCAATTCCATTATTTGACTCAGCTCTGTTTCACCGGGCGTATCTAGATCGATGATTATTCTCCTCGAGCTATCGGGGCCTAAGTTTGATGAGAGTTTTCTCGCTAGTTTAAGAGGATTTATCGAATAGAGCCACACAAAGGATGTATCACTCACTTTAACTATAGCCTCTCCATTAGCGCAGGCGAATGCGGTTATTTTCCATCGTTTTGTCCTGCCAGCGAGTGTTCTCGTGGTGCTAGTGTCTGCCTCGTAACCCAACAATCTACCTATCGGGGCACCACTACATTTCAATGCGGGCAATGGGGTGAAGGATGCATAGATGGATAAAGCGAGTGCTCCTATGTTGCCTGTTGATGCTATTATTGAGCCAGCTATTGCGGAGGTCGGGGATTCAGAGATTTTTGATATTAGAAGACCTCCCAGGAGGATATATGCCCAGTATGAAGGATCTTGTGTCAAGCTCAGCCCTAAGAGCCAGTATAGGTATCCTAGTGTCATTGTGGCTAGAATCGGCGTGATCTTCGGTTTGTTTGGGAATCCTAAGACTTCTAGAGTACTATCATGTGGGCCGCGTAGGTAGGCGTATACGCCCAGGACTAGTATCGTGAATCCCAGCATGGCATACCATTGGTATTTCAAAAGTAGATCTTCAGTATTGGGTGCAAGGTATGTGAGAGTTAGAAGGCCTACTATCAGGCTCCTCGAGTATAATCCTATTGCTACCGATAGAGCGAGGACGATTATTCCCCAGAGAGCCATCTTTAAAGTGCCTGTTAGCGTTTGGTAGGCTAGCCCGGGCTCTTCCACTAGAATATATTTCAGGAGTATTATTACTATTATTGGAATTATAATCTTTAGTGTTTGATTACAGGGCCTCCTCATTCATCATCCCAAGGCCGATTTCCAATTGCCTGTTGATCCCTATAGTATATGTGTCCCTATTACCACTAAAGCCATATGCGCGGAGTGGAAGGTGACTGTATGAAAGGCGGCTCGACGGATCTACTACATCCGAAGGTAAGGGAGGCGGCAGTCAGGCTGGGATACCATGAATTGCTGCCTATCCAAGAGAAGGCTATACCAGTCATATTGACCCGTAGGCACGTGATAATATCGGCTCCTACTGGTAGTGGTAAAACTGAAGCCGCATTGTTCCCTGTACTTTCAATGCTCTTAGAGGAGATAGATAAAGGCGAGGATTACGGCGGGGTTAGAGTCCTCTACATCACCCCGCTCCGCGCGTTGAATCGTGATGTTACGATTAGGATAACTCGACTAGCAGAGGAGTTGGGGCTCAAGGTCCTCCTAAGACACGGTGATACTACTCAATCAGATAGGAGGAGGTTCCTACAGGATCCTCCGCACATCGCCGTTACAACTCCCGAGTCCCTAAACCTATTATTGTCCATCAGTCAAAGGGAGAAGGTGTTTAGCTACGTCTCCTGGGTTATAGTTGACGAGGTACACGAGTTACTCGATAGTAAGAGGGGAGCAGAACTTTCAGTCGTGCTTGAGAGACTCCAGGACCTGTCTAAGAAAAGGATTCAACGAATAGGATTATCGGCTACGTTATCGCGGAACTCGTTGAGAGAAGCAGCCGTTATGCTCGCTTATGGTAGATTCGTTGAAATAGTCGAGGATAAATCATCGAAGAAGTATAGCATCGCCGTGGAGATTCTCGAGGATAGTAAGTTCTGGGAGGGCTCTGTCGAACGTATAGCGAAGTTAATCGAAGGAACCAAAGGCTCCGTCCTCATATTTACTAATACTAGAGCCACGGCCGAGAAGCTGGCCAGCAGTCTAATTAAATACTTCAATTCTAAAAAGAAAAACTATAGAATAGAGGTCCACCACGGGAGCCTAGCCAGAAAGATCAGGGAGAACGCAGAGAGAGACTTCAGGGAGGGTAGAGTAAAAGCGTTGATAGCGACCTCGAGCATGGAGCTGGGTATAGATATCGGGGCAGTAGACCTCGTCATCCAATTCATGTCGCCCAGGCAGGTTATTGCCATGACTCAACGCGCGGGCAGAGCTGGCCACCGTCTCGGCGAAACTAGCCGTGGAGTGATTGTAACGTCTTCAAACATCTACGAGTCGCTTGAGTCGGGCATTATCGGTATAAGAACCGAAACAGGTCACCTCGAGGATCTTAGATTTCCAAGGAACTCATACGATGTGGCGGCCCACCAGTCCGCTGGTATAGTCATTGAATCGAGAGAGACGAGTGTGGAGAGGATTCACAAATTACTGACCAAGAGTGGATCCCTGGCTAGTCTATCGAGGGAGGAACTCGAATCGATACTAGACCATCTTGACTCGGTTGGAGTAATAAGATATGATTACGAGGCTAATAGAGCTCGAATGGGCCGGAGGACCCTGTCATACTTTTACAGGGTATCAATGATTCCAGACGAAACATCCTTCTCAGTATATGATATAGCGACTGGTACAAAAGTCGGTGAGGTAAGCGAGAGGTTCATAGAGGCGAATCTACTGAAAGCCGAGGATACAGGAAGATTCCGATTCGTGCTGGGTGGCAAGGTATGGGAGGCTGTTTCAATAGATTATGAGAAGGGGAAGATTGAGGCGGTCCCGCTTCTAGTGGAGGATGCCCTGGTCCCCTCATGGGAGGGCGAAATAATCCCGGTCAGCTATAAAGTAGCCAGGGAGGTCTGCTCGATAATCACGCTATGCCAGTATGACAGGGAAGACTGTATTCGTGCACTAGAGCATAGAAAGATACCGGTAGAATATGCTGAGAGGTTCTGGTCGATTATTTCGGAGACTATCGAAAAGTACGGTAAGCCAATACTGCATCCATTCAACGCGGTTATAGAATACACGAAGGGAATGAGTATCCTTCACGCCTGTCTGGGGAGCAATGGAAACCTCGCATTAGCCCTTTTGATCTCCAAGCTCATGGAGAAGGATGTGAGAGTGGAATTCGACTATATCCCCTATGCTATAGTGTTTAGGGCTCCAACAACCGTCCCAGGGGAACTAGTAAAGAGGGCGTTGGCCAAAGCCGCGAGAATGGAGAGGGCTGAAAGACTAGCCCTGCTTCAAGACGCTGTTAGACGGTCAAGGACATATCTGATACGCTTCAATAGAGTCGCTAAGCGGATGGGAGTGATAGACCCTGACAAGAGGTTGCCACTTGACTTTACCCGCCGGTTGGCAGAGAATCTTAAGGGCAGTGTAGTCGAGATAGAAACCATAAGAGAGATATTACAGGAGAAGATCGATTTGGACGCCTTAAACGAGTATCTCGACAGGCTGCGTGAGATCCACGTCGTAGAACTAGACGAGCCGTCTCCTTTGACCAAGGAGGTCCTAGATAACCCCTACGTGAAGAGAGACGTAGCAGTCAAGGTAACAAAGATAGCGATGGACAAGATAATCGAGTCAATCAAGAAGAGTATAGGGAGAAAAGAGGTAGTCCTTGTATGTGTATCTTGCGGGAGGAACTGGAGGATTAAGGCCTCGGAGATAGAGAAGAAGTCCCGATGCCCATACTGCGGCGCGCTTGCGATAGCCCCATTACCATCAACAG
The DNA here is from genome assembly GCA_015523485.1 of Thermodiscus sp. GTDB lineage: Archaea > Thermoproteota > Thermoprotei_A > Sulfolobales > Acidilobaceae > Thermodiscus. Next base: position 485 of record WAKH01000107.1, on the reverse strand, counting down.
AGTATGGTGAGAGGCTTCTCACAGCGTATAGCAAGCTCAGAAAAGGGGAGCGGCTAAGGGGGGAGGAGAAGAAGCTGGCCAGAGAAGTGAAGGAGAGGGCCATGATATACCTCAATTATGCTGGCCAGGGACTGGGGCGATATGTTGTTGAAGCATTAATGTCGTTTGGAATCGGTCCTTCGAGGGCGAAACGCCTGTTAGCGGATCTTGTAAGTCGGGGTGAAAGAGCATTCTACCAGCAGCTGCTCAAGGCAATGGAGGAGTATGCAGCCAATAGACAGTACTGGGATGTCGTGAAGAAGAGGATACGGGCGAGATCCAAACCACACTAGATATATTCGGTTGGGTTATAAACGAGACTTATCCACAGGAGAGTGTAAGGGAATGGAAGACTGCAGGGTAGCAGTTATTGCAGATTGGGATGCCGATGGAGTGGTAGGCGCAGCGCTAATCTATTTTGCCCAGGAGAAAAGAGGCATTTTCCC
>WAKH01000106.1 GCA_015523485.1 Thermodiscus sp. | reverse complement strand
ATTTGTCGGAGTTAGATAGGGTTAGAGAACGGTGGGCGTTTAGGGACGACTTGGAGAGCGGCCTGGGCAAATTGTATATTAAATAGACTCGTATGTTAGCTAGTCAAGTATAATTCCCCCTAATACTTAAAGGTATCTATTATGGCTACTAAGTCTCCCTATAAAAGAGGTGACAGTGATGAGTGCTGAGCTGGCAAATGTGTTCGACAATATACAGCCCCTTAGTGAGGGACAAAAGAGGCTCATGGATGCATTGAGAGATAAGAGTATTGAGATCATAGGCGTGTTTGGACCTACAGGGACTGGTAAGAGCTTCCTAACACTAGCCTACGGTTTACAGGGAGTAGGTAGAGGTGAGTACAAGCGGTTAATCATAGCCAGGCCTATAATCGACATTACGAGTGGGCAAGAGATAACGATCACGAGCGATCCCGACCACTATGTAAAGCTGGCTAGCGAGTACGTTATGGATATAGCATCCTCCCTAGCAGGTGAGGATACTGTTAGAAGCCTGATAGAGTCGAGGAAGCTCGTACTAATAGACCCCCACCTCCTTCGTGGAAGAACCTTCGATGACTCACTGATAATCCTAGACGATGCACAAAATGCAATGCCGGAGACAATAGTCGAGATAGTGACTAGGCTTGGCAAGAACTCTAGGCTCGTGATAGCTGGCGACCCCGTATTCCAGAGGGACCCGAATAGGCACGGCGCGATACTCGCCCGCGAGGTACTCATGGGTGAGGAGAACGCGACTATCATAGATCTAGGAGTCAAAGATATCGTGAGGCCCGGGGCCCGGAGAGGGCTAAGACTCCTCCTAGAGCTACAGGTTAGGAGGAGGAGCATGAATGAACAGGAGAAGAGGATACTCGAGACGGCTAAGCAGATCTCACCCGATGCTGACATAATAACGGTCGTGTATCTCATCGACTTGAAGAAGAAGTGGAATATCGAGAGCGAACACGTACCAGACGCCCTGATAGTCGTGAAGGAAGGCCATCTGGGCAGATTGATCGGTCAAGGTGGCGAGAGGATACACAGAATTGAGGAGGAAACAGGACTCTCCCATAGGGCAGTCCAGCTCACCCTAGACTTCAAGGAGTACATAAGAGCGATCCACCCTGTCTCATGGATCCACAAGCACATAATCGACTTCGACTTCGCAGGGCCAGAGCTCAGGATACTTGTCTCGAAGGGGAACCTAGGACCCATACTAGGACAGAAAGGGGCTTACATCAAGTTCGTTGACGAGATCTTCAGGGATCTCTTCGGCTTCGGCGTATACGTTGAGGAGGCGAAAGAGGAGAAGCGTAGGAAAAGAAGGAAGTAGTACTATACTTTCCACTATATATCCTCTTCGACATCGAATAGCTCTACTATGATCCTAGCCCTTACTTTTTCACTGGAGAACGGCGGCATCTGCTCTCCAAGGTCTACTGCAAATACAACATTATTGCCTAGATCATCAGTGAACCTTATCTCAGCCACATACCTAGGCTTTGGCCCGCCGGATTCGACCATTTTCATGGCAGCTTCCATTATCCTTGAGAGAGCCATTTGGAATGCTACTGGGCTTGACAGGTCCTCGGGCTTCAACACGATGCTCTGCATACCACCCATAATTCTACCTATTCTTGCCTTTCCATCGAAGGACTTCTCGAATTCGGGCTCCTCCAAGCCATATACACCTCATCCATTACCGTAGATGCTTAACCCCAAGTATTATGCGTTGGTGGGAGTGAAAGGGTTTTTGCCCCAGTAGGATTGCTTAGAATGCCAGGTGGAGTGGTTGACGCTTAGATCTAATGAGAAGACGTTACTGGATAGGATCAAAGAGATTGAGAAGAAATGGCAGGAGCGCTGGGAGAAGGCTCATTTATTTGAGGCAGACCCCGACGAGTCGAAGCCAAAATTCTTCATCACATTCCCTTACCCATACGTCAATGCCTACCCTCATCTAGGAGGCGCCTTCACTATACTCAGAGTTGATGTCACGGCCCGATACAAGAGGATGAAGGGTTACAATGTCCTTTTCCCTCAGGGCTGGCATGCCACGGGAAGCCCCATAGTAGCATCGGCGCTGAGACTTAGGGAGGGAGACAGGAAGATCATAGAGACGCTGAAGTCCATGGGAGTAAAAGATGATGAGATAGAGAAGTTCAAGAATCCCGAATACTGGGTATCCTACTTCAGCAAGGGATGGAGAGAAGACCTCAAAAAGTTTGGTATGAGTATTGACTGGAGAAGAGAATTCTATACGACTAGCCTCAACCCGTACTATAGCAAGTTCATAGAATGGCAGTATCTGAAGCTGAAGGAGAAGGGGCTGGTTGGTAAGGGCGAGCACCCCGTAGTCTGGTGTCCCAAGGAGAACAAGGTCGTAGGCGATCACGACAGACCCGATGAGTATGCTGGTATAAGCCCCGTGGAGGCAGTCATCATTAAGTTCAAGACGAGCGACGACCTGATTCTACCGGCATTAACCTTCCGGCCGGAGACTATCTATGGAGTGACGAATGTCTGGGTTGACCCCGATCATGAATACCTCATAGCGGAGGTTGACGGCGAGAAGTGGGTGATAAATGATTACATGGCAAGAGAGCTGGCTGAGCAGAAGCATACTGTCAAGGTAGAGGGAAGAATACGGGGCAAAGAACTTCTGGGCCTTACCGCTAGGAATCCTGTCACAGGCGATGAGGTCCCAGTACTGCCAGCTAAATTCGTTGATCCAGAACTCGGAACTGGTATAGTCATGAGCGTTCCTGCTCATGCACCATACGATTACGTTGCCCTAATGGAGCTAAAAGAGAACCCTGAGATACTCAAGATGTACGGGCTAAGCGAAGATATAGTGAAGGAGTTGGAGCCAATCCCGTTAATCAAAGTTGAAGGCTACTCCAAGATCCCCGCACGAGACGCTGTAACCCGTCGTGGTATAAAACAGCAGACAGAGAAGTGGCAGCTGGACGATGCGACCAAGGAGATCTATGCCAAAGAGTACCATACAGGCGTGCTCCTCGAGATAGCAGGTCAGTGGGCTGGCCGGAAGGTAAGCGAGGTAAAGGATGCGATAATAGAGTGGATGGTGAGCAAGGGATTCGCCATCACAGTACACACCCTGCCGGAGAGGGTGTATTGTAGGTGTGGCGCTAGGACGCATGTGAAGCTGGTGTCAGACCAATGGTTCCTGCTATACAGTAAGCCTGAGTGGAAGAGGCTGGCCCATAGAGCTGTTGATAAGATGAGGTTCCTGCCCACTAGTCTAAGGGAAGTCTTCCACAGGAACATAGACTGGCTGAGGGACTGGGCCTGCACTCACAAGAGAGAGCTAGGGACCCCCCTCCCCTGGGATAAAGACTGGGTGATCGAAAGCCTGAGCGACTCAACCATATACATGGCCTACTACACACTGGCAAAATACCTACAACACCCTGAGAAGTATGGTATAAGGCCTGAACAGCTAATCCCAGAAGTCTTCGACTACGTGCTACTGGGAAAGGGTGATGTAAACGAAGTAGCTCGGAAGAGCGGAATCCCCGCCAACTTATTAGAGGAGATGAGGAGGGAGTTCCTCTACTGGTATCCGGTAGATCTGAGAATAAGTGGCAAGGACCTGATACCAAACCACCTGACCTTCTTCATATTCCACCATGTAGCGATATTCCCTGAGGAACACTGGCCTCGGGGCATCGGGACTAACGGGTGGATACTGGTCTCTGGCGAGAAGATGAGTAAGCATAAGGGTAACTTCATCCTACTCCGCCAAGCTATCGAGCGGTGGGGAGCTGACGCTACCCGTTGGGCCGAGATTCTCGCCGGCGCCGATGCTGGACTCGACGATGCGAACTTCGAGCCTGAGGTTGCCGAGTCAGCAATAGAAGAACTAATTGGATGGATCAGATTCGCCGAGTCAAACTATGGTAGGGGGAGGACTAGTAGGCTAGCCATCGACGACTGGTTCGAGAGCGTGTTAAACAGGACGATCAGAGAGGTGACAGAGGCCATGGAGGCAACCAATTATAAGACGGCTCTAGTCAAAGCATACTACAATATGCAGAATTATTATAAATGGTATATTAAGCGTGCAGGCGAGCCCAACCGCGACGTCCTAAAGAGATACATTGAGGTCGTCACTCTAATGATAGCGCCATTCGCCCCCCACACGGCGGAGGAGGTATGGGAGAGAATAGGCAAGGAGCCATTCATATCAACAGCTAGATGGCCAGAGCCCGAGGAGGAGAAGATTAACCCGGAGATAGAGAGGGCTGAAGAGCTCGTGAGAAATGTCCTGGAAGATATCAGGGAGATTAGGAAATTCGTTAAGGATGCAAGAAAGGCCAAGATAATCATTGCTGCAAAGTGGAAGTATGACTTCGTCTCGCGTATCCTCGAGAAGAGGTCTAGCGGACTAGACCTTAGAAGGGCCATCCAGGAGGCGATTAAAGATCTGGCTAGTGAGCACCGCAAGAGTGCTGGTAGGCTGGTAAAGCCAATCATGCAGAACCCCGAAATCCTATCAGTCTTCGTGAAGAGAGAAGTCGAGATCCGAGCCCTAAGGGAGGCCACCGAGTTCCTAGCTAGGGAGAGCGGTATCGATGAGGTAGAGATCGTATTAGAGGAAGAGGTGCAGGCTATGAAGAAGACGCCGCTACCAGCCAAGCCAGCCATTATACTAGAATAGAGAGGGTGAGGAGGATATGACTATACCAGTAGGCGACGCCCACTCCCACACTAACCCTGTAAGGGGGTTGGGGGCGGCGAAGATCGCTGAGAAGTTCAAGGAGAGCGGCGGCTGGTTTATGGCTATAGTCTCTCTTTCACCCTGGGCTTATGGGATCGAGTTCACGGGTATCGAGTCCTACAGGAGTAGCT
>WAKH01000105.1 GCA_015523485.1 Thermodiscus sp. | reverse complement strand
CATAGGCATCCTGGGGGTTTATTGATAGATGGACGTACTTCCTCTTCATAGGTTTGAGACCCGTTTTCAGGATAGAGGGTAGATTTGTCCTGACTGTTCCATGGTAGAGGGTCTCTGGCAGCTTGTTCCACGGTATTTTCTCGTATTCCATCTCTACGTTTAGGCTGTGGCCGTACCTAGCCCTTATCATTCCACCGTTGATCTCATATCGGCCCTTGTCGTCGTATTTGACTACCTCGAGTATATCGTCGCTTGTTACCCAATCATAGCCAGGCAAGCTCCTTAAGACTCTGACCAGTTCGCTTATTCTGACCCATCCATCCTTTGAGATCCTTAAACCGTATTTTGGTCCGTAGTGCCTCAGTAGGCCGGACATTCTCTTGCTTAACCTTACCCTGAGGTGGTCTGGGAGTCTCTTCTGCATGGCCCACCACTCTGTCTACCATGATACGAGCTGTTACATGTAGTCGGCGAGGCTTGGCTTGCTCCCCCATTCCTTATAGTAAACCCTATACTGGGCTAGTTTACTCTTCATAAATTGTATAAATTCCTCTAATCTCCTTCTTCCTACGCCGCGTTCTTTGGCTTGTCTGAAGACGTGCTCCATTACTATAGCATACTTCTTGTATTTCTCGTTCAGAGTTTTCCATGGTATCCCTTTCAAAGCCTCTTCAACGCCCGTGTCCCTGGGGAGCCACCCTATGAGCATCATTAGCGAGATAATCGGGTATCCTATGTAGCCCCTGTATCGTGTACCATTATCATCGCTATAGGCATTGATAATCTTGTCTCCCTTCTTTTCAACTATGACGTTATAGCTCCTCTCACCCGTGCTACTAACTACAGTTGCCCTAGCCCTCGTCTCTTCACGTTCCAGGATCTTGACTCGTCCATCCGCTATGGCACCTGCTGCCTCCAGGTATTTTATGTGAGGAGGCAGCCTGAGCTTCACTCTCTTGGACAAGCCTACTTCCTCCTATAAGATATTGTTATTGCTGGAGTTGTTATACACTTCCACGCCTCCGGCCTACCACATGATAGGATTATAGATGCCTGGCTCAAGATACAATTAAGGTCTAAGCCGATCCCCAGCCCGGGCTGGTTTAAAATAATGGAGGTCAGAGTTTGCTTAACAAGCTTGTCGACCGGGCCAAGTAGACCCTCTTGAGCTTTCGCGAATATTCCAGCCACTACAGCTAGGTATTGACCCTGTGGAGCACCCAGCCTCCATATCTCCTCGCCCACTTCATGTGCCTCCCAGAACAACTCTCTAGCAAGTAAATCCACATAGCTCTTGAATAGGCAGTCGATAGATTTGCAAGGCATTAACGCGGGTTTTTCAGCTGGCTTGAACCCTATCCTTTCAGTCATAACTTTTTCCAAGTCTTGTAGTTTCGATGTAGTCGTATAGGCTTGTACATGTATCGATGATACCCGTACGATTACTGGTTTAACGCCTTCCTCCTTTAGGACGCCTGTTAGCATTGGAGCGTGGCATGGGCAGTACTCTTCGTTCGTGAATAGGAGATAGGTTAATCCATGTCCATGCTCGTTACCCACCGGGTTTTTGTCGCCATCACTGTTGGCTTGCATTCTTTATCATAACCTAGTTATGTAATTTGCCAGAATGGGATTTATAGAGAAGTCAGTGCATGCCGGGGATATGCCTTATTGGTTTTTTTGTCTAGCTTACGGGCTCCCATCTGATCCCAAGTCTTGAAGCATAGCTTCTCGCCTCTCTTATCTCAGAGACCGTTAGGGATCGGGCTATCTCAGGCCATAGGCGTGGGTTGCGGGCTACTCGGTGCATAGGCGTGTATTGGCCCATAACATTTACGAGTATCTTGTCTACTGGGAGCTCCCTCGTTATAATCTCAAGGACTGGCCTGGTGCAGCATTCCAGGTGGTTTGGTAGGACTAGGTGGCGTATGATCATGTCTCCATTTTCCGCTGCCATCTTCAAGTTTCGCGTAACTACTTCCACATAGTTCTTTACGGCGCTAAGCCTGAAAGCGCACTTGTCGTTTCCATACTTGAAGTCTGGTAGCCAAATGTCGATAACGTCTACTAGGAGTTCCATCGCCTCGCTGGACATGTAGAAGTTGCTGTTCCATAGTTGTGGTATGTGTGACTCGACGTATAGGAGACTTTCCATTATTATGTGGAGGTTTGGGGTGGGGTCCCCTCCTACATGGTTGATGTTTCTGGCACCCCTCCTTGCCAATGCGTCTTGTATATCGGCGAGTTTAACTGGGTCCACTTTTAGGCCTTCCCGCGGAGAGTCCTGGCTTATATCATGGTTCTGGCAGAATACGCAGGTGAAATTACATCCTCCATAGAATATGGTCCCGCTCGGAACGAGTGGGGCCTCCTCTCCATAGTGGAGAAAGGCAGAATGTACATACACGCCATAATCCAGTCTACACGCGCCTATCCTACCTTTCCTTCTCTCTACCCTACACCTCCTCTCACATAGTATGCATGGACTGGCTAGCCTATGGGCCAATACCGTCTTAACAGCGAGGAGACTTTTAGCTTTCGATACTGACAGATCACGGTACTCTTCAGATCCCTCCTTGACCCTCCGCCACATCCTCCTGAAATCCGCCGCTGACCTCTCGTGGATCCTCCATAGCTCGCTGGTTTCAAGACTCCACGGGTCTTCAGACCCGTCTAAGTCTACGGGGAATTTTCTAACCATCATGAACTTTGCAGGCACTTCTTTGAGCATCACACGCATGTACCAGTTGAGTCTTCTCCTAACGTCGGGGTCCCTCCACACACTCATCGCGTCGGGTCTAAGCGCTATCCAGTCGGCGCTCCAAACCACCCCATGCACCACTTAATGGTATTGTTTATCGAGGGATAATTTTCCATGCTTTGAACGTATCTTACCTTCTGCTCGTGATTAGCCCGCCTATTAGCCCGCCAACACCACTGAACAACGCTATTACTATGAAGACTAATATCACGAATAACCCTATTGTCGCCCCTATCAAGCCACCCATAGGGCCGCCGAGAGTGAATCCAATGATCGAAATCGCCGCCGCTATGATCAATCCACCCAATATTCCAGATATGAAGCCAACTATGAAGCCGTCCTTAGCACTATGGTTTGCCAGTGCCCCAGCTATCAACCCTGCTAGGAAAGCCCCTGGTGCGTTGAGAGCAGGGACCAGTATGATGATTGCCAGGAAGCCTATAAGGATCGATAGCGCCTTATTCACTGCCAAGTGTCACCCCCAACACTCACGCATAATTTGAATAGATCACGGATGCGTTTATCATAATATGCATGGAGTCCATATAAATTAAGGGGGCGGGATGAAGACCCCAGGCGACTTGGAACCCGAAACAAGGGGATGAATGGTTCAGCCTTGACCGACCGCCCAGTTATATAACAGGGTATCACGCGGGTGCTATCACGCCTAACACGGTATCTTCGACCCACGCCTAATACGCATACTGGTGATACGTGTGCCCATAGAGTATGGGGTAATCCATGTAGACAAGAGCGGCTATAGGGTGGCGGGCAGTCTGGACGTTCTCGATGACAAGACTGCCGCGACAGGCATACTTGAGATCGCGAGGGGAGCCGTGGCGTTAGCGAAGGCACTCAGAAGGCCAGTAGCAACGATAACGGTAAACTGGCCCGGCGGGTCTGGCGTAGTAAAGGTTAGGAACGGTGAGGTTGTAGCAGTCCTCTTGGAGGAGTCAAAGTCCAGTATCCCGTCTACACCACATCATGGGAGTGCGACTGCAACGGGGTAACGTCTTCCCTGGTATTCTCCCTCTTCCCCCACCCATTAATCCCATCGAAGACCCGGTTGCACTCCTACATGGATCTAGTCCTCCAAGTGAGGAGTATATGGCGCCGGGGGCGGGATTCGAACCCGCGCGCCCCTCTTCGGGGCAACGGGTCTCTCAATCGGCGGCGGTGTTTGAACCTCCGCCAAACTCGAGCCCGCCGCCTTGGGCCGCTCGGCCACCCCGGCATCCATAACATGGTATTCTGACATGGAGGATATTAGGGTTTCACTAACCCATCTATTGACTCGTGGAGAAAATGGGGTGTTAGAGGATGGTCTCTAAACAGTCATTCGCTAAAGCGCTGAGGATGCTACTAGACCAGGGCTTTCAGTTCACGGTGATAGGCGGTACGGTTATCGAGGTCGCTCTGGGATCCAAGGATCTCGGCCCAGATATAGACCTCTTCGCAGAAGAGCCCAACGTGTTCATGGAAGAAGAATACTACTCTGCTGCTGAAGAGCTAGGCTGGGGAATAGGCCAGACATGGCTAGGGACCCCTAGCCTAATCGCTAGGCTGGAGGAGGAGTTCCCAATCGAATTCTACGACAACCTATTCGACTTTAACGTCCCCGAGGAGATGCTGCAGAGGGCAGTTAAGATGAGCGTTGGCGGTATCAGGGTGAAGATGATAACAGTAGAAGACCACATAGTGCTGAAGGCCAACGCTGGCAGATCAAGTGATATGGAGAGGTTAAAGGAACTAGCCAGGTATGCCAAGAAGGGGAAGTTGAAGGTTGACAATAAGAAACTCCTAGACGCTGCGAAACTATTCCACGAGGAGAAGGTTATATTGAGACGCTTGAGAGAGGCGGGATTCAAGGTTTAGCGGGGGACCCGGGATTGAACCCCCATGAGTGGATGCCTGTAAAGATCATCGCGACCCTGGGTCCCTCGAGTCAAGACCCTAAGACTATAGAGTCTATGATAAGGGAGGGGGCATGGGGTCTTAGGATAAACATGAGCCACGGGGACCCCGATTACTGGAACCTCTTGGTTGAGAATGCGCTTGAGGCGGAGAGCCAACTGGGTATACACGTTGCTTTGATCGCGGACCTAGAGGGTCCTAGGGTTAGGGTATCGAGGCAGATAACGCCTATCAAAGTTAGGGAGGGGGACAAGTTACGATTCTGTATCGATAGTGAGAGAACGGACTGTATCCCTGTCTCAGACGCGGCATTGTTCAGGGTTATGGAGGAGGGAGACACTATCATACTGGGTGATGGTATCCTATGGTTTACTGTGACCCGTGTATCAGGGTCCCATGCTGAGGCCATCTCTCGTGCCTCCGGATCTATCAAGCCTAGTATGGGTGTTGCCATCCGGGGTAAGGATCTCCCACTCCCACCAATAACGAGGCATGATGAGGAAGCTATCAAGTTCATCAAGAATAAGCCGTTTAGCCATGTTATGATGAGCTATGTTAGGAGTGGAGAGAACATTGATGCCTTGAGAGGTAAGCTCCGCGAGAAGGGCCTAGACCATCTCAACATAATCGCTAAGATTGAGTCTCCCGGCGGGGTAATGAACGCTGAGGAAATAGCAGAGAAATCTGACGGAATAGTAATTGCCAGGGGAGACCTTGGAATGCATTACTCCCTAGAAGACATGCCGGTAGTCCAGACCGAGCTAGCATGGACGGGCCTCGCCAAGAAGAAACCAGTGATCGTGGCAACAGAACTCTTGACAAGCATGATAGATAGAGTGACTCCAACGAGAAGCGAGATAACCGATATATTCCAGGCGGTGAAGGAGGGGGCAGACGCGCTCCTCCTAACAGCTGAAACTGCCATCGGCAAGTATCCGGTTAGGGCCGTTGCATGGGCTAGGAGGGCGGCTAATAGAGCATTCGAGAACTCACAGCCGGTCAGGCCAGCAAGTATGGATAGGCCAGAAAACCTAGCGCTCGGCCTGATAGAGCTGGCCGAGAGCATTGATGCACCGCTCCTAGTCTACTCTATCGGTGGAAGACTCCCTAATAGACTAGCCAACTTCAAGCCGGGCATACCCGTCTATGTAGGCGTAGGTTCAGTACTGTTGGAGAGAAAGCTGAGGATTAGATGGGGCATCGCACCCGTACTCTTAAAAGCCGAGTCTTATATCGAGGGAATGGAGAAGCTTTACGAGAAGCTCTCAGGATATCTTGGAGGACGGCTTATAGTATTGGCTGCATGGAGCAGGGAAGAGGGGGTATTCGAGATAAAGATAAGGAACCTAAGATACTAGCCCTTAAACTTATACACGCCTCCCTCTAGCGCTAATACCTCCTTTTCAACTAATCGTCCCAACGCCAGCTCCCAGTAGAAGCCGAACTCGCTAGGCTTAAGACCATACCATTCCTTAAACAACTCGGCCAGCTTATCACTAGTTAAACCGTTCTTAGCCCTATCATCCTCCTTGAATATCCTTGTAATGAACTGTTGGAGGTCTTCAAGCCTAGTCCATGGGTATTGGAACCAGACCCAGTCCTTAACCTCGAGGTGGTAGAAGTCGGGCTCGAATTTCGCAACTGGACTGATCCATTGGAGTGCGGCTATGCGTAGATCCTCGGGCTTCCACTCCTTTAGGATGAACTCCTTGGCGAGTAGTAGTGTTTCACCTGTATCAACTATATCGTCTACTAGGAGGACCTTCATGCTTGAAAGATCTACTTTGAAGGGATACTTGAGTATAGCCTTTTCCGCTGCCTTCGCGGCCTCTACCCAGTGCTGGCTCTGTATGCTGAGCATGTTTGTTACGTCGAGGAAATCGGCTAGTAGTCTCGCAGGTACGTATCCGCCCCTTGCAACAGCGACTATAATGTCGGGCTTGTATCCGGATTCCCTTATCTTCTCAGCCAGCCCCCTGCTCCACTCTACAATATCGTCCCAGGAGACTAGCTTCACAGGCACCCTCGCCATTAGGATATTCACCATGATAGACCTACATGTGGAGAATTAAAAGTTAATCGAGGGATTATGGTAGGTTTTCGGTAATCTATAGGCATATACCAATACTTCCTCTCCCGGCTGATACTCCCTGTTTAAGGTGAGTGCTAGGCCATCCGCCATTGAGAGGGCTATTGAAGCGCTGCTGTGCTGCATTTTCTTCTCCAGCGGCGTAGCATATAGTTGACCGTCTTGGAAGGATAGCTTTACCTTGATCGGCCTAGGTCTCTTAATCTTCAACGGCTTGGTTAGCTTGGCCCATACGAACGGTACTGCAGGTGGTGTCTCTACATTTCCGATATATGAAAGGAGTGGATAGACTAGTCTCACGAATCCGTGGAGAGCGCTTATCGGGTATCCAGATAGTCCAATAATGGGCTTGCCGTCGACAACTACCGCGCTAGTAGGTCTGCCTCCCTTGACGAATAGTCCACGGAAAACTAGTTCCCCGCCGAGGGCCTCTGGTAGCCTATAGAATAGGTCTATCTCGCTAGGCCCCGTACCACCAGATACTAATACTACATCTACGTGGTCGAGTAAGCGTTCGATGTACCATACTAGAGTGTTAAGCTCGTCTGGTAGAGTTACGAGGTCGTGGATCTGCACCCAAGGCAGGTACTCGCCAATGAACCATGCCACCAGATCGCCGGTAGTCGCAACCACAAGCCCCTTGAGCACCTTCTCTTTAACGACCTCTGGTGAGGATGGCTTGAACAGCTCATTACCTGTCTCGATGATTGCGACTTTCAGGGGACGATAAAATTCTGCCTCAGTTATCCCGACATCAAGTAACGCTACAATATCGAAGGGGGTCAGGAGGGTCCCTCTAGGAATAACTACGTCGCCCTTCTTAACGTATATTCCTGGCGGGTCAACATTACTCCACTTATCATACTTCTCCTTCACAACGATGTACTCTCCCTCAACATCAACATACTCCTCTGGCACTACTGCATCGGCACCCTCAGGCAGATATGCGCCGGTTGTCACATACACAGCCTCACCCGGTGAAATTCTCAATCCAATGTCTGTAACCCCGATAGGAGCCTCTCCGATAACTTTCAACTTTCCAGGCGTATCTACACTCCTAACAGCATAACCATCATATGCCGATTTAGGCCTTGGAGGGTGATCGTGGGGCATAACAATATCCCGGGCTACAACAAGGCCTTGACCTTCCCAGATGGGGATACTTATCGTCTCCGAGAGACGAGTGACCTTATTTTTAAGTAAGCGAAGAGCTTCATCGACAGGTGTGAGTTTTTCTACATAACGCGTCATTTCAACTGCACCCGGCAATGAATAGACTATTCATACTTGAATAAATCTCTCAACATGTAATAGCAAGATATAGTCAGTTAATCGCTTTAGGCCCTGGGCGGCTCTCTGTAGTGATAGAGCTTCAACCCTCTGCGCTTTACTAGCTCTTCAACATGAGGATAGAGGATTATCTCCTCAGGCTCAATGGTCGTGATTAAATCTGGGTGGATGGATGCTAATTTCTCGAATAACTCAGCGTATTCTCTCTTGGGGGCGACTCCGAGCACTATGCTCGCCCTAAAATCCATTCCAGGTTTAAGACCCGCCTCTACCAGCCTCTCCAACGCACGTATTTGATAGTACCATGCATCGCTACTTGCCCCTGTTACCTTGTGGAAGGCTTCTGGGGTGGGTGCTTTGATTGACACTCTTATGAAGACCTTTCTAGGGATTTCTTTAGGATCGATTCTCCCCGCACCTAATAGGACGCCATTCGTCTCTAGTACGAATAGATAGCCTTGCTTAACTAATAACTCGGCGAGTACTCGAGTATGTTCCCAAGCAATAGTCGGCTCTCCTCCTGTTAACCGAGCAATCCTGTAGGGTCCCACCCTTACAATCTCCTCTGCCGCCTGAAGCGGTGAGAGATAGAATCCCTTGTCAGTATAATGAGAGAACTTCCACGCCCAGCAAAAGGCGCACCGCAGGTTGCAGCCTACAACGTCTCCTGCCACATTTCCCCCATAGTGGCGTGTGCTCCTTATCCTCCAGTATCTCCTCTCTAAGACTCCCCTTCTATACCTGGATACTCTCTCCTCTACTTTCTCTGAGAGGGCTACCGGATCATATCCCTGCATTCTATACAGTCCCTCAAGCCATGGAGGGACCCTGTAGACGGGTCCCTTACACCATCAACTAGCATAATGAATTCTAATCCTAGAATACTTATTCACACGCCAGATACTTCTTGAGGGAAAAATACCTCTCCTCCAAGTTCCTACTAGCACCTAGTCACGTATAATGACCCACTTCTTGAGAGCATAAGGTAGACTCTCCTCCAACCATACGGGTTAGGGAGTTCGATACTGCAGGGATATCCCATAACGGTGGATAGGTCTATTGTCATGTATTCCCCCTGTGGTATAATTCTTATGCAGTGTCCTCCTCTCCTGAGAAGTTCCTTAACTCCGCATGGATCCTTTTCAAGCAGTACATCTATGTGGTCTTGCCGCGCTGATAGGCATCCTTTAGGGTGAAGGAGTACTTTAGCAATCGTCCTCTTGTCGTGGCTCGCTAGTATTGCTATGCCTATGTCTTGCTTGCATGTCAAGCTGGTTAGCCACCTACGAGCTCCTTTATCTTGGAATAGAATCTTATCCACCAGTCTCTTATGGCCTCATAATTGCCGACTATGCCCTCCCAGCCTGGAACCTTTATCTCAGCGGCCATTGTCGCGACTATGTCCATAGTCTTCCGCGACTCCCAGGGTTGTGGTTCGGCGCCAGCGCGTAGCTGGTAGAGTGCTATCCTCCTATAGGTTTTCTTCGCCCTCTCGTATATTCCCTCGTCTAGCCCATAGAGTTCTTTGTAGAGCTCGTCCAGTATCCTCTCAGCCCACTTTCTATGGAACCTGCATATACCAGCGTTGTCGATTGCGAGCTCTGCTATAGCCCTGTTATAGCTGTGCACGGCATAATCCTCGGGGTCAGTATAGGAGGGACTGTAGTTGGTCCAATACCTCCCCTGCACGTAGAGTGGAGCAATTACTCCGGGACTCCAGTAGTAGTTGGGGGTGAAGTATCCGCTCTTGCCGAACCCTGCATAGACGAGTAGGTCCTTGAAGCTCCAACCAGTCTTGGAGACTCTTGTCTCGTAAAGTTCATCTAGAATCCTCGCAGCCTCCCTCAATCCCTCCAACGCGATAAGACTGGTATGCTCACCCTTCCTAGAAGCCACCATGTCTATGATCTTTGAAGCGAGTAGAGCGTTTCCATGGCTCGCAGCCTCATCCAATGTTACGGGGTCGAAGACCGGTTTGGTTGATAATCCTATCTCGTCTGGCTCGAGTATTCCCTTGTTCATGGCATCGAATAGCCAGGCAACCATATGACCCGCCTCTATTGCATCGAGGCCGTAGTCGTCTAGTTTCTCGACTAGCCTTGCTGAATCCTCTAGTGTGATTACTCCTATCATAGGACCCATGGCGTGGGCAGGCTCATAGTCTATCTTTACACCCCTCCAGAGCTTCTTGCATACGACGCTGCAGGGCTCGCCACATGTCCTCCAATACTTGCCTGTGCCCGAGAGGAATACCCATTCCTGGAAGGGTTTCCAGAAGCTCCTCATTATCTTCTCATGCAGGGCTAACCTCACGCCTGGAGAATAGTATATAGTATTGTACGCGAGTGCCGGAACCAGCTCTCTGTAGTGCACGTAGTTGACTCCGAATGTCCCTCCGGTACCGAGCTTGCTATCATACCTGTACTTTACCGTAGCCTTTTCAAGAACCTTGTAGAAGTTCCCACCGAGGAGCCTCGACGTTAATTCCACAAGCTCTCTTCCCACAGGGTTGGGAGGCCTTCCAACACCACCCACAACTATTGCAACCACGCCGTGGCCCTGAGCCAATACACTACCAGCGCCGCCCCGGCTGGCGCTATCAACTACATGACCAGGGCCACCGCTGGAGTCAGGGACCCATGAGAATAATCCTCCGAACCTTGTTGCGAGGGCTCCTGGGCCAACAAGTAGTATCCTCGGCTTGTACTTTACTGCTTTCTCTCCTAGTTGCTTAGCGATATACTTGTGTAGGGACCGTGTACCTCCTGGCTTCGACCTGTAGATCTCCTCGAGCTTCTTCCATTCAAGATATTCGACATTCACTTCTAACCCTGAGGGGCCTCCAAACACTTGTATAATGGCTGGTTCCGAAGAGGATCCCACGACTGTTATGCCGTGCAGGCCCGTCCTCATGAAGGCATAAGCGGCACCGCCCATGGCACTGATATGGATGCCATAGGATATTGGGCTTCGGAATACCGCTATGACCCTATGGGTCCCGAATAGGGGACCCCCCGCGAATGGCCCTATTCCGATGAACAATGGGTTATGCCGTGAGAGTGGTGGATAATCCCAGCTAGCTTCCTCCTCGTGGATCGTGAGCCCCGCCTCGACCGCGCCTGAAACGTTCCTCAGAGTCTTTTCAGAGGCTTTACCCGTGCCAGGATTTATTGATAGGATTCTATAATCTAGCAATCCCACGCCCCCACATTATACTTGTGACGTACTCCCTTGTATCTATAACTGATATTTCTCCCCGCCAACACTATAATGCTTTGGGTGGGGATTCTTTGCCTACAGTGGCAGAATACATGAAGAAAGACCGTATAGTATCGTGCTCGCCCGATACAACCCTCAGGGAGGCCTCCAAGCTCATGAGTGAACACAGGATTGGAAGCCTCCTCGTACTAGGCGATGGCCAGAGGCTCGAGGGTATATTCACCGAGAGAGACCTGGTTAGAGCTATCGCCGAGCAGGCCGATCCAGACAAGGCAACAGTATCGGAGCATATGACCAGGCATGTTATAACAGTCGCCCCCTACGAGAGCGTTGTTAAGGCCAGCCAAAAGATGCTGGAACACGGTATAAGACACATGCCAGTCGTAGACTCCACTGGTAGAGTCCTTGGACTACTAAGCATACGCGACGCTTTAAGGGCCATGATAGGGTCCCATGAATTCCCATAATCATATTCCAAAAACACATCAATAAGCCGTCTCTATCCCTCCTAATATACTCCTTTACTGGTTCGTTTATTGGGCGCTCACGACGTGGAAGAGGCGGCGGAACGAGTCAATAGGAAGCGTGAAGAGATACTAGGAGAGGAGAACCTTGTAAAGTTAATCATAGGCCTCAGCATCCCCCTATTCATATCGGGTAGTGTCCAGAGCCTCTACAACATCGCCGACACCTATTGGCTGTCTAAACTCGGTTCAGCCGCTCTAGGAACCCCAACAGTCTCATGGCCTTATCGTGGAGTATTGATGAGCATAGGCTTCGGCCTGGCCAGTTCAGTCTCGGCTCTCGTAGGCCAATACATTGGAGCAAGAGACTATAGGAACGCATCAAAGAGTCTGGGAAGCGTTCTGGGCTTATTGCTTGCGATAGGGGTCCCCGGATCTCTCCTATTCTATTATACTAGATGGCTCTACATAGATCTCACGAATGTCACAGCAGACATGAGGGGGCTAGTCGACCCCTACATCGCGGTAACTCTTGCGGGTATCCCCTTCATGTACCTGTATTTGACTTTCAACTTCGCCCTTGGAGCCGCCGGTGACACTGTTACTCCAATGAAGGTCAGCGTCTTTGCGACAATGCTGAACTTCCTACTCGACCCTGTCCTCATCTTCTGGGCCGGTATGGGGGTTGTAGGAGCGGCTCTCGCCACCCTACTATCGAATATTCTAACAGGCCTATATGCGGCGTATAGCTTTGCTACAGGCAGGCATGGTCTACGAGTGTATCCAAGGGACCTTTTGCCGGACTCACGGCTTCTACGGTTGATAGCCAGGATCTCAACGCCCATGATAGCGAGCCGTATGATGACCACTCTAGGCTTCATCGTAATGATAGGTATCGTGAACGGGTTGGGGACCCCGGTCGTGGCCGCCTATAGCATTGGACAGGTTATGTTGAACATCGACCACATCATCTCCTTCCCAATAGCCCGATCAACAGGTATAGTTGTGGCTCAAAGCCTTGGGGCGAGATTGATTGACAGGTCTAAGAAGGCTACAAAGACGGGCCTACTGTTATTGCTCGGATCGATAGGCCTATACATCATACTACTTGTAACCTTCAGGGGATGGTTCATTAGCGTGTTCACGAGGGACCCCGCTGTATGGGACCCGGCGAACCGTATGCTCCTGATATTCGGGCCTAGCGTGTTGGGCTTTGACCTCTTCATATTCGCCAATAGCATTGCAAGGGCTAGCGGTCACACATTCTTCGTGAGCGGTATAGGCATCGCGAGGCTATGGCTACTGAGGATACCACTCTCCTGGTATCTGGCATACCATCTTGCACTTGGCGACAAGGGGTTATGGTCTGGTATGAGCCTCAGCAACTGGATTACTGGTGCATTGGCTACCATGTGGGTGTTGTCTTGGAGATGGGCTAAACCCGTCATTCATAGTCCTCCCAGAATCCCACCAGATAATAAAAGAATATAATCCGTCTCGTTTATTAAATAAACTATAAGGGTGGCGAACATGAAGAGCCTAACAATGTTGAAAGAGAAGCTTGACCGTGTGCTAGAGCGCTTCAAGAAGGGTGAGAGGAAGGGTCTAGTACTCACAATGCTAGCCGCTTCGAGGCTCTCTGATAAGGGAGAGGAGATCTCGCCAGACAACATTGTAAAAGAGGCACACAAGATAATGGATGAAGCACCAGACGTTGATTGGGGAGTGACAAGGGAGGAATACACTATCGGCCTGGCAAGCAACCTGCTCCGAGAACTTGTGGAGATGGGCGTGTTAGAGGAAACAGACACGACGACCTACAGGTTCAGGATGTACTCTGAGGGTGATCCGAAAGCAGAGATACTTGCACGCTTCGGCTACTTAATATTCTATGGTGGACCAGCTCGATAATATAGTAACACCACTAAGGGTAACCTCAATTATCCTTCAACTCAACAATATCTTGTGATTGGGCCCGATGAAGTGCCGTTGGGTGTCTGCCCGCATCGTCGGAGCAGTGAAGAGTCCCCTGGCTATGAGGGCCCTCCTAGGTAGTGGATTATCTTGGAGAGATCCTCGACAGCCTCAAGTAGGTCCAGGGCATGGTATATTGTCTTATCGGAGTAGACGAGGGCGCCATGCCTCTGGAGGATTATCACGTTACAGCCAGTCCCCATGATGGTCTCTTTCACGACTTTCGCTAGCTCTGGGGAGCCAGGCGGGGCATAAGGCGCCTCAGCTATGCACTTGGCATTCAATTTGACCTCGGTTAGTAGTTCCGGGTCGGGTACTCCTCCCTTATAGGTTAATGCGAGTAGAGCCGGAGGATGAGCGTGCACAACGGCTCTAGCTTCCGGGTCAGCCTCGTATACTGCCAAGTGCATTCTCCACTCGCTGGTAGGGTTCCCTTTTAACACGGCTCCTCCTACCGTCATTACAGCAACGTCTTCCATTGTGAGGAGGTTGCGAGGAACCCCGGAGGGAGACATGTAGACGAGGCCTGAGGACTTGTCGTATATGCTTGCATTACCTCCACGCACCTGTACTATGCCTCTCTCATAGAGGAGTTTCATTACTTCCACGATGTCCCTTTTAGGGTCACCAGTCCAAGACACTTGTAGCTACACCTTGAATCTTCGTTGTATATCATCTTTTAATGTATAAGTAGAGGGTCTTCTGCCATCCTGACTCTCCCACAATCCTGTCTGGATCCCAGCCTGGAATGGGGAAGTCTAGGGTTACGATCCTCGCACCGGGTCTTAACTCCCTCTTCAGCTTTGGCTTCATCAACTCGTTGATACTAGTTAGCAGGTACATGTATACGGCGTCGGCATCCCATAATCCAACATTCCTCATATCGGTATTCAATACGAGCACCTTCTCCGCCACTCCAGCCTTTATACTGTTCTCCACGGCCTGTGCGGCGAGGTGCCTGTTTATCTCTACGCATACCGCCCTCCTTATCGGGTAGTTCTTCGCCGCGGCTATTGCAACTCTTCCATCGCCACAGCCTAGGTCGTAGAAGACCTCTCCCTCCTTGAGATCGAGGAGTTCCAGGATTCTAGGTATTATTTCCCATCTAGTGGCAACGTATGGTACTATCTGGTTTCCGCCCAGTGCGAGGGCGATCGAATCGACCCAAGTAGTTGAAGGCAAAGGGGGTCCCCTACATTCAACCCCATCTATTTATCCCGGTTTACATGTAGTCTATTTGGGTAAAGGAGACGCTTATAAATCATGGCGCCATTCAGCGCTGGGATGCAAGTATGCCGAGAATATGTATAGTCGGCTGTGGAGCCGTGGGATGCCTGCTAGCCGGATTCCTCCAGGAAGCGCTAGGTATCCCGCCAGTATGCATTGTTCGCCGTAGAGAGCACTACGAGGCGTTGAAAAAGGAGGGCTGCTTCATCGAGGGGAAGATTGCCCGGACTGTGAGGACGGAGTCCTACATGGCTGGAGAATTGGAGGAGGGCTCGTGTGATATTGCTATAGTCGCGGTAAAAGCATACGATGCCAAAGCGGCCTTAGAAGAGGCCTCCAGACTCTCCAATACCTTAGCTCTGGCATCCAATGGCTTCGTCGATGTTAAACCACTACTGAATAGAGGAATAAGGGTCTTAGGTGTTATCGTTGAGTATGGCGTGATAAGAAAAGGGGATAATAGGGTAGAGGTCACCGGTCTGGGCAGACTCATAATAGGATCTTACCGGGGAGGAGTCAAAGACGAGGCAGAACAGTTAGCCGTGATCCTATCAAGAGGTGGCGCGGATGTTGTCTACGTGGATGATATTATTCCGTATCAGTGGGCTAAGGCCGCCGTCAATGCTGGATTGAATGCTGTTACCGCTATTCTCGGAGTAAGGAACAGGGTTGTGACAGAGAATGAGTGGGCTAGGAGTCTAGCTCTCCGGGCGGCGGAGGAGGTTTCCAGTGTTGCACAGGCTATGGGTATAAGGCTACCTTATACGCCCGGAGATTATGTATTGGAGATAGCATCGAAGACGGGGTTGAATAAGAGTAGTATGCTTCAGGACGTTGAGGCGGGTAGGAGGACCGAGGTTGAAGAGATTATTGGTTATGTGATTAAACGTGGAGAGGAGCTTGGTGTAAGCACTCCTATCCTAAAGTATCTATATATGTTGATTAAGGCTCTCGAAGAGACTGGTGGAAGAGTTTGTCACACAGGAAGAAGATAACCGTCAGGAAGATACTTAAAATGAAGGGTAAAGAGAAAATCGTGATGGTTACGGCATACGACTATCCTACAGCTAAGATTGTTGACGACGCTGGTGTTGACATGATTCTTGTAGGCGATAGCCTCGCCATGGTTGTCTTGGGTATGGAGAGTACCCACGGTGTAGGATTAGAGGAGATGCTACACCATACAAGGGCTGTCGCCAGAGCCAAGCCCTACGCCCTCATAGTTGGTGATATGCCCTTCGGCTCCTACGAGCCGAGTCCCCGGAAGGCTGTCGAGTCGGCTATAGAATTCGTCCGCGCTGGGGCTGAAGCTGTAAAGCTAGAGGGAGGCTCAGAGTATGTGGACAGGGTCAGGGAGATTGTAAAGGCCGGGATACCGGTCGTGGGCCATGTTGGAATGACTCCACAGAGATACCTGAGTTTCGGGGGTTACAAGCTGAGGGGTAAGACGCCTAGCGAGGAGAAGAAGATAATTGAGGATGCACTCGCGCTTGAGGGTGCGGGAGCCTTCTCGATAGTGATAGAGTTCACCAGGGAGGATATTGCCCGGAGGATTACGGAGAAACTATCTATTCCAACGATATGTATAGGGGCTGGAAGGTATTGCGACGGCCAGGTTCTAGTCTTCCACGACCTGGCCGGCCTGTATAAGGAGTCGCCTCCGTTCGCCAAGAAATACGCGGACGCATACAACTATCTATTAGATGCCGTCAAAAGGTATGCAGAAGAGGTTAGGACGGGAAGGTTTCCATCAGATGAGTACATAATACAATAGAAGCTATTCTATCCTAACCATCAACTTCGTAGCCGCCTCTAACAACTCGATCACCACATCCTTCCTAACGCCCTTCAATCCGCGTATGACGATATATGGGTACTTTACAACCACGCTATGGATCCTCCCGCCCAGTATCTCAACCGCCTCCTTCAATTCCTCCTCGTCTGGGGTCCTGGGCTTCGTATAGCATGGGCCATAACTACATGCATGACATGCTATTCTATGACTCCACATGTTATGGCTACAAGCCGATGGGTGTACGATCATTCCTCTACTACTGGCATAGCCTGCGATTATTGATTTGAGATCACTCGTGTTAATCGAGACTTGTTTCTTGGGGCCGGTTAACTTCCTGGTTAGCCTCTGAGTTATCAGACCTGTATCAACGCCGGTGGTTCCAAGAGCGGAGATTATCCTCTTTGTAACCCTTAGACTACCTAGTACAATGTGCCTCACGCCTCCGTCGACCGCTTTATCTGTGATGCTCTTGTAGTGGTTGTC
Organism: Thermodiscus sp.; assembly: GCA_015523485.1. Lineage (GTDB taxonomy): Archaea > Thermoproteota > Thermoprotei_A > Sulfolobales > Acidilobaceae > Thermodiscus. The sequence goes on along the minus strand of WAKH01000105.1, from coordinate 7,796 downwards.
TGTTATTCCTGGTATGATTGGCCTCATGAATACTGCAACGTTCAATCCTTTCTTGCCTGCTTCTATCATTGCCTCTAGCCTGTCCTCGGCTGGTGGAGCGTTCGGCTCTAGCTTCCTGGCATCTTCTCCTGTGGCGATTATTGTTACGAGCACGCTGATGTTTGGTTCCGCCTCCTTCAATTTTCTAACGAGTTCGTCGTCTAGTATTGATTTGGTGGATACCTGGCTTGGTAGCTTCAGCCACTCGTATATTGTCTTTACGTATTCGAGAGCCCTATCACGGGTCTCCGGGAGGAATGGTTCTGTCACGCTCCCATAGGCTGCCATTGTAGAGCGGGGTAGTACGTAGGGGTTGATTGCGAGGGCGTATGCTAATTGCAGGGGTGTTAGTGGATACATGGTTGGGTGGCCTGGGAACCCCATATCCCATATGTAGCAGTACACGCAGCCATAACTGCAGCCTACTCCCGTGTGTATCGTCATTCCACAGTGCCTCGGTCTCCTGCGTGCGTGGTGGTCCCTCTCAGCTCTCTCCGCTTCTCTTCTACTAAGTAGTTGTCTTAGCTCGCTTGCTATCCTCTTCTTTTCCTCGATTAGGCTGGTTATCTTGATGATCTCAATCCCCCCGGTTTCCCAGTTCTATACCTGACTAGTAGTCCCCGACTTGTTTGTAGTCTAAACCATCCATACTAGTATGTTTAAGAACCATTCAATAGGTTTCCTCATTAAGCGGGCTAACGGGGTTGGATACTGGAGGGGAAATACTGGTAATCCTCGGCCTCGTGGCAGCATTCTATATGGCATGGAACCTTGGAGCCAACGACGCAGCCAACCCCACAGACACTGCCGTCGGTTCTGGAGCCGTCTCTTTGAAGAAGGCCATCCTCCTCTTCAGCATCTTCGCTGTTTTAGGAGCTGTGCTACAGGGATACAGGGTTATCAAGACTATCGGGAAGGGTGTAGTGAAAGACCTCGACCCAGCTATGGCGCTTTCAGCGAGCCTAGCTGCAGGACTATGGGTCACGCTAGCGACGAGGAAGGGTCTCCCGGTCTCAACAACACACTCCACTGTCGGAGCCGTGTTAGGCGTTGGCTTCGCTAGGGGGTTGATGGGTGGAGAGGCTAAAATAGATTGGAACGTGGTGTTAAAGGTCGTTGCGAGCTGGATAACCAGCCCGCTGGGAGCCATACTGCTAGCATTCATACTCTACTATGCGTTCGCCACACTATACAGGGCACTCAATGGTAGAGGATGGAGTGTAGACAGGATATTCCAAGCAATACTAATATTCAACCTGGCCTTCAGCGCCTACGCATTCGGAGCAAACGACGTAGGCAACGCTACCGGCGTATACGTAGGCGTGGTATCAAGCACGCTAGGAGTACCAGACGATAAGACTCTACAACTCCTCGCAGTACTAGGCGGATTAGGAATAATGGCTGGAGCATTCACATGGGGCTACCGGGTCATAATGACTGTAGGGTTCAAGATAACTAAGCTAGACTACGTGAGTGGAGCCGCGGCTGAACTCGCTAACGCCAGTGTAGTCTACCTCTACACCCTCTGGGGAATGCCAGTATCAACAACACACGCCAGCGTCTCGTCAGTAATCGGGGTTGGTATAGCGAAGGGCAAGGGATTGTCAGGGATCGACAAGTGGACCGTTCTGATGATTATAGCAGGATGGCTTGCCACAGTCCCCGTGGCGGCTGGTATAGCCGCCTCGATTTATACTCTAATCAGTATAGTTTAAGGGGGTGTTTTCCCGGGTTGTCTGGAACCTGGAGTTGGATAAGTAGGAGGAGGGAGCAGGAGATCCTAGACCTCCAGGTTAAGCACTTCACCAGGATACTCTCGGTGGCAGAGGAGTCAATCAAGGTTATCGAAGCTATGAAGACTGGAAATGTTGAATCTGTTATACAAGCTTATGCCAGTGTTAAGGAGGCTGAGAGGGCGGCGGATAAGGTTAAAGACGAAATTATCACTGACCTCTCCAAGGGAATCTTCCATCCGATTGATAGGGAGGAGCTTCTCCGACTAGTACTCGTCTCAGATGATATAGCTGATCACCTCAATGCGGCTACCAGGAGACTACTCCTCTACATGAAGGTTGAGAAGACTCCGCCGCCAGAGAACATAATAGATGGGTTCCTCAAGATCGCCGAGATCGCAAAGATCTCGATAGAGAAGATAATAGAGGCTGCCAAGATACTCCGCAGGGACCCCTCCAGGGCCGTCGCGATCGCTAGAGAGGTAGAGAGGCTAGAAGAGGAGGCAGACGAGATAAGGAGCACTACAGAGGAGGAGATAATTGACTGGTGCGATAAGAAGGGTAAGCCAGGAAGCTGTATAACCCTCTACAAGGCTCTCCAGAGCCTAGAGACAAGCACAGATAAGTGTGAGGACACGGGTGACGTGATTAGGAGCATCGCGATACTCTCCTAGCACCCATACACTCCCCCTTTCAATTCTCCCATCAATATTCCACCACGATACAGCTAGACAACTTTAAAGGCCCCGCCACCCCCTGGGGGCCAACCCAAGAAGAGGAGGGGGCTGGCGGGAATGGACATCGCACTAATAATAGCATACTATGGCTCAATCGTCGCAATAATGAATCCATTCACCGCCCTAAACAACTACCTCACACTAACAGAGGGGATGAAAAAGGAGGAGGCACGAGACGTTTTGAAACAAGCCCTCATAGTAGTCGTTGCACTAGGCCTCCTCTTCATACTCGCGGGAAAACTCATACTCGAATTCTACCATCTAAGCCTCGCCAGCCTCAAATTCGGTGGGGGAATACTCCTCCTATACATCGCAGTAGACATGCTCTCCGGCCAGCCCAAGAGCCGAACCGTTGAGGGAGGAGAGATAGCAGTAGTCCCCCTAGCAACCCCAATGATAATAGGCCCAGGCACAATGACACTACTCATAAACCTGGGAACCGTAGGCCATCTCCCCGAAGTCATAACAGCATTCATCCTATCAACAATAACGATAGCTGCTACGATGAGGAGTTCACCCATACTAATGAAGATGCTGAGAAGAAACGGGATAAAGGCAATGGCCAGATTCATGTCCCTAATAATAGCAAGCGTAGCGGCACAAATGCTATGGTCAGCAGTAAAGGAATGGAGCATCGAATTACGAGGATAGAATATAAACATCCGTATGGAAAAATAGATGTGGGATAAAGAGGTGGCCAAGAAAATAATTGTTGAGCTAGAATTGCCTGATGATGCTAGACTAGAAGACCTCCTGAAGGGTGTGAAGTATAAGGTTATAAAAGATAGTCTCAGGGATAAAATAAGAAAAGTAAGGGAAAAACATGTCGATAAACTGGGAGGTCCAAGTGATCTTGACGAGTATAAGATATTGGAGGAGGAGTTATGGAGAGACGAGTAATCATAGACACGAATGCTCTCTATATACTCTTATTGGGTGCAGAAAATGAGGCAAGACAGATTGCATTATTTCTAGATGATAGCAAACCAGCAATAACGCCCACAATAATTTCAAACTTCTCCACGTACTTACTCTTCGGTACCTTAGAAAACATGGCCTGATTAAAGGAGTCAGAGACATGAGGAAGTGGATTGCTACTAACGGTTATCCTCAAGATGTAATAGTTGCAATCGAAGATTTATTGAAATCATTGAATCCGGATATACTCACTGAGAGGCTAGACGACTGGAAGGAGTTAATTGAGACTGCCAAATCTCTGAAGTTGATGAGCAACGATGCACTCATAGCGATAGCCGCTAAAAGGCATAATGTGGATAGAATGATTACATTTGACAGCGACTTTAAGAGAGTTCCCTGGATAGATACAATTCCATAAGAGTTGTTGAGATATTAAAATAGTAGCGTGAGCACTATAGATAATAATATTACGGAATTATGTCCTCTTTACTTTTCTGAATAATATTGGTGCTTCAGTCACATTATACTCTTCCAGATGTGTGGATAACGCGTTGTAGTTTATTTGGAACCCAAATGCTTTTGCTACTCTTGTTGTTGATTTGGGTATTATTGGGTGTAGCATTATTGTTGCGGTGCGAACGGCTTCCATGACGGTGTATAGCTCGTTGACTGGTGCCTGCTTTTCCCATGGTTTGCTCTCGTTCATGTAGGCGTTTGCTCTTCTCAAGAGGTCCATAATGTGTTCGACTGCTCTTGATACTTCGTATGAGTTCATTGCAGCGGTGTATTCCTCTATGGTCTTCTCTATTGTCTTTTGTACGTCTTCGTCTACCTTACCGGCTGTTAGTTTACCGTTTAGCCTCCTCTTTACGAGGGTCCCTACTCTCCTCACTAGGTTTCCGTAGTTGTCGGCTAGGTCGCTGTTGTATATTGAGTCGAATAAGTCTGTTGACACCTCGATATCTTTCTGTAGGTTGAATATCCTTGCTATTATGTAGCGTAGCCCATCGCTGTCCTGGTAGCGTTGTAGTAGGTCCTCGATGAAGACCACGTTCCCCGCGGATTTGCCCATTTTGAGTCCTCGGTTGATTAGGAAAGCGTGTACTAGTACTTTTCTAGGAAGCGGTATTTCGAGGGCTTCGAGCATTGAGAACCATATCGCGGTGTGGAACCATAGTATATCCTTTCCTATGACGTGGTGTGTGTTCGCCCATAGCTTGTTAAACTTCTCGGGGTCCCTTAGGTATCCTGCTCCTGTCACATAGTTTAGGAGTGCGTCGAACCATACGTAGGTCGTGTACTCCTCGTCCCATGGTAGGGGTATACCCCACCATACCCTGCTTTTTGGCCTGGCCAGGCTTACATCAAGTAAGCCTTCCTTCTCGATCTTTCCTAGGACCTCCTGTGCATACTGACGGGGATACACTATGTCTCTCTTGAGTGTCTTCTGTAGGAACTCCGTGAATTCGCTCAGCTTGAAGTAGTAGGTTTCCTCCTCAAGCCACTCCAGGGGCTTCTTGTGTATTGGGCAGTGTGGTTTGCCCTCTATAACCTCATATTCTCCCTCGCTATAGAACTTCTCACAGTCTACACAGTACCATCCAGGATATTTTGCCTTGTAGATCAGTCCCTTCTCGTAGAGCTTTTTGAGGGCCCACTTCACCAGCTCTTCGTGGTCAGGATCAGTTGTTCTTATGAACCTGTCATAGCTGATGTCGAGTAGCGACCAGTAGTTCTTGTATCTCTCAGCCATCTCGTCGACAAACTCTTTGGGGTGGATTCCCTTCTTCTCGGCTGCCCGTTGCAGCTTTAGGCCATGTTCATCCGTGCCTGTGAGGAAGAATGTCTCATCGCCCTTCAGCCTGTGATACCTTGCTAGTATGTCAGCGTAGACGGTTGTGTATGCGTGGCCTAGATGTGGCACCGCGTTGGGATAGTATATTGGCGTTGTTATGTAGAATGTCTTCACCCATCGTCACCCGCCCTACTCCTGGTAAACCAAGGGTATGATGCACAAGCACTTTAAAGCTTGACAATTACAAAAATGTCGCCTAGAAGAGAGAGGTGCCCCGGGGACTTGTACAAGGAGGCGTTCATTGAGGACATCTACCGTAGAGGCGGGGATTTAATCGGCCGTGAGATCCGTGTCTGCGGCTGGGTCCATAGGATAAGGGACTTGGGCCGTTTGAAGTTTATCCTACTAAGGGATAGGACTGGAGTCCTCCAGGTGGTTGTGAAGAAGGGAGAGTCACCTGACGATGTGGTGGAGGCGTCAGAAGAGCTAAAGCTTGAGTCTGTAGTGTGCTATTCTGGCAAGCTGGTTGAATCAAAGTCTAAGCTGGGAATTGAGCTAAAGGCGTCAAAGCTAGAGATCCTGTCAATACCAGTGGAACCACTACCGCTTGAGCCCGATACAAGCACCGACGCAGGGCTAGCGACTAGATTAAACTATAGGTGGCTAGATGTAAGGAACCCGAAGATCTCTAAGATCTTCCAGTTTAAGGCGTGGGTCGCCAAGGTATTCAGGGACTACTATTCTTCACAGAGGTTCGTGGAGATATTCACTCCCAAGATAGTAGCCGCCGGGACCGAGAGCGGAGCAGAGGTATTCCCAGTACTCTACTTTGGTAAGGAAGCGTTCCTTGCACAAAGCCCACAGTTCTACAAGCAGATGGCGGTTATCGCAGGCCTAGAGAGGGTATTCGAGATAGGCCCAGTCTTTAGAGCCGAACCACACCACACCACAAGACACCTAACCGAATACCACAGCATGGACATAGAGTTAGGGTTTATTGAGGGACCCGAAGACGTAATGAAGCAGGTAGAGGGCTTCTTCAAGAAGCTCGCCGAGGAGTTAGTAAGGGACCCTCTGGCTAAGGCTATCGCAGAGGAGTTCCAAGCCGAGATAATAGTACCCAAGGAGATACCGAGGATATCAATCAGGGACGCGTACAAGATCCTCGAAGAAGAATATGGCAAAAAGATACCATACGGTGACGACCTAGACCCTGAGGGTGAAAGGCTCCTAGGCAAGTACGTGAGGGAGAAGTATGATTCAGACCTGGTATTCGTAACTGAGTATCCGTGGGGATCAAGGCCATTCTACACTATGAGGCTTGAAGACGAGCCAGAGTGGACTACAGGCTTCGACCTACTCATGAAGGGACTAGAGGTAGTAACCGGAAGCCAGCGTGAACACAGATACGAAGTGCTCCTAGCGAACCTGAGGGATAAGGGGTTAAAGCCCGAAGCATTCCAGTTTTACCTTGACTTCTTCAAGCACGGGGCACCGCCACACGGAGGAGCAGGTATGGGCCTGGAGAGGATAGTTATGCAGACCTTGGGCCTCGACAACATCAGGGAGGCAAGACTCCTACCGAGGGACCCCGATAGACTATTACCTTAACACTCCCCCTTAACTCGGGGGGTTTATGATGGCAGGGGAACGCCTAGATCCATGGGGTACTGTAGAGATCAAGGATTATGACCGGCTACGCCGAGTATTCGGGATAAAGCCCTTCTCCGAAGTCATCCCCAAAATGAGGGAGCTAGGCCTCCCATTGAGCCTGCACATGAGGAGGAACATAATATTCGGTCATAGGGACTTCGACAAGGTAATCCTCGAAGGGATTGCTAAGGGGGAGAAGATCGCGATACTGACGGGCTTCATGCCTAGCGGGAAATTCCACTTCGGCCACAAGCTAACCGTTGACCAGCTCATTTACTTCCAACGCGAGCTAGGGGCGAAAGTATTCGTCGCACTGGCAGATGCTGAAGCCTATGCGGTAAGGAGGCTACCAAGGAGGGAAATCATAAGGCTGGGTATAGAGGAGTATGTTGCAAACATGATCGCACTAGGCCTAGACCCGGATAAGACCGACTTCTACTTCCAGACCAACAGAGGGACCCCATACTACAGACTCATCCAGCTATTCTCAGGAAGAGTCACCATGGCCGAGATGGAAGCTATTTATGGGGACGTAACCCCGAGTAAAATCGTAGCCGCACTAACCCAAGCGGCCGACATACTCCATCCACAACTCGACGAGTACGGCGGATACAAGAGGGTGGTAGTTCCTGTAGGCGCCGATCAAGACCCACATCTAAGGTTGACTAGGGACTTGGCTGATAGGCTACATGATATAGCCGGGCTGGAGAGACCCGCCTCAACATACCATAAACTGATACGTGGACTCGATGGGGCCAAGATGAGTAGTAGTAGGCCAGACTACACCATTTTCCTGACGGATCCGCCTGACAAGGCTGTTTGGAAGCTGAAACGCGCCCTAACCGGCGGTAGGGCTACGGCCGAGGAGCAGAGGAGGCTGGGAGGGGTCCCCGAAGCATGCACCGTGTATGACCTATACCT
>WAKH01000104.1 GCA_015523485.1 Thermodiscus sp. | reverse complement strand
TTAATGGTAAGTTGACGATATCCCTACCAACTACTATCGCGATACCCACGAGTACCGCGAATCCAACCATCAAGCTGTTAACTATCCTCATCAGTCTAGCACAGGCTCTAAGCTGCGCCGCCAAATCATTATCCTCCATAGCTTGCCTAGTTTCCTGTACCTGGAATTAATGAAATGCATTAGGGCTACTATAACTATCACATCTACCCATCCTGTTAGGACTAGTAAAGAAGGGATAATGGGACTAAAGAGTAGTAGTTCTTCGCCCACGTATAATGTATTGTGGTTTTTGGCGGCAGGAGGCTTCTGCCTAGATGCTCGAGTAGGAAGCCTTTTTCCTGTACCTCGATTCTAACCCTTGGTTCCATCCCTACTGTGCCTCCTCTATTGGTTATCGATGCTATGAGTTCCTCTGTAGAGCTTCGATATCTAGCGATATTCTTCAGAGGCACAATTACTTGCAGCCTGTCTATATCCCGAATATAGTCAATGAACAATACTGGTGCTCTGCGTGCACCAATTCTCTTCAGAGCTGCGAGTCTATGATGACCGTCTACTACTATCAGGGTCTTTTCGTCAACTATTATTGGCTTGAGTAGAAACTTGTCTTGCATTATCCTCGTTTGAATTTCTTCTAGTCTTGAGGGCTTCACTTGTTCGTGCGGTATTAGTGCTGACAGTTCTAGTAGTTCAAGTTTCGGTCTCAATATCGTATTCCTCCGCGGGGGATCTTTACGGCTCTGCTATTTCTTGGTGAAGGATAGGTCTTCTATTCTTGGCCCGTTGATGTAGGCGTCGGTGAGCTTCCCTTCGAGGTAATCATTGTAGCCTTGTAGGTCTAAGAGGCCGTGTCCGCTTAGGTTGAACAGTATGATTTTTTCCTTACCCTGCTCCTTGGCTTTCAGTGCCTCATCTATAGCGGCTTTTACGGCGTGGGCGCTTTCTGGAGCTGGGATTATGCCTTCGGCTTTTGCAAATAGGAGTGCTGCGTCGAAGATTTCGTTTTGACTGTAGGCTCTTGGCTCGATGTACCCTGTTTTTACAAGTATTGCTATTGTTGGTGCTACTCCATGGTATCTTAGGCCCCCAGCATGTATTGGTGGTGGAACGAACTTGTGGCCTAGTGTGTACATGTATATGAGGGGCGTCATTTCAGCCGAGTCTCCATAGTCGTAGCCTAGAACACCCTTGGTCATTGTAGGGGCGGCCGTAGGTTCCACTGCGATGAAGCTTGTCTCAGATCTCCCCTGTAGTCTGTCTTTCATGAACGGGTAGCTTAATCCTGCGAAGTTGCTACCTCCTCCTACTGAGCCTATGACTATATCCGGGTATACTCCTAGCTCTTCCATTTGCTTCCTTGCCTCTAGCCCTATGATTGTTTGGTGTAGGAGTACGTGGTTTAACACGCTGCCGAGACTGTATTTTGTATCATCGTTTTTAACAGCGTCTTCTATGGCTTCGCTTATTGCAATGCCAAGGCTTCCCGGGTTTTCTGGATCCGTGCTTAGAAGTCTTCTACCATATTCTGTGTAGTTGCTTGGGCTTGGGATAACCTCTGCACCGTATACTTGCATCATTATCTTCCTGTACGGTTTCTGCATGTAACTGATCTTTACCATGTAGACCCTGACCTTCAAGCCAAATAATGCTCCGCCTAGTGATAGGGCACTACCCCATTGACCAGCCCCTGTCTCCGTTGTAAGTCTGCGCACTCCTTCCAGCTTGTTGTAGTAGGCCTGTGCAGCGGCTGTATTGATCTTGTGGCTACCCGTAGGCATTACGCCCTCGTACTTGTAGTAGATCTGTGCTGGCGTTCCGAGTAGTTCCTCTAGCCGTCTTGCCCGTAGTAGGGGTGTTGGTCTTCCAAGCCTAGCATATAGCTCTCTTAACTCTCCGGGGATTTCGATGAATCTGCTCCGTGAGAATTCTTGTTCTATTAGCTTTGATGGGAATATTGGCTCGAGATCTGATGGTTTAACTGGCTCGCCGTCGGGTCGGAGCATTGGAGGAAGCTCTTCAGGGAGATCTGGGACGATATTATACCAGGAGGAGGGGATCATGGAGGAATCCTGGGGAGCCCTCAAGCGGGCTAAATCCATTGGCGCATTCTCATCACCTCTGCCTCATCAATCAATGCGTTTTCGATTAATAAGTCTTTCCACTATATGGCCACTCTATAACCTGGTTTATAGAGTGGAGCCGGGTAGGCTATTGCAAAGAACAAAATTAGGCTAGTGTATCGTTTCCATACTAGGTGTAACGGGTGGAGAAGCACTGGTTGGACCAGCTAGTGGATTCACTGGAGGAGAGGCTAAGAGAGAGGTATAGAAAGAAGGGTGTTATCACTATTAATGGCGGGCTAAGCGTATCGGGCCTCCAACACATAGGTAGGCTGAGAGGAGAGATTCTACTGGGAGAGGCTGTTAGAAGGGAGCTAGAGAAGCGTGGATACAAGGTGAGACAGCTCCTCACCCTCTACACGGTTGATCCTTGGAAGGGTAAGGAGAGTCAGAGGAAGCAGTTCGACGATCCTAACGAGGCGAAGAAGTATGCAGGGTGGCCTCTCAAGGATGTGCCAGACCCCAAGGGGTGCCATAAGAGCTGGATTGATCATTTCTGGAGCGACTTCGGGCCATTCATAAAGGAGTACACTGATGGGAGAGTAGAGGTCGTGACTACTGAGGAGCTCTATAAGGGTCCCTTCAAGGACCTCATATTGCATGAAGTCCTACCAATGAAGGAGAAGATCCGCGAGATAGTCAACAAGTACAGGGGAAGGAAGCCATACCCCGAGGACTGGATCCCCGTAGAGCCAAGGTGTAGCAATTGTGGAAGGATAGATAAGACGAAGGCGATTAGGGTTATCGAGGACGGCAGGATAGAATACGTGTGTAAGCACTGCGGCAATCGTGGTATAGCTGATATAACAGATGTAAAGCTGAACTGGAGGATCGAATGGGCAGGTGTCTGGAAGGTACTCTCCGTAGACTTTGAACCCTACGGGAAGGATCACGCTACGCCTGGAGGTAGCAGGGATAGCTGTGTCGAGCTATCGATCAAGGTCTTCGACTACGATCCCCCACTAGGAGAGTGGTATGAGTGGGTGGGATATAGGGTCTCAGGTAGAGAGTCTGATATGTCAAGCAGCGGCTTTGTAGGCATTACTCCGAGAGAGTGGCTTGAAATCGCCCACCCACAAATACTGAGATTCCTATACTTCTACACGCATCCTAGGAAGAAGATAGTTATCGATCCCCTACAGCTGCCGCAATACTACGAGCAATACTACAAGGCCGAGAGAGTTTACTTCGGTGTAGAGGAGGCTGAGGACGGTGATTACCTAAAGAGGACGTACGAGTTGAGCCATCCGGGTAGCACACCTCTAAGGCTCCCTGCACAGGTACCCTACACGCATGCCGCAATACTAGCACAGCTGATTCCAATGGATAGAGTGGAAGAGGCGTTGGCAAGGCTCAAGAGAACTGGCCATCTGCCAGAGGAGCCTGATGAGTACAGTCTAAGCTGGGTGAAGGACCTATTAGAGAAGGCTGGCAGGTGGGTGGAGAAGTACTCGCCTCCAGGCCTTAAGGTAAAAATAGTGGAGTCAGTGAGCAGAGATGTTATCGCGAATCTAAAGTACAAGGAGACTTTCAGCGCTTTAGCCGAGAAGCTGGCGAGTCTATCCGAGTGGAGAGAGGATAGCATTAAGGAGGCTATGATAGAGGCGACGCAGAATCTCACAGGTAAGGAGAGGCGTGAGTTCTACAGAGAGTTCTACAGAGTGTTTGTTGGAGAGGATCGAGGACCTAGGGCTGCGCCTCTACTCTCTCTGTTGAATAAGGACTTCGTTGTAAAGAGGTTGAGGGAGGCAGCAGGGTTAGACGACTGATGGGGCTAGCAGATATCTTACCCTACTCCCATCTGGGCTCTTAAAGATGAGCTCTAGGGGTCTCTCGCTGGAGAACCTTATTTCGACCGATTCTGCTATCTTCGTTAGGTTTAGTACGTTCTTTATGTAGGATACATCGTATACGCTGACAGAGGGTTTCCTGATTTCCAGGTATAATAATGCGCTTGAGACACCCTCTTGTAGCACCGCCTCTACTCTAGACCTGGCCTCGCCTTTCGCCCTTATAACTAGTTTGCCATCGTTTGCTTCGAATTCAACCTCCTTACCAACTATCTCAACGTCCTTTACAGCCTTCTTGAGTACCTCGGCTATGACACTAGCCTCTACATCGTGCTCTAGTGTAATGTTCTCGGGCAGGTCGATGAACACTTCGATATTGGGCATTAGGAATCTCTTCACAACCACACTATCAACCTGGACATATACCTTGTCATCTGAGACCCGGAAGAGCACTGGCTCACCTTTCTTCCCCTTCTTCAGGGCACTAGCAAGAGATTCTAGCCTAACACCCATGTATATAGACTCGCGGGACTCATCTACGTCATATTCTAGGAAGGACTCCCTGGGCATCCATACCTCGATAAAGGCTATCTTAGCCGGATCCATGCCAGCAACTTTGACTCCACCCTGCGTGATATCGAATCTAGCTTCATCGAGTATCTTTGATAGGGCTTCTATGAACTCCCTGAGACTCTTGGCATCAGGGTATCGTAGCGTTGCCACTACGCCCTCAATCTCTGATTCAAGGGTTTGCGCCAAAACACTCCACCCTCATATTGTGGTTGACTGTGATTCTTAATTAGGATTAGCTATCTGAATCCAAATACTTGATGGGGCCGATGAAGAATACGCCATCGCCTGACAAACCCCCTATGGGGAAGCTCGTCCCCCTAGAGGCCCGCTACAAGTACTTCAACCCGCCCTTCCTCGCTTGGACTCCTACAGCCATTGCGTATAGCGCGTCGCTCATCCTATTCAACACCTTAATTGCTAGCTTCAACTTATCCTCCCCAGCCTTAACACTAACCCCTGACCTATACGCCGAGACCAGCCTTCTTTCAGCCCTCCGGACTACTGTCCTAGCAAGGTGAATGTAAGAAGAGCACATATCGCCTCCAGGGATCACGAACCCTTTCAACTCAACCCCCGCCATATACGCGTCAACAATCTCCTCGAGGCTTTCAACATCAGCCTCACTTATATCAGCAAACCCTCCCAGAGAGAATCCAACCCGGAAGAGTAGCCTCTGTAAATCCTCCAGGGACCCTTTAACTTCACCCTCACAGTTCGCCGCAGCAATGCCAAGTAGACTATTTGCCTCGTCAAGAGTTCCCATGAACTCTATCAAGACATGATCCTTTGGGACCCTCGTCCCTAGAGCGGCACAGTAGGTGTCTCCTTCATCTCCAGTCCTAGTATAGATCCTCGCCAAAACTTCCACCTTCAACGATTAACTATGTCAAAGTATCTAAAAAGAGATCGTCTAGAAGCCATAGGGCACGCTGTAGAATCTAGGTATATGGAGCCGCCGGCGGGATTCGAACCCGCGACCACCGGCTCTCCCGCGACCTCGGATCAACGATTTACCGTTACGAGGCCGGCGCTCTACCGCTGAGCTACGGCGGCTTCCATTATAAGAGTGAGGGGCTTGTTTGGGTGATTTAATCCTTTACCCGCGACCTCTAACTTGATTCGAAGGAGGAGTCCATGGATGATATCATTCTCTTAAGCATATTGACGAAATCAACCGGGTCTACAACGATTATTCCCAGTTGCTCTCCCAGCCTCCTAATCCCAGCGTCGCTAGTCACTACTATACCCTTCAACTCCATGGCGAGAAGGATAGTGTCCAGGTCCTCCACGCTATCGACAAGCCCCTTACGGGTAGCCTCCCTATACTTATCCCTGAGATCCCTAATCGTCTCGCCAATGCATCCATCGCTAGAGTCTGGGCACTCTTTTGCAACCCTACGTACAGCCGTTTCGGCGACTCGTAAGCCCTTGAAGAGCCTCCTCCTTATGTCAGCTACATACTCGGAGAAGACGCTGGCCGGAATTTGAAGCGAAAGCTTGTCTGGGGCCTTAACAGTAATCCAAGCTGCCAATTCCTGGATAACCTCGAGGCTGACAGAGTTACCAATGAGTATCCTCCGGAGCTCGCTCCAGGTCGAGGGAGTCATGTAGAATCTTGCCTTCAATTTTATTCTAGCCTCTCTTATCAATCCAGCTATCTTAGATACTACTCCCTCTAAGCTCTCTTCTTCTAGCGTTGATCTAAGCCTCGTTTCTGTCACGCTAGTCGTGTCGAGCACGAAGACGTCCAATCACTGGCACCTCAGCATCGTACCCGACACTTAATATTAGCCTATTCAGCTTAATTACTAAAAGCGGTGCATCTCGTGGAGAAACCCAAGAATAAGAAGACGCCACCATTCGCGTCAGGCAAGGTCGTGGATAACTACGATTTACTCTTCACTTATTGGCGGGTTGCAAGAGAACAGGGACGAGAAGACCTAGTGGATAAGGCCATGTTAAAGGACGAAGACTATACTAGGCTTAGGGAAATCGTAGCCAATAAGACAAGGATTAACCTGTGGGATCTACTCGAGGAACTAACAGACATCTTTATCGATAGGATAGATGAGGATATCGCCTACATGGCGGCCTCGAGACTCGGATACAATATCTCAAGAGGAGATGCTAGGAGACTCGTAGCCAGATTGATGGCGGCCTGGTTAATTGAGGCTGGCGAGTACTGGAATGTGGTGAAAATCACGTAGAAGAGAACTATATTCGCTTCTTGTTTCCCGAGAGGCCAGCGGCTAATACTAGTTTAGCCCTGCCGACTATGCTTGAGAGTTTTGAAACGTGTGCAGCTGAGGCTAGATCCTTTTCAGCCAACGTTTTCAGCAGGGCTTCTAGCTCTGTAGCAATGTCTTCTAAGATTAGGTCGCCTACCTCGGTTAGACCGAGTTCTGCCGCGAGGTCGATTGCTCTCTTGACTACCTCGTCTCTAGGAGTTGATTTGCCTGTGATGTACTTGTGGATTGCCGCCGCAGTCACGCCCAGGCTCCTGGCCACTTGTCTATAGCTTAACTCGCTCGTCAGTATTTCAATGATCTTCCTCCTAGTCTCTGGCTTTATTATGCCTACTCCCGCTTCCTCAATTATCCGCTCCATAATTCTCTCCGATAGCATGGATTATTGAGAGAGGGGAAAAAGGAGGTACACCTACTTGCCTAGCTTCTCCCGGACTAGGAGGGCTACTCTTCTTACCCCCTCTACTATCTGGTCTGGTGATGGATAGCTGAAGTTCAGCCTCATCGTATTTTTCTTCTTTGAGACCGGGAAGAAGCTTTCTCCTGGAACGTAGGCTACACCGTACTTCTCGATCGCCTCGTACATGAGGGCCTTCATGTCGATTTCGCCATTTACATATACCATTGTGAAGAATCCTCCCACTGGTCTCGTCCAGTCTGCTAAGTCCATCATGTATTCTTCGAGTGCGTCCATCATTGAGTCTCTCTTTATCTTGTAGAGTGCTCTCGCCCTCTCTATTGTCGCATCAACTATTCCCTTCTTGATGGCCTCCATTATGATGTACTGTGATAGTGTAGAGGTGTGGAGATCTATTGTTTGCTTTGAAAGCTCTAGATAGCTTACTAGGTCTCTAGGGCCTAGAACCCAGCCTACACGTAAACCGGGTGAGAGGATCTTGCTGAAGGTTGACATATAGAGAACCCTGCCAGACTTGTCAAGCGTCTTCAAGTAATCCACTTGGATGGGCTCGAATGTGAAGAAGCTATACGGGTCATCCTCAATTATGAGTAAATCATACTCCTCGGCCAGCTCGATTAGGTGCTTCCTCCTCTCCTGGCTCATAGTTGAACCGCTCGGGTTCTGAGAAGTGGGAACCAAGTAGATCAACTTGGGCTTCTTCTCATCCTTACTCATTCTCCTAAGCCTTTCCTCGAGGACATCTGTTTGCATGCCCTCACTGTCAATAGGTATAGCCTCAAAGGTTGCTCCATGCTCTCTGAAGACGTTTACAGCAGCGAGATAGGTCGGTTCCTCTACAATTACCTTATCGCCGGGGTCGATCAAAACCCTAGCGGCTAGGAAGAGGGCCTCTTGGCTACCAGCTGTTACTACAACTTCATCGTCTGCTGTAACCTTAATACCTTTGGAGTCGGCGAAATCTTTTAGCGTCTGCCTGAATTCTGTCACGCCGGCTGTTGGTGAGTATTGTAGGGCGTGGTCTCTCTCCTTCTCAATTATCTCCTTTGCGATATCTGCAAGTCTTGGATCGAATACTCTGGGGTCAGGTAATCCTCCTGCGAGGCTGATAACGTCTCTACCCTCGGTGAGCTTCAGCAGTTCTCTTATTTCTGATGCTCTGAACAGTGATGTTCTCTTTGATACAAATCTCCTATATCCATCCACTAGAATTCCCCCGGGTGTTAGTCAGTGGAGTGAAATTTAAAGAAGTAGATTACGTGGAGTAGAATGGGATTCTTGTGGGATAAAATGGATGGATCTACCAGAGACTCTTCGATACTCCGAGGAGGGAGTCGGTATCCTGGATAGCCTTCACGGGGTCCCTCTCTAGGCTCATCATTGCCTTGATGGCGTCGATGTTCTCTGGTACAACGATGGATTCCTGGTGTACAGCCTGGAAGAATACTAGCTCTCTCCCTTCTATGTGTATTGAGTCCTCGAAGATCACAAGCTCTGGTATATCGTACCGCGGCCTTACCTCTCTAGCAGCCTCCACTAGCTGGGCTGTAGACTTTATCCCTGAGGCCTCGCTTGAGACTAGCATTATCCTTGGGGCCTGCTTTAACGCTTCGATAACATCCTCTCTGCTCGCGTCTCTCTTTAGGTAGACTATGAGGTTGTGCACGTGCATTAGGGTGGTTGGCACCACTACGGCTGAAGTCCATATGTCAAGCCATGGTAGAACGCTCTTCACGTCTATCGCGTGGTGGCTCGGCAGTTTCGGCGGGTTCAATACTATACTGTTTACCGGCCCTCTCTTGACCTCCTTGGGATCGGCTGCACGCCTTATTATAGTGGCTCTAACCTTCTCGACCCCAAATACCTTATTCAATGTACAGATTACTCTGAGGAGGCCTGTCGTATTGCATGAGACGACCCTCACGCTATTCCTGCCAATGGCCTCCTCATAGTTACATAGGCTGCTGAACGAGACCTCTGCGACATCAGCCTTCTCTCCACCCTGGTATATCGCCTTGACCCCATGCTCTTCATAGAGGGGCTTGTACTTGGCTCCGACGCCGCCGGGCGTTGAGTCTACAATCAAGTCTACTTCTCCTAGGAGCTCTTTGAGGGTCCCTTTAACTGGTAATCCAGCCTTCTCGAACTTCTTTGCTGACTCCTCGTCTGGTGCGTATAGTGCTAGCCCCTGTTTATGCGCCTGCAATGCACCGTAGTCCGGGCTCCTTTTGACTACTCCTACAAGCTCTAGGCCGGATACCTTCATGATAGCTGAGGCTATTCTCTTACCAATGGTTCCATAACCGTTAATACCAATTTTCACCGTCACGAGCTGTCACCCGTGAAGAATTTCTCGTATGATCTAGCTAAAGACTCTAACCCGGGTAGCTTCCTGTTCGCGAGGAAGTATAGTAGTGCTCCTCCACCGGTGCTGATGTGGCCCACTCTCCTACGGAGCTCTTCGGGGAACTCTGATAGTATCGCGTTGAAATGCCCTCCACCGAATATTGTGAATGCATTGGATCTCAGGGCGCTTTCAACAAGTTCCCGGGTCCCTCTCCTGAACCGGGGGTCTTCAATGACACCGGCGGGACCCCTCATTACTATTATCTTAGCGCTGCGTATCTTCCACGAATAGTATTCTATAGTTGAAGGGCCTATGTCTTTGGGAGCACCCGTTATATTCGAGGCATCTACTAGTTCCACGTTACCATCTATTTCAGCATAGAAGTCCAAAGGTACCCTTATTGGGGCACCTGATGCAATGAGGTTCCTCGCGGTTTCAACCGTTTTTTCGTTGACCTTGGATTTCACAACGCTCTCGGCTTCGCCTATGTTTACTCCCGATACAAGGAGGAAGAGTAAGGCCACTAAACCCGTCGTCAGTATCTCGTCTGCAACTCCTGCCTCTACGACGTATTTGATTACCTTAATCGTGTCCTTTACTTTTGCTCCACCTAGAACGAAGACTTTGGGTCTTTCATCCTTGGACAACACTCTTGACAGCGTCTTTACTTCCCGTTCCATCAGCTTACCTGCTACGCTTGGTAGGACTAGGGGGAAGCCGACTATGCTGGCCTGGCTTCTATGTGCTGTTGCAAAGGCATCATTAACATAGTAGTCTACATGTTTCGAAAGGGTCATAACCATTATTCCCTTCGAGTGCACTTCTGGCGGTGCTTCAACATAGTCTTCGCTGACAAGTCTTGTATTGTCTAATAGTAGAACCTGACCTGGCGATAGCTGCTGTATTCTCCTCAAAGCTTCTGGACCGATAACATCGGGTACATAGTCAACATCAGTGCCAAGGAGGCTGGAGAGTAGTTTTGCGTGCTTGTCTAGCCTTGTGAAGTCGCTGCTGGTGGGTCTGCCTTGGTGGCTCATTATGACTACCGCAGCTTTCTGGTCGATGAGTGTCTCAATCGTCTCTAGGTGCGATCTGAATCTTGTATCATCTAGGATATCACCAGTTTTTGGATCAATAGGAGAATTAATATCAACTCTTAGCAACACCTTCTTACCTTCAACATTGATATCGTCTAGTGTGCCAATTTTCTTATCGAAGTAGCCTATTGGCACTCGAATCCCCGTAAGATGAGCCATTGTGTTCGGAAATTAAGATTTAGTAACCGTAGATTATAGAATAGCTCTATAGGTGGATGATATGGGTAGCTCTTTGAGGATTGAATGGTATGGACACGCGTACTTCCTAGTCAAATACGATGATTACTCGATAGCTATTGACCCCCATGATGGCGGCAGCCTAAACCTGCCAGAGTTCCGGATCAAGGCAGATGCCGTGTTAGTAACCCATAACCATTACGACCACAACGCTGTTGAGATGGTTGAGGCAAGAGAAGTAGTTAAATGGAGGAAAGGCAGTTTCCAGCTGGGTCCCTTCAAAGTTGAGGGGATACAGGCATACCATGATAAGTCTATGGGCAAGCTCCGCGGCGAGGACATAATTTATAGGTTGGAGGCCGGATCCTTCAGCATCGTGCATGTTGGCGACCTTGGGCATATCCCCGAGGGCGACGTTCTTGAGAAGCTTAAGGGTGTAAGCATACTGATGGTCCCGGTGGGCGGAACCTATACTATAGATGCAGAGGAAGCGTGGGAGCTCGTAACGAAAACAGAGCCAAGACTAGTGATCCCAATGCATTACTGGGTACCCTATTCCACCCTACCACTAGATCCGCTAGACAAATTCCTCTCGATCTCAAAGGCTAGGAGGCTGAGGCTTGACAGTAGGGTGTTAGAGGTTACTCTCGACGACATACCAGACAAGACTACTGTTGTGATCATGCCTCCACCCACTAAGAAGCGCTAAGGGGATTGTATGGCGCCGGGGGCGGGATTCGAACCCGCGCCCCCCATACGGGGGAACGGGTCTCCAGCCCGTCCCCTTGGTCCGCTCGGGCACCCCGGCACACATAGAGTCCAATGTATCCATGTTAAGAGGAGTTTTATTAAGGATTCAGACGGTTAGTTGAGAGTTATCTTATAATTAGATGGGGTTTAGCCTCTCATCTGCTTGATCTCTATTCTTACGTCTCGTGGTATCTGTATTCTCATCAGCCTTCTTAGTACTCTCTCGTCGGCTGTTAGGTCGATGATACGCTTGTGGATCTTTAACTCCCAGTGCTCCCAGTACTTGCTGCCCTCACCGTGAGGTAGCCTAAAGATGGGTACTTCGAGCCTTTTCGTCGGGAGCGGTATGGGTCCCCTAATTGGGGCTCCAGTCTTCTTTGCTATCTCGCGGATCTGTTCGACTACTTGTTGGAGGCTCTTCACGTCCGTGCTCCATAGGTAGATCCTTATCTTGAACGCCATCTTCCTTCTCCACCCGTAACCGTATTGGGCGCCTGCTTCCGGTTATAAAGTAAATGCTGCCAGTGTAGAGGGGATAGAGAAATATTGAGTTGCAGTATTGAGGAAGGGTTTTGGGAGAAAACGCTGGCGTGGATTACTTCTTCCTTATCTCGACCTGTGCTGGCTTGACGTCGGTGATTATGCCGATGCCTATTGTCCTGTTCATGTCTCTCATTGCGAATCTTCCTAGTGCTGGGAAGTCGCTGAACTTCTCTACTACCATTGGCTTGACTGGCTTGAACCTTACGATTGCGACGTCTCCTGGCTTTAGGAACTGTGGCTTCTCTTCGATTACCTTACCGGTTCTTGGGTCTAGCTTTGCTAGTATCTCTACCATTCTGGCGCTTATGCTTGCAGTGTGTGCGTGGATTACTGGCGTGTAGCCTGGCGCGATTGCGCTTGGGTGCCAGATTACGAAGATCCTTGCGGTGAACTCGTCCGCTACGGTCGGTGGGTTGTCTACGTGACCTGCTACGTCTCCTCTCCTTACGTCATTCTTGCTGATGCCTCTTACTGCGAATCCGATGTTGTCTCCTGGCTCAGCCTTCTCTAGGTCCTGGTAGTGCATCTGTATGCTTCTGACTTCTCCGACTACTCCCGGTGGCATGAAGACTACTTTGTCGTTGACCCTTAGTACGCCGGTCTCTACTCTACCTACCGGCACGGTACCGGCTCCGGGGATCGAGTATACGTTCTGTATGGGTATTCTTAGAGGCTTGTCTACTGGCTTTGCTGGTGGTTTTAGCTGGTCTAGGGCCTCTACTAGGGTTGGGCCCTTGTACCATGGCATGTTGGGGCTTCTCTCGATGAGGTTGTCTCCCTTCCATGCGCTGACTGGGATGAAGGGTATCTCCTCGACCTTGAAGCCTAGTCCCTTCATGAACTTCTTTAGAATACCTGTTATCTGCTCGAACCTCTTCTGGTCGTAGTTAACGTCGGGGGCGTCCATCTTGTTCACGGCTACGATTATCTGCTCGATACCCATAGTCTTGGCTAGTAGTAGGTGCTCTCTGGTCTGACCCTCAGGGCTCATACCAGCCTCGAACTCTCCCTTCCTAGCTGATACTACTAGTATAGCAGCGTCGGCCTGGCTTGCGCCAGTGATCATGTTCTTGACGAAGTCTCTGTGGCCGGGTGCGTCGATTATGGTGAACACGTAGTTCTTGGTCTCGAACTTCATGAAGGTTAGGTC
>WAKH01000103.1 GCA_015523485.1 Thermodiscus sp. | reverse complement strand
GTAGCGTATGCGACGCGCCCTTCTATGCGGGCAAAGACGCCGTAGTAGTTGTTGGGGGAGGAGATGCAGCATTCGAAGGAGCCATCCTCCTAAGCGGCTACGTAAAGAAGGTCTACTTGGTACACAGGAGATCGCAGTTCAGAGCAAAACCCTTCTTCGTCGAAGTCGCCAAATCTAAGCCAAACATAGAGTTCATCCTAGACAGCATAGTTACGGAGATCAAAGGAAAAGAATCGGTTGAATCCGTGGTGGTTAAGAACAAGAATACAGGTGAGATAAAAGAGCTGAAGGTTGACGGGATATTCATCGAGATAGGCTTTGAACCCCCTAAGGAATGGTTCCAGAAGCTAGGCCTTGAGACCGATCAGGCTGGTTACATAAAGGTGGATGAGTGGATGAGGACTAGTATCGAGGGGGTCTTCGCAGCTGGCGACTGTACCAGTCAGTGGCTGGGATTCAGACAAGTAGTTACCGCAGCTGCAATGGGCGCCGTAGCCGCTTACAGCGCCTATAACTACTTGGTAGAGAAGGGCTGGTACAAGCCCTCTGAGGTACAGGTTAAGGGTACTATATTTCAGCGTTAATAGCCCTGGATCCACTCCTATATTCGAGAAGTAGGGGATATGGTGATGTCTAACCTACGGCTAAGCGATGCCGTCAACAGGATACCAGACCCGTACAAGCCGTTGGGAGAAATCATGGCCAAGCAAAAATACCACTTTGTAGGGAGACACACAGTTGTCAAAAAATGCTACTGGACTCATACAGCGCTAGTGGAGAATAGATACTGTTACAAGTGTAAGTTCTACGGCATCGAAAGCCACAGAGACATCCAGATGAGTCCTGCCGCCTTCTGGTGCTGGAATGCGTGTCTGCACTGCTGGAGAATACGCCCCCAAGATGTTGGAATAGACGTTGATGAGACGAAGATGCCTTTCGCAGACGATCCCAAGGAGATAGTCGACGGCCTAATAAGAGAGTATAGGAGGATTATCAGCGGATACAAGGGCCATCCTAAGGCGGATCCAAAACTAATCGAGGAAGCAATGAACCCGGTACATGTGACTATGAGCCTCACAGGCGAGCCGACGCTATACGAGTTACTAGAAGATCTCATAAGGGAGATACACAGGAGAGGAATGACGACGTTCGTGGTCACGAGGGGTATAAGACCAGATGTACTTGGCAACCTAAGCGAGGAACCCAGCCAGTTATATCTTAGCGTGGAGGCATGGGACAAGAAGAGCTATAACTACTTCAACAGGCCACTCGTGCCGAGAGGATGGGAGCTAACAATGGAAACCTTGAGCATCCTACCCAGCTTCTCGAGTCCCACAGCCTTGAGAATCACCTTGGTAAAGAACTTCAATGACGGTCAAGACGCGCTAAAGGGCTTCGCGGATATGATTAAGATAGGGCAGCCAACGTATGTCGAAGTGAAAGCATACATGTGGGTTGGTGCCAGCAGGGAGAGGCTAAGCAAGAGCAACATGCCGAGGCACGAGGAGGTCAGATCGTTCGCTTGGAAGCTAGCTGAACTGACTGGTTACAAGGTTATAGGCGAAGTAAAGGCTAGCAGGGTAGTTTTATTGAGCACCATAGATAAACCGATCAGGCATGGGAAGGGCTGCCCCGAAGGGCCAGAGGCGCCTGAACCGCCTGGAAAGGGTGAATATGACGTCACAGACCCTGAGCTAACATATTAACCTTATAACTACTGAGTTATATGATACACAGGCGCCGATGAAGACCAACCTCGTCACCGAAATTCATGGGGAGTGCGCCGGAAGCTGAGGCGCCTGGTGTATAGCCATGTCAAGCCTCGATAGTATAGCTAGGGAGGCCTCCAGGCTTCTTAGAGAATCAAAGTACGCAGTCGTATTCACAGGCTCAGGTATCTCTGCAGAGGCAGGTATTCCTACATTTCGAGGCAAGGACGGCCTATGGAACAAGTATAGGCCCGAAGAACTAGCGACTCCAGCAGCCTTTGCCACAAACCCGTTACGTGTCTGGAAGTGGTATGCTTGGCGTATCGGCCTTGTTCTAAGAGCCCAGCCAACGATAGCCCACAGGGCTATAGCGGAGCTGGAAGAAATGGGTATTGTGAAGGCTGTAGTCACTCAGAACGTGGATGGCTTGCATCAAAGAGCCGGGTCAAAGAACGTTATCGAACTCCACGGCTCTATAATGAGGGCCCGTTGCACCGAGTGCGGCTACAAGTGGCAGATAGAAAGGCAACAATCAGATGAGGAGTTACCCCTAAGATGTCCGAAGTGCAATGCTCTAGCAAGACCCGACGTTGTATGGTTTGGAGAGCCTTTGCCAAGCGACGCATTATACGCAGCTTATAGGGAGTTCTCCAAGGCCGATCTGGTGGTCATAGTTGGTACTAGTGGTGTAGTGGAGCCAGCAGGTAGCATGCCCCTCATAACTCTAAGGAATGGTGGTAAACTGATCAACGTGAACCTGGAGAGAAACAGGTACTCGGGTATAGCTACCATTAGCTATCATGGTAAGAGTAGCGAGTTCTTTAAGAAGTTGATGTCTTTGATGCGTTGAGGACTTTTAGGTGGCTTGACTATTATTTACTCCTCGCGTTATACTCTAGAAAGGCAACGCGTAGGGTGGAGTAGATGAGGAGCCGAGGGGTCCCTAAGATAACGATAGGACGTCGCGGCAATACCATGGAATATACACTCCAGGTTATAGTTGACTTCAATAGGGGTATGGAGAGAATAGGGCTTATAGCATACGGCCGGGACGTGTGTAAACTAGCGGACGTCGTCGCCAGTTTAAAGGAGAGGTTGGGGCCCTCGGTTAGGATAGTTGCATGGGAGATTGATAATCGAAGGGTTAGGGGGCGGAGGGAGTCCTATCTCTATGTTGAGTTAGAGTATAAGCCGTCATTCTAGCCTAGTATAAGGTCGATTGAGAATCCTAGTCCAACGATTAATCCTATTACTAAGTTAATGTTGAAGGCTACTGGTATCCCTTTGAGACCCTCTCGTGCCACGATATAGTGTTGTAATATGATTAGGAACGCTGTTAGCATGAATGTTGCCTCGGCTATGAGGCCTAGAGAGTACCTCTCAATGGTGTATAGTAGTAATGCTAGGAAGACTATGTGGAAGAATATCGCCACTTTTTTGGCGGCATTAATGCCCAGCCAGGCAGGTATGCTTCCCAGGTTATGCTTAACGTCGAATTCATAATCCATTATACTGTATAGTATATCGAAGCCTGCAACCCACATGGTTACAGCTATGACGAGCCCCCATGGAATCTGTATGGCGAGTTCTGTGAGGCTTCTTACCTCGTCGCCTATAGCCGCGACTGTGCCGCCGAACACAACTAGCCCTAGAGTGAGGCCCAGATGGATGTGGGGCAGGGGATGGATCCTCTTTGCATATGGGTATGTTATGGCGATTACCCATAGGAGTGGGCTTAGTAGGAATGCGTACCAATTCAGTAAGGCCGCTGAGATGTAGTAGATCAATGAGCCCGCTATCACGATTATCCATGCCTCCTTAACTGTTAACGCGCCCGATACTAGGGGTCTTCTTGAACTCCTCGGGTTTAGCCTATCGATTGGAAGATCTGCGATATTGTTATACGCCATTGCCGCAGTTCTTAGACCTAGAACTGAGAGGAAGATCAATACTATTTCTCGGAGTAGGAGGTGCTTGGTTGCTAGCAGTGCTCCGAGGTATGCATAGGGGAGGCTGAAGATTGTGTGTTCTATCCTTATCAGTCGTGATATCGCGTGTAGCTTCCCCTCACGCCTAACCATGCCCGGATCGTATCGATGTACTCCTTCGCTACCTTCTTCCACGGATCGTCGCCCCTTATACCCAGCTCTAGCAATAGCTTCTCTATTTTCCTTTCAACATCCAGGTCTGGTGAGACTATTAATGGAGGCTCGCGGCCCGATTCCTCTTCTACCTTTACTGTAGCGTCGATGCCTAGTTTAGCGCCTACTCCATGTGCTTTTGAGGTTGGGTCAAGAGCGTCTGTATGAACGTTATCTAGTACCACCACGTCCCTCGCCGGGTCTGCAAAGGAGGTTACTGCCCATATTACCTGGTTTATGTCATGTGGGTTTATGAAATGGTCGACTACGATGATCATCTTTGTGAGACTGGTTTGTCCTATGCCCCAGAGGCCCATCATTATCTTCTTGCCGTGGCCTGGGTACTTTTTCTTGATTGAAACTATCATGAGTCCTTGGAATACACCGTGTACTGGGAAGCTCACCTCTACTATCTCTGGGAAAATAGTCTTCATTATCGGTAGGAAGACTCGTTCAACGGCCTTTCCTATCACCGCGTCTTCCAGTGGTGGAAGGCCTACAATGGTTCCTACGTAGATTGGATTATTCCTGTGATAGATTCTATCAACTGCTAGTACGGGGTACTTCTCTATGGGCATGTCGTAGAAGCCCCAGTGGTCGCCGAAGGGCCCCTCGTTTTCTAGCTTTGATAGTTGGACTCGGCCTTCGATGACTATTTCAGCGTTTGCTGGCACCATTAATCCGTTTTCTAGCTCTACTACTTCGAGCCCTTTTCCTCGAACTATGCCCGCGAATAGGAGCTTGTCGAGAGGGTAGGGTACCGGTGCCACTCCGGTGAATATTGTTGCTGGGTCTGCTCCAATCACTACCGCTACTGGTAGTTCCTCGTTTCTCTCTACTGCCTCGCGGAAAGCATGTGATCCTCTCTTATGTATCTGCCAATGAATTACTGCTCTATGGGAATCCTTAATCATGACACGGTAGATACCCATATTGGTTATCCCGGTCTCCGGATTCCGGGTTACAACTAGACCTAGGGTGATGTACCTACCTCCGTCAAGTGGCCAGGTCTTAAATGCAGGTATTTTGTCGAGCGGGTCTCTCTCAATAACATTATCTTGGAAACCCGCCTTTCTAACACGCTTTGGGAGGAATGATGCTAGCTCTTTAACCTCCCACAAACGCGAGATTTTCTCCCTTAACCTTGTCGGTGGTGCGCTAGATATTGATTCAGTAAACCTCTCGCCAATCTCTTCTAGTGTATTGACTCCAAGTACTTTAGCGAAGGTTTCGAGGTCCGGGAAGATGTTGCCTGCGATCCTCCATCCTGGATATCCCTTTATGTTCTCGAAGAGTACTGCTGGGCCTTTAGCATACATTATACGCCTCAGGAAGTGAGGGATCTCCAGAACTGGTGAGAGTGGCTTGTCAATGCGGATTAGTTTTCCTTGGTCTTCCAGCCATTTAAGGTAGTCTCTCAGGTCGTTAACCACAATCGGCACAATTTACACCTTCAAGTTCTCTTAATGATTGGGAGTTAAAATTAGAAGGTATTGGGTATTGTTATATTGAGGCCTCAGTCTTGCCGACTTCGTGGGCCCTCTCGATCAGCGTTGATATGAGCTTGTAGACGTCTTCTATTACTTCTATCGCGTCCTTGCTTCCGGTCTCTACTAGGTAGAGTTCTTCTTCGAGTTTACGGCTTGTCTCCTCTGATACGAGCTCGCTGAAGTTCTCTGCTAGATAGTTATATACAGTGATTCCGGATTTGGTTGGTATGAGGTAGCTGAGCCTCTTGCTCTCAATAATGTAGCCGTGCCTTCTGTTTGCTTCGAGTATCTTTGCGTATGTGCTTGGTCTACCGAGGCCGCGTTCTTTCATCATCTTGATTATGTCTCCACTCTTGTATAGGGTTACTTTGCTTGAGCGTATCACCTTGGCCTCAATTATTGGTATCGCCTGTCCTGCTACTAGGCCTGCTGCCCACGATCTTATTCTCGGCTTGTATACCAGGTGGTAACCTTCGCCTTCATACCCTACTATCGCTTCGAACTTCTCGGTTAGGTCTCCTAGTGCTATCTCTATCTCACCGATTACTGCAGTGGAGGGCTTCATCTGGCTGGCGATGAATCTTCTAAATATCAGGTCGTAGAGCTTGATGTGGGCTCTGGTCAGTTTTATCGGCACCTTCAGGGAGCCGTCATATATCTTCCTCTCAAGCTCCTCGGCGTCAATCGGCCTAGTTGGGCGGATCGCCTCGTGGGCACCTTCCTTGCCCCATGACCTGGGCTTGTATAGCTTCATCAGCCCCTTTGATTCAAGGTATTGAGCCGCTATCGACATTCCTGCCTTCGATATCCTCGTTGAGTCTGTTCTGTGGTAGGTTATGAGTCCGCTCTCGAATAGGTCTTGAGCTAGCTTCATGACGAATCTTGCATTGTAGCCATATCTTCGAGATGCTTCATAGAGTAGGGAGTCTGTTGTAAAGGGAGGTGGTGGGTTGTGTTCTTCTTTCCAGTACTTTGAACTTACTACTCTCAGCCACTTTTCTCCTTGGAGCTTCTTAGCCTTTTCACGTTCTTTCGTGAAGAAGTATACTCTTCCCCCCTCAATCTTTACACTGATCTTGTACCCGATCTCATCCTTGTACTTCATGTATCTATCGATTATCCATCCAAGTACTGGTGTCTGGACTCTTCCAGCACCATACCATCTCTTACCGTAAATAGACCATAGGTGGCTGCTGAGGTAGAAACCTATCCATCTATCCTCTATTCTCCTGACTATTTGTGCAGTTACGAGTCTTTCATCGATACCTTTAGCTTCTCTTAATGCCTCTATTATCGCGTTTCGTGTTACTTCGTGGAATCGGCCTCTCTTGATATTGCTATTGTAGGGTCTCAGTGCTAGGTAGACGTCCCATGCTATCTTCTCTCCCTCCCTGTCCGGGTCTGTGGCTATAACGACCTCATCTACCTCTGTTGCGAGCTTGCGTAGAAGGCTGACTGTTCTAGATGCGTCGAGCACGTTGGTTGAACCGCAGCGTGGACATGGGGTTGTTCCCGCGTATTGGTAGCCGCACTCGAGACATCTTCTTATTGGAGCGTAGATTGGCGCAATTCTCCCGCCTTCAACTATCACTCCATAGGTTCCCTCTCCATCAATTGACAGATCATAGAGGTGTCCTCTTGTAGCAGTGATAGTCAGTAGGTAGACTGTTCCAGTCTCGGGATCTGAGGCGCTTGTCTCGTAGATTGTGAGGCGTCCTCTCCTTCTCCTGCTAGGCCTGCCCCAGAACCACGCAATCGTCCTAGCTTTGGTTGGCGACTCCACGATTAGGAGGACAGACTTTACTGATACCTTCTTACCCTTACCTCTCCTGCTGGCGTCTACCCTCTTCAATTCGGCTTTAAGGTCTACCTGGGTTATATCGACAGGCTGGCTACTCGTGTACCATGAGAGCCTCTCCCAGAGTGCTTCTATCAAGTGAAGTCGCTTCTCTAGGATTACGCTGAGACCGTAAGTCATGGCCCCCTTGAGAAGCCTACTTGTCCTCCCGCTAGCCTGGAGATAGGTTGGAGCATCGGGTATTATCACATAGAGCACTCCATCCCTGTTTTCTAGCACGATACCGCCTATCCTGAGAGTCTCTCCTGGACCAATCATGGACTCGAACTCTTCCCCAGCCTTGGCAGCTGCCTGCTTCATCGTCTCAACTAGTTCCTTAAGGAGGCCTTCCGGCTTTATCCTACCCTTATAGGCTGCAGTTACTATAAGTGTATCAGTGAGTTTATCCATCAGTTTTCTTATCTTGTCAATGTAATCCTTTGCCCAGTCACATCCATTGTCCTGCAGGTAGTAGAGGAAGGCTAGGAGTCTGCGTGGGTTCGCAACTGAGTCTTCGAATAATTGTAACCGGGCTGGAACGCCCACGAATACGGCGTATCTAACCTTTTCAGGGAGATCGAGTCCCCTCACGATGACTCCATACCTACTAGCTACACCTACGAGTACGCTGACCTTGCCAGACGCTAGTTTCTCGATGCTCCTCCTTGACCCTGCTAGAGCGAGTGCAGAGTTTATCCCCGCCTCTTGTAGCTTCTTGTTAACCAGTTTAGCAACACTCTTACCCAGGGTTTGGGATACAAAAATGACTCCGCCATCTCCAAGCCTTCTCACAAGCTCTACTACATCGTTGATTGGATCCTCGGTTAACTTATACGCGTCAAGAACATTCCTCATGTAATCTGTACCGCCACCCACCTCGAAGCCTAGGAGCTCCTTGAAGAGAAGATGTTTAATGCCTCTCGGCCGGCCCGTTGCTGATGCTATGACTAGTTGGCCTTGGTCTCCAATGATGTTTGCTCTGAGCTCGGCTTCGAGTTCTGCAACCTTTTTCCTTAATTCCTCGATTTTCTGCTCTATGCCAGCTGCGAGCGCCGCATAGAGCTTGAGTTTTGTCTTAACTAGCTGTTCTGCTATTGATATGGTATCCTCTGAGAAGCCGAGCAGTAATAGTACTCTATCCACGTTCTTGCTGCTCCTGAGTAAGCTATCTACGTCGTCGACTATTATTAAATTGAAGGGTGCTGCCGCCTTGAGTAGATCGAATCTTCGCTGGAGGAAGCTGGTCGTCGCCACTAAGATGCTATAGTCACCCTTCCCAATCCTCTCAAGCATCTCCTCCTTGAGCTTCTTAGCCATAGAACCATAGTAGTATGCGAGCTTCTCGCCTACAAGCTCCTTCATCCGCGCAGTGACTTGTCGTGCAAGGTTCTCGGTCGGGACAAGGTAGAGTATCTTCCACCCTTCCCTGTCGATCCTGTAGGCGGCATAGGTTTGAAGAAGCGTGGACTTTCCTACGCCTGTCGGCGCGATGATCGCTAGGCTTTCGAGGGATAGTAGCCTTTTAGCCCAGCTTATCTGAGCGCTCCAGAGGCTCGACCCGACTCTCGCCTCGAAATATATCTTGAAGTCGTTGAACCTCTCTTCTAGATCATAAAGCCATAAGTAAGCTTTTAGGGTCCCGCGTTTGGCCAGAGCCTCAGCGATCTCGGAAACACCGCCTGCCACATAGCCGGGCAGGCACCTCTCGCAGGGAAGCCCCTTTTCCAACCTCTCCGCAGATATTTCTCCTCCACAGTTAGGGCAGCTTGTCTTGAATACCGGGTCGAGCCTCTTCATCGCGCAACACCGATTTGCTGGAGACGCGCTTATACCGTGGTAAGCGTCCGGTGTGGCTATTACGATGCCGCGTTAGATAATGGAGTTCCCACCCGGTGATACCGGGTTAATAATATCGACGAACACGTGCTCTGCACTTGAAAATATTGATGTTAAGCTTTAACCAGCCCACACTCAATAGTATTATATGGTGAAGAATCGTGAGGAAATTTGGAGATATAATATACACTCCGGAGGAGGCTCCCTCCCAGGTCATCTCTAAGGCTGAGACACACACTCCAAAGATAGAGGCTCCTGACATTGTTAAGAAGGGCGAACCCTTCACGGTCAAAGTAAGAGTCGGACCACATGAGATGAAAAGCCACCACTCGATAAGATACGTTGAAATCTGGTTCTACGAGGAAGGCAGACCATTCAACCCAGTAAGAGTGGCTAAAATCGTCTGGGAGCCGGATCTAACAGTAGCTGAGGCAAGCGTGACAGTTACACTACAGAAGAGTGGTACCCTCTATGCAATCAGCTACTGCAACCTACACGGTCTATGGGAGGCACGTAAGGAGATCAAGGTTACAGAGTAACTACCACCACATTGTGATAACGCCTACACTCAATCCAGTGATTAAGATACTAATGAACCCTCCCAGCAGGAGTGCATACAATAATTTCTTCCTTTTTATCCCAAGCAATAAACCGGCGATTGTCCCTGTATAGACTCCCGTCAATGGGAGCGGTATCGCGATAAATAGAACTAATCCGACCCAACCATACTTCTCAATTAGCGGGCTAGCCCGCCCTAAACTACTCTCCTCTATCCATAAAACCAGTCTTCTTACGAGACTAACTCGAGAGAGAAGGCCGTGTTTTCCGGACTCCAGAATCTTCTCGACCGCGGACGCCAATATAATAGATAAAAATATTAACCCTATGATTGATAAAATGAATGCGTTTAACACACTCATTCCATAAACTGTGACTCCAATAACCAAAGCGTATCGTGGCTCAATAACTGGAAGCAATGAGATAAGTAAGGTGGCCAAAGCTGGATCTATTCCTTTAAGGCTGGCGGCTATGCTATAGATATCTATCACTACCACCTCCCTTCGCCAAGAAAAGCCTCTCTAGGGCGATCGGGAGAGGTGCAGCCAAGAATGTCGCTAGAATAGCGACTATAACAGATATCGCGATCATCCCAGTATATCCACCTAGAGCCAGAGTAGATGCAAGCAGTATGTCTGCTACGATAACAGGGATTGCTGCCAAACGATGGAATAGCAACATAAAGGCTGAGAGTGCTAATCCAGCTGCAGCAAGCGATAAAACGAATACGTCGAATCTAATGCTGTTCAGAGCTACCAGCACGGAGGCTAGTAGGACTGTTAGGAAGGATGCAATTCGAGATTTCAATACATAGTTATAGGCTATCCTGGCGCTTACAAGGTATTTGTTCATGGATTCTTCTAGTTGGAGTAGTCTATCGATGATCTCCCATCCCTCCTCGGACTCACCTATCTGTGTTATTAGACTCGAGAATCCCCTGTAATTATTCCAGCCTAGAATTTTTTCGAGTCTTATCAATTCCTCGTATTTTGTTGTCACTTCGTTTATACGGTCTCTAATGTGGGACCAGTCAGGATCTTCTTTTGCTTTCAAGGAGGCTTTGGCAAGGGCTTTGTATAGTGGGGCGGCCTCCTCGTATATTCCCTCGTATACTTTCAATTAAAAATCACCTTAAAGGTATTAATAGTAGTAGTATTTACCTTCAATGTACCTGGCTGCATTCAATAGTATGTACTTCAATGCGTCTGCTGTGATGTAATAGTGTGACACGACTATGTCATCCTTCCTGTTTTCACTATAGGCTGACATTATCTTTACATTGTATAGTTCTGACGGGAACATTTGACGTATTCTATCAAAGTTATTGATCACGGTCTCCGGCGTGAGTATCAACTCCTTTGGTCTATGGGCTGGCGATGGCTTAATGAATACACGTAGCGGTTCCCTCATCCTAAACGGTCTAAAACTGCTCTCGAATTCCTCCATATTGACTACTTCCTCTAGAGATCTTAGAAGCGTCCATCTCCAGTCGTCCTCGTCTACATCGATGAATCCAACCACTCTATATTCGCCGTAATCCGGTTTTCTCATGTCTTTAATCTTGGCCTCAACAGTCTTTTCTGCTAGTTCAAGTATGTCGGCGAGCTCGAATACTGTTAGGGCTGAGCCCTCTAGCATCCTGGCGATCCTCTGGGCTAGATCGGGTATCCACGGTTTGATTGGTGGAGCTCTCAGTATCTCTCTAGCTATCGGGGTTAGGCCTCCACCCATTGGGGTTTGTACTTCTATCATGCCTGATTGGAGCTTGATTATGAAGTCCCTGGCAACTTCTATATCGAGGTATTCATCTATTATCTGTCTCTTAGCCTCCTCGATTATTATAGCGTCCTCTTCTGGATCGACCGAGCCTATCTTTCCAAAGGATAGCTGAATATCGCGTACTACTTGGTAGAGGTAGGGGCTCTTGTCCAGCGACGACCATATTATCTCGTCTAACTCCACTGGGTCGATCTCAAGTAGTATGTCGAGGGGGTTTATGCCTGGGGCTTTCACGCTGAAGCCTGAGAATGAAGCTCTATAATAGACGTTCAGGCCGAGCCTTTTCATTGCCTCATGGAAGACTATGATGCCCAGTACCTCGTTTGCACCGCTTCCGAGCAAGGAGGTTATGATGTGCTCGTCATTGTATTGCTCGTATATTATCCTTGTGGGTGACGGTAAGCTGACGCCTCTTTTCCTGTATTCTTTCGCCCACTCTATTACTACGTCATTAGCTCCGTCGTATACTTTGACGGTGCTTGGTACTCCTTTCTCGAGGATCCTAGCCATCATGCTGGCTATCTGTAGACTTCTCCTCGGTCCTTCACCCCTCCAGAGGGGGACTTCTGCAGGTGAATCGCTCGGTTCAACCTCTATCTTACCAGAGTTCTCGTCTATTCTCTTAATTAACCAGCTTCCTCCTGCTAGCCTGATTACATCTCCTGTCCTCAAGTGTCTGTACACGAATATCGAGTCAATGTATCCGATTACTCGCTCGTCATGTTTGACTATGAAGCTGTCTCTTTCATTGATCATCGAGAAGAACTCGCTGAAATCCCGGCTCCACCAAGCCCTGGTTCCCTTATCTCCTCTAAACCTCCATATCTTGTAGAAGTTCGATCCTAAGCGTATCGTGTTACCCTCCTTCCTAATCGTGCCTAGCTTGGCCATGTAATCTATCAATTCATCGTACTGTTCACGGGATAGCCTTACCGCCGGGTTTCTGGTTATGATTTCATACAGTTCATCTATGTCAGCCCTCTTGCTTGATAGTAGGATACCTTGGATTTGCCTTGCTATAACATCTAGCGGCACGCGTCTTATCGAGGTGTTCTCCACCTTCTTCTCGACTGCTAGTGAGGCTACCGCGATTGATTCTAGCAGGTCAAGTGGTTCTGTTGTAACTATTACGCCTCTAGGCGTGCCTCCTCTAACGTGTCCGCTTCTCCCTATCCTCTGTAGAAGACTTGCTACTCTTCCAGGCGACTTAATTTGTATGACTTTTGCAATTTTTCCCACGTCGATGCCTACTTCCAGCGTCTTGGTACAGACTATTGCAGAGAGTTGTCCTTTCCTC
Source organism: Thermodiscus sp. (assembly GCA_015523485.1). Taxonomy (GTDB): domain Archaea; phylum Thermoproteota; class Thermoprotei_A; order Sulfolobales; family Acidilobaceae; genus Thermodiscus. The sequence goes on along the minus strand of WAKH01000103.1, from coordinate 4,791 downwards.
AACTTATCCTCGGCTTCCTCTCTTAACTCAGCAGATACGCTCGAGTGATGGACGAATACGTCTTGTATCCCGAGTTCTTCGAGAGCACCTTTTATACGCTCGGCTACGTATCTGCTGTTCACGAATATGAGAGACGGTTTTTCTACTTCTTCAACTACCCTTTTTGCCGCTTCGACCCACGGGTCCCTAGTCGAGTTGCCAATGTATGATACGGTGATCTCTGGTTTCTTTGACATAGCTGGGTCGATTATTCTCTTGGGCCTTTTGCTGGAGCCTGACAGTAAAGTAATCGTCCATTCTGGGTCGCCGACGGTAGCTGATAGGCCGATGACCTGGAAGTCCCTTCCCGATAGGTCACGTAGCCTTTCTAATTGCATTACGAATTGTGCTCCTCTCTTGCTGGCGAGGAGCTCGTGTACTTCATCGACTATGACCCACTGGAGGTTTTGGTAACTCTGCCTGAATTTTGGTGCCCAGTCTAAATCTATCTCTAGGCTCTCTGGAGTAGTTATTAGTATGTGAGGTTTCTCTCTAAGCCTCCTACTACGCTCCGATGAACTCGTGTCTCCATGCTTCCTAGCCACTCTGAAACCTAGCTTGTCAGCCCACCACTTGATTCGCAAGTATATATCGTTGATCAACGCCTTCATTGGCGTTATGTATAGCAGGGATACTGGCTTGGCTTGTGTTTTCAGCATCATAGATAGGACTGGCAGTAGTGCTGCCTCTGTTTTTCCCTCTCCTGTTGGAGCCATGATCAGAACATTGTTCCCCTCGAGAATAGCTGGGAATGACAACTCCTGGACTGGAGTGAGGCTTCCCCAGCCCTTCTCATCTACTAGCCTCCTTACTCGTGGATCGAGCACGTCCATTACTACACTTCCACTTGCCATCTTTCCTGCCCCGTCCATTGGCTGTTGGTGTCTGTATTCTTCCATAGCCGGGTTGGTAACCTTCAACTAATGCGGCTACTATGGCTTATTAATTTAGCGCTTTCACATCTGCTCAAAAGGGGGCAAAAAAGGTGGGAAAAAGGCTTTACGAGTGCATAGTTTGTGGAAGAAAGTTCCCAGAAGGACAAGGAATCATCATCTCAAAAGGCGGCGTAATCCTATACTTCCATAGCAATAGATGCGCATCCAAATTCTTCAAGAGGCTAATCGAGAACACCGAAGATTCATGTATAGTAAAAGCGCTAAAGGAGACGCAGGAAGAGTTCAAGCAAGCTATAGATGCTAAGAAAAAATCCGTTAGAAAGGTAATATAAGGCGGTGGCCATGTTGAAGGTTCGTCTACTGCTCTATAGCCTACTTAGAGACATGCATGGAGATCGAGAGATTACCTTAGAAATCGAAGAGGGAGCGCGTATACAAGATCTCTTCGATAAAGCCCTTGCTCAGAGTAGAGGATTAGCGGAAGCAGTCAGCATAGTTGGAAAAGAGAGAATACTTGTGCTGGATTCAAAGGGCAGGAGAATTGACATGAATGCTCCAGTCGAGGATGAACAGTACCATATCATGCCGCCGCCAGAAGGAGGAGAACCCGTCTTAAAGACTGGTATTCTACGGAAGGGAGACCACATAGATTTAAACAAACTAGTATCAGAGGCGGCTGGGACTTCTAAGAGTCTAGGAGCTGTTGCAATATTCGTAGGGGTAGTTCGAGAAGAGAATTTCTCACGCGAGGTAAGAACGCTGATCTATGAGGACGCGGGGAAACTTAGCGAGGATAAACTAAGAGAGATAGCCCAGTCAATCGCGCAGAAACATGACCTCAGCTATGTAGCAGCTTTCCACTATACAGGAGAGCTCAAACCAGGCGACACAACAATGGTGATAGTCCTTGGTGGGCGGGGAAGAAAAGAAACATTCCCGGCATTGTCCGAGATAGTAGACTTAATAAAGACGAATTTACCAATCTGGAAAAAGGAAGTCTACTCAGATGGATCGTATAGCTACATTCTAGGAGGCAAGCCATACTATCCTAAAAGGAGGAACACTACATCATAAATAATTATGTCATACTATATTACGGTAATCTATATCTTATCCGTTATTTTGAATCGGTTATTAGCCACCTAACACGCAAATAGATACCGGTGGAACTCATGCCCGTAGAAGCTCCCAAGATAGTTGTCGAGCCTCCGGGACCAAAGGCTAGGGAGATAATCGAAAAAGACGAACAACTAATAATGCAATCCTTTAGCCGCTGGTACCCCCTCGTGGTAGAAGAAGCCCAGGGCGCCATTGTCAGGGACGTTGACGGAAACATTTACATAGACATGAATAGTGGCCTTGCAGTCGTCAACGCGGGTCACAGGAATAAACAAGTCGTGGAGGCCATCAAAAAACAAGTAGAGAAGCTCATACACTACTCACTCACAGACTTCTACTATGAAGAGGCTGTAAGAGGCGCAGAGAACCTACTATCAATCTCGCCAATAAAAGAGGGAAAAGTCTTCTACACTAATAGCGGAGCTGAGAGCATTGAAGGAGTGCTAAAGATTGCGAGAGGCTACTTTAACAACAGCCGACCATACGTCATCGCATTCCTCGGAGCCTTCCACGGTAGGACTTATGGGGCGATGAGCCTAACAGCCAGCAAGCCCGTCCAGAGAAAAGGATTCTCACCACTAGTACCAGGAATTATCCACGTACCATACCCCTACCCATATAGGTGTCCCTTCAAGGCCGAGACGCCGGAAGAATGTGGCGACGCCGTAATAGGTTTCATGGAGGAGTGGATCTTCGGCAAAATGGTGGATCCATCAGAGGTATCACTAGTAATAGCTGAACCAATACAAGGCGAGGGCGGCTATATAGTACCACCCGACAACTTCTTCCCCAAGCTAAGGAAGCTCACCGAGAAACACGGAATCCTACTAGCAAGCGACGAGGTACAGGCAGGATTTGGGCGAACAGGCAAGTGGTTTGGAATAATGCATTGGAACGTAGAACCAGACCTTATCGCAACGGCCAAAGGCATAGCTAATGGACTACCGCTCGGAGCGGTTATAGGCAAGAAGTCTATAATGACGCTTCCAAGAGGCAGCCATGCAAATACATTCGGTGGTAACCCCGTATCGCTGGCAGCAATGAACGCTGTAATAGACTTCATGAAGAAAGAGAGGATACTGGAGAGAGTAGAGAAACTTGGAGAAGAAGTCAAGAAATACTTTAAGGACCTAGCAAGCGAAGCCAAGCTGATTGGAGACGTGAGAGGCAAAGGATTCATGATCGGCGTGGAGCTAGTAAAAGACCATGACACGAAGAAGCCGGCTAAGGAAGAAATGGTTGAAATCATGATGAGGTCATTCAAGAAAGGAGTACTTGTAATTGGAGCAGGAGTATCAACTCTAAGGATTGCACCACCATTGACTATCGAAGAAGAACTACTGTGGAAGGCCTTGGAGATAATAGGATCCACGATAAAAGAAGTATCGAGAAGTTAATTTATTTAACAATATTTCTTATTGACTATAAATACAAGTTTTCCCTTTTCATAATCCGGTTTTTTATCAACAATCCCTTCCCTGAGTAGATCACTTAGGATCTTTCTGAGCTCAATCAGTGATAAGTCGCCTATCTTCCCGCCTAGCTCCTGTATTGTACACGGACCACATTTACACAGCACATCTATTACTCTATCCTTACTCACACTCTCCACCGGGAGTATTGCGTACGACTTGAATCTAGTTAAAGGTTGATCAACATGGACAAGGGATGCAGCACGAAAGTAAAAATGCTAGGTATATCGACGATAGTAGTCTCCATGCTCAGCGTGCTACTAAGCTTTCTCGTCTATAATAAAATTCACAGGCCTTTTTACCTGTTTATGGCCTTGATATGGATTGTGCTCTTCCTTCTAGTTGTAAAGGTATACATGTCACTAAACTGCACGTTATCCACTGAGAGTTCATAGGTCCTAGAGCTATACCGCCGCGCATATCCTAATTGCTCCAAGCGCGCAAGTATTTTACCGGCAGTTTTCTCGGAGACGCCGAGCCGACGAGAGATCTCGCTTATAGTAACATACTTCCTATTCTTCGAGAGTTCGCTTGCTAACTGGGCTAGGTCGATAGTAACTCTGATTACCTCCTGCATTGCCTTGCTACACCGCTAATTGAATAAATGACCTTTTAAGCGGAAGGGAGACCACCCCGAATATATTGGGTGGAGGTGCTATGGTCAAGACCCTGACCCTCTACAAGCGAGTGATAGAGGAGCTGGGACTCAAACAGCTTGACGTATACAGAGTCGCGGACGAGAAGGGAGGATTGAAGGACATACTCAGGGTATTCGACCCTACAACGAATAAGGTTCTAACGATAGACCTGGGAAAGATAAGGGAAGCGATTAAACCACTAGAATTCCTCGATCTGATCGTTAAAGTGGCTACAGAGTCCGGAATAATGCTGCCAGAACGTAAGGTCAACGAGCTAAGAGAAGTCTTCTCGAAAGAAGAGCAGTCATCCTAAACCCTACTCTCAAACCTTATGTGATAGTATCATTTAGCAATATTCTACTCGTATAAATATTGTCCATTATGCCATCCTGAGGATTTCGTGTAAATCAGGCATGTTAGAACTACCTTTTTTGAGAATCTTAGCGGCTCCAGCTGCTACAGCGAACTTGAGTGATTCAAGCACGTCGCATCCACTGATAATACAGACGTTAAATGCAGCGTCGAAAGCATCACCTGCCCCTGTTACGTCGACGGGTTTTGGCACGGTGGGTGGATCTACTTCATACTCGTTATTTCGGGTGTATGCCCTAGCGCCTCCTTTTCCTT
>WAKH01000102.1 GCA_015523485.1 Thermodiscus sp. | reverse complement strand
TATCCGCACTTCATGATAAAGGAGATCCATGAACAACCTCAAGCCCTATTCGACACCTACAATGGCTCAGTCGAGGATCCTGCTGTGCTGGAGGCGGCTCGACTCTTGGCTAGCGCGGGGAAGATAATCATTGTTGCAGCTGGTACAAGCTATCACGCGGGCCTCGTCTTCCACTACTTCTTGAGTAGATTGGCCGGCTTAGCTTCTCATCCGTTGATAGCGTCGGAGTTCAAGGTGCTCGAGCCTACAGTCGACGATAACACGGTGGTTGTAGCAATTAGTCAGAGCGGAGAGACATTCGATACATTGGAGGCTGTCAAGCATTATAAGGCGAAGGGAGCGAAGATCCTTGGAGTCACCAATGTAATAGGGAGTGCGTTGTCGAGAGAGGCTGATATGAGTCTATTTACGAGGGCTGGCCCTGAGATAGGAGTCGCTGCGACGAAGACGTACCTTACACAGATTCTCCTCTTGGAGTTGCTGGCCGTCAAGGCCGGTTTAGTGAATGGTGTCTTGGATAACGTTGAGGAGAGGCACCTAGTAAATGTTATTGGAGAGGCCGCTGTTGTAGCCAAGGATGCGATTGAGGTGGGCGACTCAGAGGCCCGGGAACTGGCTAGGAGGTTGACGCAGAAGAGTATGTACATTCTTGGCCGTGGCTTGGGAGCCTTCCTTGCTAAGGAGGCCGCGTTGAAGGTCAAAGAGATCGCGTATGTCCACGCGGAGGCTTATCCCGCTGGGGAGAGCAAACATGGACCAATAGCTCTGGTGGAGGAGAATTTCCCTGTATTCGTTATTGGAACAAGTGACTCTCCCGAGGTCCCAGGGAATGCTATTGAGATGAAGGCCAGGGGTGCCTGGGTCAGGGTTGTGAAGCCGGCTAACCTGGAACTAGATATTCCAAGCGATATTGTTGTGCAGAACTCTCCCCCAACAAGCCACATATTGCTTGAGCCATTCAGCATCATCCCATTTTTCCAGCTACTGGCCTACCATATGGCGGTGGCTAAGGGGTACGATCCAGACAAACCTCGTAACCTAGCTAAAACAGTCACTGTCGAGTGAGGTGGATGAAGGGTGTGGGTTTCGATATTAGCGGGCGGTTGGGGTAAGCGGTTGGGCCCCCTTACTAGGCATAAGCCCAAGCCCCTGCTTAGGATAGCTGGTAGGAGGGTGATTGATTACACTATTGAACAGGTAGTCAAGATAAAGCCGGATAAGGGAACTATAATCGCTCATCCCGAGATGATCCCCCTCCACGATATCCCCACGACATTCGAGGTTGTGGAGCAGAAAGATCCTGGTATGAGGAACGCTCTTAAGACAGCGCTTGAGGGTGTTGATGATAAGGAGATTATCCTGTCCTTTACCGGGTACCTGACCCGTCCAAGCGACATCGTAGTTAAACTTCTAGACTACTATACCTCCAGCCAATACCCAGTCATCCTCGCCATCGCTCCTGTAAGCAGTGGTCTAGAGACCTTCGGCTTCGTTAGGCTGGATATTGGCGGACGCGTTGAGAAGCTCACCGAGACACTAGAACCCTGGAGGGCGGGACGAGGATACGTGTTCGCAGGGGTGCTCATCGGTAAAAGTGAGGTTCTCAAGAGCGTGATAGGATCGAGCTTTATTGAGGGAATGAATAAGCTGGCACAGAAAAACCTTGTTGGGGCTTACATATGGGAGGGTGACTGGCTGGAACTAGCATATCCATGGGACGTCCTCCAAGCCCATAGGCTAATCCTAGACCCCGACTCATCGACTATAACTGGTAAGGCATACGTGTCCCCCAGCGCCTCGATAGGAAGAGGAGTTGTTATTGAGAGAGACGCTCATATAGAGGAGAACGTGGTCGTCACGGGACCCGCCTACATAGGTAGGAAGGTTAGGATTGGTGCTAATTCCATCATAGGTCCTGGAACGATAATAGAGAAGTCCGCGGTAGTCGAGCCTATGAGCGTCTTAAAGAACACTGTAGTGATGGAGAATGCAACTATAGAGGCTGGAGCCATACTTGAGAGCACAATAGTAGGTGAAGGGGCTGTAGTGCCAAGCCACACTGTAGCAAGGGCTGGACCAATAACTAAGATCCCGGAATGGATGGAGGGACTAGCCGAGGGCCTACCACCTAAACTATTAATGGGTGCAGTATTCGCGCCAGGTGCAAGAAGCCTCTCAACCTGCACGAGGCTGCCTCCAGGATCCCTCGTAAATCATGGTTGACAAAGTCAAACCCCGCCGCAGCCGGGGCCTCACCGCTTTGGCCCCACATCACCGATATTTTTCAGACCGGTCCACCCTGTAACTTCTGGTCTGGGTGGATAGTTGATCACAGGCCTCCGGCTACAGCGGGGCTCAGGTGTGAAGTGGTGTCAGACAAGAGTAAAAAATCAAAGAAGTTATTCCTGGGCCGGCATTTGATGCTGAAAAAGGAGTATGCCGACAAGCTGTTGTCGGGGGAGAAGAAGACGACTATAAGGCTTGGTATTGTTAACGTCAAGTACTCTGAAGTAATCATCCACAGCGGTGGGAGGCCCGTGGCAAAAGCTCGTATAACTTTCAGGAACATCAAGAAGGTAGGAGAGCTAACAGATGAAGACGCCCGGCTCGACGGGTTTCCCGACAAGCGAACCCTCATACGGGAGTTGAAGAGAGTTTACGGCAGGGTTACACCGGACGACTACGTCACCATAATCGGGTTGGAAGTGATTCAACGATTCGATGAACTAGTAGACGAGTACCCGTATGGGGGGCTAACGCCCGTGGACCTGGCTAGAATAGCATTGAGGTATTTGAAAGAGGAATTATCAAGAGAGGAGAAGGATATCTTGCTCGAATTGACCAGAGCTGGGAGTATTAGGCTTGCTGCGATAAGCCTCTATGGCTCGATCCATAAGAGGTGGAGGATAAGGAGGGCCCTGAGACGGGCGTATAAGTTGCTGGTCGAGAAGGGAGTTCTCACACGATAGTTGTGTCTCTTTTAAAGACTCCCTCCACGTATTCCTAAGTATTGGGTGTAGGTATACAATACTCAAGAACTGGACAGTTATGGAGGGAATAATGTTGGAGCACGAGATTATAGAGGTGGGACCCTGCCCGGCGTGCGGAGCGCCGGGAGACTACAAGTATAATTTGAAGTGGCCAGGTGAGACGGAAAAGGATCTATTAGTAACCGTCTCGTTCCAGTGTCCAGTTTGCAACTATAAGATTGAGCAGGAGAAGATACTGATTCCGCTCAAGGCGATCTATCTTATGAGGAATATGCTCGTACCCAGGCTTAGGCCCGTGGTCGAGAAGATGTATTTGGCTTCGAAGCTCTCTTTGGAGAACCCTTAGTATAGATGTATAAGGCTTCAATACCCGCTACGGTGAGCGGTGGCTGTCTGGCATGACGAGATGGCGGTTGAAGTGCACGGAGTGCGGGAGAGAATGGCTGTTGCCCGTTAGTTTTAGACTCGATGAAATGGGTAGGCTCTACCATTACTGTAGATATTGTAAGAAGAACACGTTTCACATTGTTCTAGGAAAGGTGTCGGATGAACCCGTTCATTCCGTAGGCGGCGAGGACTCCTCTGACCTCAGAGACGAACTCGCTGAGTGAAACAGCTTCTTGGCTACCAGGCTTCCACCTCCTCCTAACGGTTACCGTGCCAGTCTCAACCTCACGCTTACCAATGGTTAGAGTGTAGGGGACCCAGTGCTTGCCAGCATTCCTGACTCGTCCACCAACTCCCTTCATGCTTGTATCAACAACCACGCCCGCTCCCACAGCAGCTAGCTCCTTTGCAAGTGTATTCACATAGTCGTCAACTTCCCCCACAGGGATAATGTACACTGTTATTGGATGCATCCACACGGGTATACTGGGTATATGGTCTCCCTCCTCAGCCCTCCTGGACTCGATATCAATTATTGAGACGAGTAGGTTACCCAATGGCCCGATTATCGACTCGCTCCCCATGACAATGCCTAATGGGAGGCATCCATCTCCATTCCTGTACAATATGAGTTCCCCCTCAACACCTATGTCGAGGCATGGCTCGTCTCCGCAGAGCTTCAGGGTTATCACGTGTTTCTCAAAGCCGCTATTGACTTCGGCTAGAAACTCTCGCATATCGCCGATGAACTTGTAAACTGACGATGGTGTAGGACTACCCACTAATGTATTAGACTTGCTGGTAAAGGCGGTTCTGTAGAGTTCGGCGACTCTTTCTAGCCTGTCAATGTTGTTTGGATCGATGAAGGGGCCCCCTATAAAGTGCTCAGCCAGGCCGTATCGTGAAGTTATCCTTTTCAATAGGCGGTTAACCATCTCGTATGCTAGCCATTTACTCCAGCCCACCACTCCGAACAAATCTAGTTTTTCTCTACCCAGCTTGTTTAGCCTGAGCGATGCCTTAGCGAGGCAGTGAGGAACCAGGTTATTCTTGGCAGCCTCACTCAACGCATACTGCTTACCCTCGCTCCTATAGAATACTCCTAGAGTGGTCGGGGTTATCGTTCTTGAGAGCTCTGATAGTGGGTGACCTTTGGCGTGTAGCTTGAATTCCTTATACCATCCAAAGGGTGCTCTATGTAGCTTCTTGCTCCACTTCTTCTTCAACTCGAGTTCTAGTTTTACCAGTAGGGAGTGGGCTCTGCTAGGCCTTTCTAGTGTGCTGCTTAGGTGTGCGTATGGGTATAGGATTATTGAGTCGCTCTTCACTGTATCAGTCGCATACCTATAGATTTCCTCTGCCGCATTCTTGACTACTTCGTCGTTGTCCCCTTTCTCTATGCTTACGTATGCTACGACTGCGTTGGTGTCATGGTATTCGCCTGGTGGGTCGGGAGGGTTTTTTACTGCAGGTTTATGGGTCTTGTACCAGATTTCCTCGGCGTGTATTAGTAGGATTCTCAATACTTATCCGCCCGGATCCTTCTTATCCCCCTGTCTTGTATAATTGTTGTATGGTTCTCTGGGTCGAGGAGTAGGAATACTTCCGGTCACCTGGGGGACTAGGATCCATAGTATACCGTAACTATATTACCCTTCGAGCCGCGAGAGAATTGAAGGGGGACTGAATAGTTATGGGTAAGAGAGACAAGGAAATACGCGACATTACAGATCTTCCAGGCGTAGGCCCAAACGCGGCACAGAAACTCATCGAGAACGGATACACAAGCATAGAGGCTATAGCCGTCGCGACACCATACGAGCTAAGCCAAGTGACAGGAATACCACTACCAACAGCCCAAAAGATAATACAAGCCGCAAGGGAAGCCCTAGACATCCGCTTCAAAACAGCAAAAGAGTTAAAGCTAGAAAGACTAAACGTGAGGAAAATCACGTCGGGAAGCAGATCACTCGATCAACTACTAGGTGGAGGAGTAGAAACCCGTAACATAACAGAGTTTTTCGGAGAGTTCGGATCAGGTAAATGTTTCTCCAAGGACACATTCATTTACTACGAAAACGATAGCATAACGCATCTATCAACAATCGAAGAAATGTATAACTACTACAAGACAAGGAACGGCGAATTACCCTTCGATGAAGGCTACGCAGTTCCACTAGATACCGTCTATGTATATGCACTAGATCCAGAAACTCTAAGAGAGAAACGAGTAAAAGCCACATACATCTACAAAGAATACGCCAAGACACTCGTCCACATAAAGTTAGATAAAGGCCATGAACTAAAAGTAACACCGAAACATCCGGTACTCGTCTTCAATAACGGATTCAGATGGATTCCATCGAGTAAGGTCTCACGGGGAGACTTGATCGTTGCAGTAAGGAAAATATCCTCGAAGAGTGTTAAGATAGACAATATGGAAGCCTACATTCTAGGACTCTTCGCAGCTGAAGGTACCAGAAATCCAGTCTCAATAAACACAAAGTCAAAAGAACTAGTAGACCTAATCGTAGATTTCGTGAAAGAAAAGGATGGCTACACACCACGCGTATCAATTGACAAGAGAAATGGAGTCTACAGGGTTTTATTCAGGAAAAAATCGCTATCATGGCTAGGTAATCTAGCAAAAGAAAACGCTTATACTAAACAGATACCCGAGAAGATACTAAACGCTGATAGAGAAAGCATAGAATGGTTCTTAGCAGGATTCATAGAGGGAGACGGCTACGTCACACCATTAATCGTCGAGCTATCTACGCGAAGCTCAAAGCTCGCATCAGGCCTAGTATTCCTGTTGAAGAAATTAGGTGTCACACCGAAACTGAGTGTAAAAACCGTCCTTGGCAAACCAGTATACAGAATATACATAACAGGAGAGGATAGGGCCAAACTTAACAGCGTTCTCCAAAAAACAATGAATAAGAAAACAGAATTCAAGAGGAGAGGAGTCGGCAAGTACCCGCCAGAAATAGCAAGGTATATTGCAAAGTTCTACAAGGAATTCCGACTGCCAAAACGAGACGAAGAAACCGCTTATCACATCCTAACAAGGAATCTTAACGTATGGTTTACGGAAAAAACCCTTACAAGGATAAGGGAGTATTTCGAGGAAGCCTTAACACGTCTAGACGAAGTAGAGGCATCGATTAAACCAGGAGCAAAGTTAAAGCTTCCATTCCCATGGACAAGCCTAGAAAAGTACGGGTTAAAGATTACCCAAATCCAAAACTATAGGGTACGAGGACTACCTGTAAGAGAAGACTCGTTTAGAGCAGTAAAAGAAGCTCTATTGAATGAAATCAACCGGCTCCGCGCAATAGCCTTGGAGGCGATCAACTTCATTGATCGAATCAGGAATTTGGAATTTTACAGAGTAGAAGATGTTAAGCTAATCAATTATAATGACTGGGTGTATGATCTTGTTGTACCAGAGGTCCATAACTTCATATCGCCAAGTGGATTGGTCCTCCACAACACCCAGCTATGTCATCAGCTGGCTGTTAATGTACAGCTCCCTGAGGATCAGGGTGGATTGAATGCTAAGGCTGTGTATATTGATACTGAGGGTACTTTTAGGTGGGAGAGGATTGAGCAGATGGCTAAGGGTGTCGGGCTGGATCCAGACGAGGTCATGGAGAATATCTATTGGATTAGGGCGATAAATAGTCACCACCAGATGGCTATCGTAGACCAGCTATTCGATATGTTGAAGAGAGAGAATATCAAACTGGTAGTGGTAGACTCCGTGACTGGACACTTTAGGGCTGAATTCCCGGGTAGAGAGAATCTAGCCATGAGGCAGCAGTTGTTGAACAGGCACCTTCATCAGCTCGCTCGTCTAGCCGAGATCTACAATGTCGCCGTGGTTATAACGAATCAGGTGATGTCAAGGCCCGATGTTTTCTACGGCGATCCCACCGTCGCCGTCGGTGGACACGTACTATACCATGCTCCCGGCGTCAGAATCCAGCTAAAGAAGAGTAGAGGAAATAAGAGAATCGCGCGAGTAGTTGACGCACCACACCTACCAGAAGGCGAGGCAGTATTTGCGATAACAGAGTGGGGAATCAGAGACGTAGAGTAAGACCATGATTAACAATGCTCCAGACACTCAACTAATCCTCCACTACACAAGTTGCCACCACAATAGACACCACTACGCTTAACAACAACATCACAGTCTAAGTCCTCCAAAACAATACGGCTCCCCCTCCAATCACCTCGACCTACAATCCTACCACAACACTCTATGAGGACTCTTGGAACAACATGAACCAAATCGCTCAACACATCTCTCTCCCGTACCCCCTCTATCCTAATAACCGGTTTTTCCTTAAACCCACAGGCTCGACACGAGAGACCACTACACAATAGTATCCAGTAAAAGCCAAGACCCTCTGTAAATACGAGTCTCCTAGCAATCCTATTGGGATTCCTAGAGATAATGGGTAAGTCAAGCCTAGCAAGGGAAGCAGCGTCTAACTTTTCGAGGAGTTCATCGAGCATATTCACATTCAACCACCCAATAATGCAATGATAGGACCATCACCAATGATGATAGCCATGATTAGGCCGAGGAACATAAGTGTCACTAATGGTAACAGGGGAGAAGCTTCAATCGTCTTGTCCCAGGCATTCATCTTAGCAACAACCTCATGAGGGTCTCCCTCGATTCTCACGCCGGATGGATGCCACCACCTATACTTGGAAACCAACTCTTTCCCCTTGACACGAACCTTTAAGCGGAGGAGACAATTCAACCCACACCTCCGAGTAAGCTCGAAGACGTAGAAGCCGAGGACGAAAGGAGCCGAGTAGAGGAGCATAAGCAGTACGGATGGCATTATGGCATTGTCTACTATTGGAAGTGAGACGGCCACAAATAATACAGCGGCGAGATCAGCTCCTCCCATGAACTCCAACCAGTACATTACCAGGAAGACGACTGCTATGAGTCCATTAACGAGATAGGGCAGCCATAACGGCCCCTCATAGTATTTTAGAACGTTAGTGATGCCTAAAGCGACTCCTATAGGCGCTGGAATAATCCATAGCTCGGGGTCAACCTCCCTATAGACGAAATCCATGACCCCGGCTACCGCGAATACCCCTACTGTAAACACTTCCGCCAGTAAGAGCGGGTCGAGGCTCGCTATTTCTGCTCCCTCATCTTGGATTCAACGCTCTTCACTAGCTCCATAGGATCCCTGCTAGGCTTATCTTTCCTATCATCTATCATGACGATTGTAACGATCCTCTCGATCCCCATTTTATCGAGCTCATTATGGATCCTCGACACGAGCTTCCCTATCACAGACAGATCCTCCACTGATATGACCGTGGTGTCTGGAGTGACTATGGGGTCGAATCCCTCCTCAACGAGTACCTCGACCGCCCTTGCCACGTATTTGGAGACGCTCTTCTCGCCAGTAATTGGTACCACTTTGAATGATACTATCGGCAAGACTTCACACCATGCCCTTGTAATATAGGTGGAGTGTGTAATATAGTAGTGGTCATTCGTGCTTCAACTCATCAATGGTTGTTTTAAAAGATAAGGTCTACTGCTATACCATTATCTTGTGATAACAAATATAAAGAACAAGGATTAACAGGAGACTAATCTGGTGACGCTGGTGACCAACGAGATTAGACTAGACAAAGCATCAATAGCTTACGCGGCCCTAGTAGCACTATTCACAGGCAGTCTAGTAGCATCAAACTACCTAGCATCGAAGCTATTCACGGCAACAATATTCGGAATAAGCGTAGCTGCGCCAGCAGCAGTACTAGCATACGCCATGACATTCCTATTCACAGACATAATCAGCGAAGTCTACGGGAAGAAGGCAGCAGGGATCGCAGTATTCGTCGGATTCGCGACACAAGTCCTAATACTGGCCTACAATGCGTTCGCCCTAAAACTACCACACGCACCCTTCAGCCCGGCAACACCGCAAGCATACGAGTCAGTCGTTGGAGGAAGTGCCCCAATAATCCTGGCAAGCCTGACAGCCTACATCATAAGCCAGACACACGATGTATGGGCTTTCCACTTCTGGAAGAGCAAGACAGGCGGAAGATGGCTATGGCTCAGGAACAATGCCTCAACAATGGTCAGCCAACTTATTGATACAGTGATATTCATAACGCTAGCCTTCAACGTCATCCCAAGCCTGATGGGCCTCCAAGCACTTCCATTGACTGCTATAAAGAGCATAATAATAGGTCAGTACATAGTCAAATGGCTAATCGCTTTAGGAGACACGCCACTAGTATACCTCGGAACCCACTTAGTATCAAACTATATTGGTTTAAAAACAATACAAATAACAGGATTATATGAGGGTAAAGAAGAGAAGCTCACTAGAACTCTGTGACTAAAGCCTCCATTTTAGCAGCGATCCGAGCAATCCTAGCAGCTAATCCCCGGCTCCTTGTCTTTACAAGGGCTATGTCATTAGCATATAGAACCTTAATCCCCTCACCCTTAATGCTCTTTAGAATTTCATCAACTCTATCGACATCGACGGGTATGACGTAGTAGCCGTGAGGATCACGCCGAGACAAGAGGTCACGCAGGAACCCTTGAATAGACTCCATACTAGCCACCCCTAGCTCATATCAAATCTATGGATTTACAGGATGTATGTCTCAATTACTATATAGCCGAGGATGGTTTTAAGGTTTCGTATCAATAAACCCCGGAGGCCCTGCGCGCCCTCCATCATTCTCCGCAATCGGCGGCGTTAGGAGGGCGGGGAGCGGGCCCCCGGATCCATTCAACAAGAGTGTACCAGAGGGTTTAGTATTCTACTCCGGCGTCGCAACTGCTCCAGCCAGTATTAGTGACGCGGACTCTAAAATGAGCCCACCTATAATCGTTATTGCTCCTATCTTTAGGGTAACCAAGCCAACTCCCAGTACACCAAGCAATACCGCTACTGTAGATTGCTTGCTCGGCCACAGATAATTAACTGCGGCCACAACAGCTAGTATTAAGGTACCGTCGATTACCGCGTCTATAATCATGGGAACATTGAATAAGGTCATCGAAGCTATCTTGACGATAGCCAGGGATAGGATGATAATAGAAGTCCTCCTAGATTTCTCTGAGCCTATTACATAGTAACTATAAGAAATTAGGAGTGGAATAACCGCCAGTATCAGGTTGTAGGCTATAATTGATCCAATAGTCTGTAGCGAGAGTCCGACAAGCGCCTCGAAAGGTGCAATAGCCATTATGAAGTAAAGATACGGTAGCCTATTCTTCAAGGCTCTAATCCAGCCTCCACAACGGCTGCTAACGCCTTAATCCAGTTCTCATAGTCTCCCAAGTGGATTTTCTCCGTCAAGCTATGAGTGTACTTTGCAGGAGCGGATATCGCGATTGAGGGTACACCCGTTATGTGGAATGCACCGGCATCTGTACCGCCTCCAGCAGTAGCTACCTGGAGTGGTATGCCCTTTCCAGTAATTGCGTTGTATAGCCTCCTCACGAGTCTGGGCGGAGCCACGTATACGTTGTCTATAGCTCTCAGCACAGGTCCCTTCCCTAGTGCTAGGTTGCCTGTGACTGCTGGGTGGCAGCAGGTGCTTGTGTCCACAGCTATGAACAAGTCTGGCTGTAACTCTCTTGCCAATGCTTTGGCCCCCATTAACCCTATCTCTTCCTGGACCGTCCAGGCGAGAATTACTTCGGCCTTTGGTTCTATTGCACCGTTCCCGATTAACCGAGCTAGTTCTATTAGAGCCGAGCATCCAGCCCTGTCATCGAGTCCCCTGGTTGAGATATACCTTCCATTTCCTAGGTAGGAGATGTGCTTCTTGAAGGTGACCTGGTCTAGGACTCGGATACCCATCTCTTCGGCTTCCGCTTTAGAATCTGCACCTACATCTATCCTTAGCTCGTGCCATGGCCGTACTTGAGATTGCTGTTGGCCTCTCGTCATCCTCAAGTGAGGGGGATCTGCTCCTATGACGCCGGGTACGGGTCCTTTCGATCCATGAACGACTACGTGCCTTGCTGGTAGTATTGAGTCGTCGATTCCACCAAGCTTCCTGAAGGATAAGAGTCCGTTGGAGTCTATACCGGTGACGACGAGGGCGATCTCATCCATGTGAGCTGCAATTACTATCTTGCCCTCCCCTTTACCTCCGATATGTAGGAGTAGGTTTCCCATGCGGTCGACTTCAACTTTGCCGTAGTTAGAGACTATCTCGGAGATATATGATCTTACGCGATCCTCGTAACCGGGTGCTCCTGGGATCAACACGAGATCCTCTAGTAGCGTTCTATCCAAGTGGAATTTCTCGAGGTAGCCCAATTCGTACTACACCGATTGACCTATAGGATAATGGTCTAGGTAAAAATAATGGATTCTTACGGTGAGACGGGGATCGTTGCGACTGCAGCAAATTTTTGGTCAACATATACTTTAAGGGTCACCTCGCCGCTTGGAGGCGGCGTTATAGTTGTAGACACACTCATTGGCTTGACTACTTGTATACACATTGTTCC
This sequence comes from Thermodiscus sp., assembly GCA_015523485.1. GTDB lineage: Archaea > Thermoproteota > Thermoprotei_A > Sulfolobales > Acidilobaceae > Thermodiscus. The sequence goes on along the minus strand of WAKH01000102.1, from coordinate 7,257 downwards.
CTCCGGCGGGGACTCAATCAGTAGTAGGAGTGTGGAATTCGCCTCCTCATAGCGTAGATTTACCTTGTAGCACGGGTTTGGTAGCACCATATCTATCGTGATCGTACTGTTCTTCGACGTTATGGTCATGTGGTACTTCGAAATCCTGATTATGTTTTCTCCCCTTTTGAGATTAATGTTCAACACCCCCTCTAACTTCACAGGCTCGTTAATGCTTGTAGTGGTAGCAGTCTCGGTCTGGGTCTGGTTGGGCGTCTCCTCGGAAGTAGTCTTTATAGAGTAAGTTGCTTGGACACCACTCTCCCCACTAGGACTCATTACAGTGTATATTGCAATGCCCCCTAGTAGTATTGCTATCACTACGATCGCTATTGCTGTTGAACCGTTCAAGGCGCCTTCTCCTCTGTTAATGATCTTGTATACTATTAGGCCTAATAATGACTTAACCATAACAACCAGTGGAATCCCACCTTGCTACCAATAAGTGGTTACCCAGGCCCTCTTGATCCCACAATAACGTGGCCCACTAACGTGTCGTCATAATAGAGTACGTCTACTATATAACCACCGGGTACCGCGTTGGAAAAGGGGTGAGTTAAGAATGAGGGAAACAATAAGCAGGTTAACACGCAGGTTCAGGCATGTACAGATGACAGACGTGAGCGGGCCAAGCCCAATAATAGGAGAACTAGCAGCAATGGGCGTAATAGATGCAGCAGTCAACGCATCGAATCCAGGGCATGTAGATCTAGCAGAGATGGTGAAGGCGAAGATCTACGCTAGACACGGCCATCTAGCATATGTCAACACGTTCAAGTAAGTCTTACGCCAGCCGCTTCGAAAACCTCGCGAGCCCTCCTATACTGGACAGGTAAAAAGCTAAGTCCAAGCCACATTTTTCTACTCCTCAAATGCCTAACTATAACCTTCCTCAGCGATTCATCTATACCCTCAAGATAACCCCGTAGCCCCTCCGCTATTAGATCGACGTCCTTCCCGAACAGTACGGGATAGTATACGTAGACTATCAGATCCCAAGCACCAGCCTTAGGAGTAAACTTGCGGGCCTGCTCCGCGTCAATCAATCCCATCCCGTCACGAGTATCAATAAAGTTGCCAGGATTAGGATCCCCTAGAACATAGCCTTCGTTATGGATTCGGGCCAGGCTAAAGCCTGCTCTCCACCATAGCTCGCTATCGCCACTATCAATGACAGGAGTACCCTCAATGAACGATCTAACCATTACGCTCCGAACGGAGTCTCCGCAGACCGTAAGTATACGTGGTGTCTCAATGACTCTCCGGAGCTCTAATAGATGCTTGTACTCGTTATACAACCGGGACTTCGGCCTTATCAGGTAGTTGACAGCAGAATAGCTGGCGATCGAGGCGGGGAGCCACTTCACTATCATTCTAAGATACTCTTTTACAGCGATCTTTCCATCCGATCCCTCGCATATGTATGTTGACGCTGTCCAACCCCCTTTCTTACACTTAGCATCCTCTCCAGCATGGTACCGGGCCAATTCCTGTATACTTGGACACTCGTAAACGAAATTCCCTTCTGGAAGATCCACGAGATGGGATGGATCGGGTTGCTCCGGCGTGGTATTGCATATCGTAAGTGTGTATTGGTTACTCATTCTAAGGAATCGTACTACTCCAGAAGCCCAGTTAGCCGTTGCTAACTGAATCTTCCGTAGAGTAGTAGTCAAGAACTCTCTATACTTTCGAGGCTTTATCTTAACTTTCTCGCCCACGACCTCTCCAGCAACAGATGCTGACACCCTATACTCCTGCCTCAGCTTCTCTGGGTCTAGGTTTAGAAGGCATCCTATATCCCTCCAGAGGAGACGGGCCCTTGACACCGGGAAATACGCTATATCTACCTCTGCATATTTTGCAAGCGGTCCTAGCTTCGAGACGAAATCCACGGCTTGCTCTGCAACTATCCTCTTCCTGTATATCTTGATGAGTTTCTCAAGCTCCTCGGACGATGTCGATACAGGTGGAAGAAGTAGACCAGCTATCCTTTCTCCTACGAGGCTTATCTTTACATCTGCTTCAAGCAGAGTCTTTGTCGTGTAGAGCCTCCTCTCCTCGGGAGACCACCTTGTTATAGTGAATCTTTCATCAATGATTATCTCGTATCCTTCTCCCCTGATCGTCTCCATACAGTTCTTCCCTCCCTATCCCTGATCTCTACAATCCTATGGAGAGGGATCACCGTGTCTCCGTCGTCTAAGTATATAGCCCACTCGGTCACCCTCTCGATCCTCTCAATTGTTAGTTCTTTCAGCCTAGCTCCAGTTTCCCTGGTCCTATCAATGTACACTACCTTGAACCCTTCATTACCGCTCGTGTAGAGTAGCTTGTTGATTTCCTGCTTTATTCTACTCCTACGACGACCCAATTATCTCCATCCATCGGAATACTAGTTGTATTAGTGTGAAGATATTATAGGTATAAGGATATATCGACGAGCAAATGGTGAATGCTAAGTGGCAGGGTGCATATTTTGTAAGATAGCAAAAAGTGAGGCACCAGCACATTTCGTGTATCAGGATAGTGATATATCCATTATTCTAGACATTTACCCGGTCGAGAAAGGACACCTGCTAGTAATCAGTAATGAACACTACGAATCGATACATGACACGCCTTCAAGGATAATATCGAAAGTATTCAGGGCAGCGGCGGCTCTAGCGAGAATCTACAGGGTATACCTTGGAGCGCCTGGGGTAAACGTTGTTACGAACTCGGGGAGAGCGGCGGGTCAAGAAGTGTTCCACTTCCATGTACACGTTCTTCCTAGGTGGAGAGGTGGAGGATGGAGAACGTTAACTATGAGACATAGATTAACGAGCGAGGAGGCTGAAGAGGTTGTCAATATGATTAAACCCTATATTCACATCATCGAGGAATACCTCGCTGGAGAGTAGTTAATAGTGGGATCAGATTACTGGTCTCTCCTTCAACTGTGGCGGGTACACTGATTTCTCTCCCGTTAACTCCCTCGCGATATAGGCTGCGGCTAGGGTTGGCGCTATCAGGTAGTAGTTTCTACCCATTTCTCCGATTATGATCGAGACTGCGAGGGGCACTTTGCCCGCTGCACCGAAAAAGGCCGCCATTCCGACGTATGCATATACATGTCCTGGCAGAGCAGCGTAATCGCCTAATAATAGGTAGTATGCCCAGCCTAGGAACGCGCCAGCAAGTAGAGATGGCGCGAATACTCCTCCACTCGCTCCTGATCCCACCATAAGGCTTGTCGCCGTCATCTTAGAGAGTGCGGCCATTATGAGTAGGAGTGTCAAGGGTAGGATGTCCCTGAATGGAATGTATTCATTGATCTCTCCAGTTAGGGCTAGAACTATCGCCTTCTTCCCCGAACCAGCCGCTATCGGGAAAGCTAGGATAATCGGGATGGCTATTAGTGTCCCCAGGATTGGTTTTGCCTCGATGGGTAATCCCAGCCTTCTTACAAGCCTCCTAAACACCTTGTCCGAGGATAGAATCATAGTAACGAACAAGTACACGAAGGGGGCAATAAAGAATCCCAAGCCTATGAGGGTCAATAGCCCACCCGTACTGTAGATCTCCTCCGGCGCTACGAGGATCCTTGGTAGCGGCTCAGCATACTTGAAGTAGGGAGCCGTTACGGCATATGAGACTAGGCTAGCCACGAAGGATGGCATGAATGCATGTGCCTCAATGTCCCTCTTGTAGAGTACCTCAGTTGCGAAGAACGTGCTGCCCAGAGGGGCTCTGAAAGCGGCCGATAACGCGGCGGCGATGCCTGCTGTAAATGCTATGCTCCTATCCCTCCTCGACAGTCCCAGTATTCTTGCCATGATGCTCCCGATTCCTGCTCCCATATGGACGCTGGGGCCCTCTACTCCCGCGCTTGTACCTGTCCCGATGGTCAACACGCTAGCAATGAGCTTTACAAACGGTACCCTTGCAGGTATTAGTGCAGCCCTCCTATGGTATGAGAATACAGCTGACTCGGTTCCTCCTCCTTCCGCTTCTGGAGCGATCCTATAGACTATCGGGGCGCTAGCCGCTACTCCAGCTAGAATAATTATAATCATCATTATCCTATTGCTTGTCTCCGCGTAGACTATGGAGAGATCGGTAGTTGTGGTTTCAAGAGTAACGCCTACTAGTCCAGACGTGAAGGCCACCATCCTAACAAGTAGTTCGAAGAACACTATGACTATCAAGCCACTGGCTATACCTATAAGTGTACCGAGAATGAGCCACTTCTCGGCGTAGGCGAGTGCTACGACCCACTCCTTGAAGCGTCTCGGCGAGAGCCTCATCTTCACATGCCCACCTTCAATTTCCTTACAAGGTCCTCGAAGTAGTCTGAGTGTTTATCGATCAATGTATCCGCTGTTAGGAGGTGGAAGCTAATAGGTGTTATCGCTATGTTCTCCTCCACATGCACTACGTAGACATCAGTGCCGGGTTCTGGCTCAGCCATCGTACCATACATCCAGTAGTACTTGTTGCCTCTTGGATCGAAGCTAACATTCACTCTCTGAAGGAACTTGATCGAAGCCATCCTAGCGAGTTTTATCTCGGTCTTCTTGGTTATTCGCCGCGGGAAGTTTACATTCAACACCTGTATTCCTTCTGGCATACCGTTGTCCAGCACGTACTCTGAGATTGCTCTAGCTATCCTCATGATGCCCCTATAATAGTCAGGGTCGTTGAACTCGTTGGAGTCTTCAACGTTTGCAGAGAAGGCTATTGCAGGGATCCCCAGTAGTGAGGCCTGTGCAGCGGCTCCAACTGTACCGCTTGAGAGGACTACCTGGACGCTCGTGTTATCGCCTATGTTTACTCCTGAGACTACGAGGTCGAGTTGAGGCATTGCCTCGTTGACGGCGAGGTATATGATATCGCTGGGAGTACCATTTGTCAGGTATATGTCTATGTCCCAGTAGTTGACTCTGAATACTCTGAGAGGCTTATGTAATGTTATGCCGAGGCCGCTCGCGCTCTTAGGAGTCTCAGGAGCGAATACTATCGTCTTACCCAGCGGGCTGACGGCATCATATAGAAGTTTTAGTCCGAGGCTGTAGATGCCGTCGTCGTTGGTGACTAGTATTCGTCTCTGCATCTCCTACCGCCTAATAGTAGGGTGTAAGAGGTGCTTGTTTAAGAGTTATTACCATTAACAGTTTATGACGTAAGGCTCAACCACTCCATAAACCCGCCTCTCCAGGCGAGAAAACTCATTGGGGACCTTTCCTCTACCCTCTATCTCATCAGCTAGAAGCCTAGCGACGGCCGGGGCTAGACTAATACCTGCCCCATCGAACCCTGTCAACACGTATACATTGTCGAAGACTTTGCCAGCCATTGGGATGCTATCCCCCGTTGTTATACATGGAGCTGCCCACATCTGCACAACCCTGGACTCCCAGGCTTCAGGGACCCTCTTAGCATACCTCTCAAGCACGCCATAGGTTTCCTCTGGGTCGGGGTTGAAGCCCTCTATGGGATCTTTGATAACAGGGTTGCCTCCGTCCCCTATCACGAAGCGTGAATCGCTAGTTGGAACCAAATAATATTCGAGGGAGTCGTCTTCTATGATCATCCTGGGGGTGGGTCCCTCAACGCTAGCTGCTTGACACCTATAGATTATGGTGGAATCCTCTATTTCGGGTAAGAGCTGCCTCGTCCAGGGACCCGCCGCAATGACGATTTTACCTTCTATCCTGTTACCAGAATGGTAGAACTTGTCTCCTTTCCTTTCGACGGGTCCCTCGATTATTGTTCCGCCCAGTCTAAGAAACTCGGAATATAGGGTGTTTATTGTCCAACCCGCGTCGGTGAGGTATGTCCTTATAACTGCGTAGTAGTCTTTGCCGTAGTCGAAATCTACTCCGAGGTCTGGGTCTACATCGTCCGGAATAGCAATGCGGTTTAACTCGTGTATCTTTAGGAGTTTTGAGATGCATACTCCACTCTTGTTCAAGTACAATGCTTTCTTAGCCTTAACTATCTCGACTGCGCCAGGAAGAGACATATAGAAGTCGAGGGTCTCAAGCGCTAGCTTTAGGAGCCTATCCTCGAATATAGTGACTATTATGCCTGCACTCCTGCCTGTAGCGCTGCATCCAGGGTAGTCTTGCTCGTATAGTATGACCTTATGTCCCCTCCTCGCGAGTATTAGTGCTAGCGATAAGCCTGCAACTCCTCCTCCTATCACTGCTACCTTCATCTTACTGCACCAGTTGTTTTCTATCGACCATGTATTGCCAGCCGAGATACTATGGTTATAAACTGGAACAGTACATTAGGTGTTAAGCATAGGATAGTGTGCCACAAGTGGGAGGTGGATTAGGTGCACCCAGAGATATTGTTCCCATACTCTACCGGATTCGTACTCATACTCGCAACGGGTTTCGTACTCTACGTCTATAACAAGATAGGCCACAAGGCACTACTATGGCTAGGCGCAGGACTACTAGCGGTGGCTATTGAGAGCATTCTCGACGGTTATGAGGCAGGCAGACTATTAGCCTTAAGCGGCGGATCGTGGAACAACTTACCACAACAATATTTGACTAGCATGCTCGTAATCGATGCAGTGAGAGGCTTCTTCATAATCATATGGGCTGCAATGGAGGTGTTATTCGCCGCCGACATACTAGCTGTGGAGAACAAGTACGTTAGACTGTATGTCCCCGTCGCTATAATCATAATAGGCTTCATAGAAACGGTGGCCCTCAACTTCTCAGGCATAACGCCTCTCGACAAAAGGATACTAATCTCAAGCGCTGGCCGAGTACTAGGCATACTGGTACCTGTCGCCTTGATAACGGGCCTCTACCTGCTAAAGGTATACAGAGAGATAAGGAGCAACTCATTACTGTTCTTCGGTCTCGGATTCTTCATCCATGGAATAACACTGCCAACTTACTCACTAGCAAAAGAGACTGGAGCCCTAGCTCTTGGAGCATGGTACACGTTCGGAGGAGTCATACCAGCAATCCTTGCAGCAGTAGGTGCATATTACCTGCTACGAGAGTCGGAGGTGGTGGAGTAACACGTATTTATCAATTAAAAACACCACCCTCTACCCTATGATTAGATACACCTCTGGCCCACGGGCCAGGAGGCGATAGTATTGGCTTGTCCGTACGCGGAGAGAAAAGGTCCAATAGTAATATGCCAGATAACAGGCAAGAAAGTCAACCCAATATCATTCCCATGCCTTACTGACAGGTATCAGAG
>WAKH01000101.1 GCA_015523485.1 Thermodiscus sp. | reverse complement strand
GGCTTGATCTGCTCATACTTCTTCAGCTTCTCTGCAACCCTCTTTATCAATAGATCCGCTGGGACCTCTAGTGCAGTTACCATCTCCTACTCCACCTTCCCCACTTACCAGCTAACGCAGGAGCTGGACATTAAAAACACTATTTCTTCTTGGGCCTGTATAGGACGAACGTCCTGCCCCTTACCCCCATCAGCCGGGCTCCCAGGAGGCTTGCAACTTTTTTGGCCATCTCCTTTCTAGCCCTTCCAGACTCTACTGCAGTCCTCAGCATCTTCACCTTGACAACCTCTTTCTTCTTCAGCCTGTTGTCTATCTCTTTCAACACGTCCTCTGTTAGGCCCTTTTTCCCGATTAGCACGTCCGGCGAGTCGTGGTGAGCCTTCTTCACCCTATCCACTATCCTCTCCAATACTTACACCCTTCTTGTACGGTCTCCTATGAATCCATCCGCATCTAACACACTTAATTACTATGTAGGAAAACCTTCCCTGGCTTCTCAACCTGTACGTAGCCGTGACACCCGGTATAAGTGGGAGGCTGCAGTTCTTGCATAGATTCCTCTTTAGACTACGTGGAAGGCGTACTCCGGTTGATTGTGATAATTGTTTGATAAGAGCTCCCAGCCTCGAGGCATACTCGAGGTTTCCCCTTCTAGCCTCATCTCTGGCTATACCATACAGTATCTCCGCCCTTTGCCTAACGAGGTCCCTTAACAACCTCTTTCTACGCTTTGACTTCCTCCTCAACCTTCCTCAACTGTCGCCTGTACATCTCATATAGCTCCTTTTCCGTAGTTGCATCCTCTGGCGCCTTATCAGGCCTCCACCTAATGAATCTTGGGAACCTTATAGATATGCCAACCCCCGGCCTCACATTACCCAAGCAGCATGTATGCATTGGTGACAGGGTCAACTCCGCGCCTAGGATCTCAGCTACTATCTTGGGCTCGAGCCACACGTCGGGAGTCAGCCTGGAATCGACGCGTGGATGCTTATGGGGGATAATGTATTCTTTCAGCATATCCTGCATTCTCTCTAGCTCCTCGTCAGTGAACCCTGTCGCCACTTTGCAAACCGTCCTAAAGGTGTCTGTATCTGGGTTGTACGCAGCCATTAGCAGGCTGCTCAGCTTACCTCCACGCTTACCCTTACCATAGAATGCTCCTACTACCACGAGGTCCACGGTGTCAGTCATCTCGCTCTTGTAGTCCTTCTTGAGCTTCACCCATAGCCAGCCCCTTATACCAGCCCTGTAAATACTCTGGTCGTGCACTGCCTTGACCATTACTCCCTCCGAGCCTTCCTCGATAGCCTTGAGGAAGAAGTTCCAGAGCTCGTCGGGATCACTGGTTATCATCGAGGTTGCAAGCGTGAATGTGTCGCTCTTCTCAATTATCTCCTCTAGGTTCTTTCGCCTCTCGAGTAGTGGCTTCATCGTTAAGTCTTGGCCATCCCTTAACACGATATCGAATAAGAAGACAGCAACAGGAACCTCCTTCATTATCTTATGTATGTCGTACTTCCTTTTCCTTTGCATTAGCTCCTGGAAGGGTCTGAGCTCGAGTGTCTCGGGGTCGATTGCGACGATCTCTCCCTCTATTATTGCCTCATCCGCTTTCACATGCTTCTTTACCATCTCTACAACGTCCGGGTACATTGAGGTGATGTTCTCAAGCCTCCTCGAGAATATGTATACTGTATCGCCCTTCTTGTGGATCTGTCCGCGTTCCCCGTCGTACTTGTACTCGACCAGCGCCCTTCCACCGACCTTCCTCAGTATTTCAGCCGGGTCCCTTCCCCTCTCGGCCAGCATTGGCCTTATCGGGGTTCCAACGCTCGGCCTAACCTCTCTCAACGCCTCAATTCCCTTCTCAACGACTATTCTCGCTATCAGACCGAGATCTGCACGGAGGTTGTAGGCACGCTCTATTACCTCTCTTGCATGAACTCCTCCACCAAAGGCTGTGGCTAGTGCATCTAGGACTGTTGCATCACCTATCCCTACTCTGAGACGGCCTTCTATGAACCTTACAATATACCTGGCTTCGAGGGGCTTGGCGTCTGCTAGCAAACCAGCAAGTATCCTTAGTTTTAGGTCCCTGCTCCCCTCTCCCTGCGCACTAGCAATCTTGTATAAGCTCTCGTAGACTCTCGTCACAGTCAGCTTGGCTTCCTCAGTACCACCCATGAATGCTAGGAGACCTTGGCCGGCTCCCTTAAGCTTGGACCGGTACTCGCTACACAACTTCTCGGCAACTCTTCCCAAGTCTCCTAACTCTCTGTAGAGTTTCACAACCTTGTCCTCATTGACCTTGAAGGCAAGCGCGATCGCCTTGATCAACATCTTCTCTCCTACGCCTAGCTCAGGGATATCTTTCCATTCTGGGCCCAGTTTACCTTGAATGAGGTAGACTATCTTGTCGATGACTTCAGGCGGTGTTTCTTTGAATAGACGGACTAGGAGTAGCGTCAGCTGTGTCCTGGAAGTTATTCGCTCCATAGAATCGAACGTCTCAGCTACAATACGGAATTCTAAGTCGGCCAATTAGCTCCCCTTCTATAGAATTATTATCATGGGAACCTATAAGTCAGAATGCCTACATTGGTCTTGAAATGCTTTATACCCTCGACTAAGAAGACAAGTATGTCGGCAATGAAGAGACCCGGCAAGTCCGTTAGGTCTTAGGGATGCGGTAGAGTAGAGTTCTGAGCCTCTCCCTAATCCCTATCCCTAGCCTTGTAGATGTCCCATGCCAGCTCAGCGATATACTTGAGGGCCGCCTTACTCTTGATTATCTCAGAAATACCCTCTATATTCGATATGATTATTTCTCTGACTCCGCCTGTCGCCTTCTCCTTAACGATGAGCTTCACTTGGTCTCTCTCATCAATACCCTCCCGGGATTGTTTGGCCTTTATCTCCTCAACCGTCTCTTCTAGGTACTCCTTGAGGTCACCTACGAGCACTACGTCAAACTCGGGTACAAGCCTAATGTAGTTTTCTCCAATGTATAAGCGGGCGATCCTTCTCCTCCCAGCCTTAATCTCTTCAACCTTCTCATCTGGAGAAATCCTACCACTACTGGCTTGCTCGTAGTGCGCCAGGATGCTCCTTAGTATGCGTATCTCATTCTCCAGCTCTTCGAGCCTCTGCTTTATCCATGATATTACTTCCTCCTTGCTCAGATATTGCTCTTTTTCATCGATATAGCTCAACCTGTAACCCCCTCTAAATATATCGTGATATAAGGTAGTAGAACTAGGCGATCGCCTAGTGTTACCTAAGTGTTACCATAAATAATTGAGAGGCTTAGATGCTTGGAGGTATCTCCGGGATCTTCATTAGACCTTTAACTTCCGCGGGGATCTTATCAAGGTTCTCCCTGAGGAACTTCATGTAGATTTTCTCGTTCCTGTACTCGTCGTCGAGCATAACCGCTATGGTCTCCATTATTGGATACCATCTACCACAGTTACGGCAGACTATAACGCCAGTCCTTATCCTCTTCCTGACACACTCCTGACACGTCTCGAGCGGTACCTCGTCAGCCTTCTTGTTCTTATAGTAGCATTTCCTCTTGCACTTGATCTTCTCCACTGCTAGCTTCGAATCCTCTTCAACCTCTTCTATCACGTGTAACAGTAGGTCGTCGCTCTTACATACTGGGCACGCTAGTATATCCATTACAAAGTACTTCACATTTACTCACCCACTCCACATCTGTTCTTGACAACGGACTTAACCTCGCCCAGTATCCTCTCTGCCTCCTCGCGTGTCTTGGCTTCAAGCATTATTCTAACCACAGGCTCTGTTCCACTGGGCCTTACTAGTATCCAGAAGCCTTCTCCAAATACCTTGACACCGTCAATGGTTACCTGCCGCAGGCTTGAGTAGTACTCTTTAACCGCCTCCACGGCGCATAATGCCTGCTCTCTAGTGGCTGGAATCTTCGT
>WAKH01000100.1 GCA_015523485.1 Thermodiscus sp. | reverse complement strand
TCTAGGCTTTGTAATGCTATTCCTAGCCGTTGCAAGCTTCCTTGTGATAAGGAACTACGTAAGTATGAGGAGTTATGCTATGATTAGCAGGGGTGGGAGGTGGCATAAGAGGGAGAGGCGCCTAGGCCCCAAAGGTCTACTGGCCGTCTACCTATTCCTCTTACCACTAATAATTTGGACAGCGATGCCACAGATCGGAGTCATACTCCTTGCCTTCAACATAATGCCGCCGACCGAGTTCGCGATAAATCTACATAATGCATCGCCAAAATACTTCCTAGAGCTATTCACTAACCCCAACATATTCATGTATATACGAAACACGGTAACATATGCCCTAACAGCTGTGGCAATAGCAGTGATGCTCTCAATAATGATTGGATACGCTGTCAGCAGGGCTAAGATAAGATTTATCACTCCAGCGCTAGACGCGCTGGCGACTATACCGATCGCTATACCTGGACTAGTGGTTGCTCTAGGCTACTTCTTCTTCTTTTCAGACTTCTTCAGAAACACTGTAGTAGATCCAACCACTGGCCCAACCATATTCCAGGCCTGGATAGTCTTAATCATCGCCTACAGTATAAGGAAGCTACCATTCGTCGTGAGGAGCGTATTCGCAGGATTCCAACAAGTACACGAGGGACTAGAGGAAGCGGCATTAAACCTTGGAGCCACGAGGAGGAAGACGATATTCGGCATCGTCCTCCCCCTGATTATATCATACATTATAAGCGGCGCCGTGATAGGATTCATCTACATAAGCACGGAGGTATCCACGAGCGTAACAATCGGAAGCCTAAGGCCTGATCAAGCGCCCATGACCTTCTACATGAAAAACATCTATATTGGAGGCCAGCTAGCAGGTATACAATATGTTGCGGCTATGGGAGTCTTGCTCATACTATTCCAGCTACTAGCGATATTCATCGTGATAATAGGGTTGAAGCAAAGCTACGCCTTCATCGGTGCATAACCCAACTCCTATATATCCTCAATACTTAACCATTATCACTCGGCGAATTGGGTGCCTGCCTGTGACTAGGATAAGGCTGGATAACGTCACCAAGGTGTATGGTAGCGTCGTAGCAGTAGACCACGTCTCCATCGACATAGAGCATGGAGAATTCTTCACGATAATAGGGCCAAGTGGCTGTGGAAAAACAACGACCCTCAGGATAATAGCGGGATTCGAAGTACCAGAGGAGGGAAAGATATTCTTCGACGACAAGGACGTCACATACGTTAAACCATACGAGAGGAACACGGCAATGGTCTTCCAAAACTACGCACTATGGCCACACATGACGGTATTCGACAACATCGCCTATGGACTACGTCTTAGAAAAGTGCCAGAAGACGAGATAAAGAGGAGAGTCAAGCAGGTACTCGAGCTAGTAGACCTACAGGGCCTCGAGAACAGGTACCCCCTCCAACTAAGCGGCGGACAGCAACAGCGAGTAGCCCTGGCAAGGGCACTAGTAGTGGAGCCAAGCGTACTACTATTAGACGAGCCCTTAAGCAACCTAGACGCTAAGCTCAGGCTGGAGATGAGGGAGGAGCTTCGAACACTCCAGAAAAGGCTCGGGATAACCACGGTCTACGTAACCCACGACCAGCTGGAGGCATTGAGCATGAGCGACCGCATAGCTGTGATGAATAAGGGCAAGGTCCTCCAGGTGGGAACCCCTGAGGAGCTGTACATGAGGCCAAGAACACTCTTCGTTGCAGGATTCCTTGGGAGAAGCAACCTTGTAAAGGCAAAAGTCGGCGGATACCATGACGGTTACCTCGAGATATTCATACCATCAATGAAGGAGAGTCTATTGGCTGTAGGCGAAAAGGTGGAGGGATCTGCGATAGCCGTGATGAGGCCGGAAAGCTTCCAGATAGCCAGGGGCGATGAGACTGTAAACGTTATCGACGCCGTAGTCGAATACACGATGTTCCTAGGCGATAAGAAAGAGCTAAGAGTGAGGGTGGGCGATGAGAGGCTAGTAGTCTATCTACCACCAGACACTAGGATTGAAGCAGGGAGCAGGATTAGGCTCCACGTGAGGCCCGATAGGATAATGGTCCTCCCATTTACAGGCGATATCTCGGAGCTGGAAGGCATACAGTAATCCGAGTATCACTCGTTTCCTCCCCGCTCCCTACACCTCCTAGCAACCTCTAGGATCATAGCGACTAGTATAGGCTCCAACGGGTCCCCCATAGCCTCATAACGGTAAGCGTCTAGAACCCTATGCACACTCCTCAATAGGTCCTCGAGAAGCCCCCTATCACCGGGGTCCCTCAAGTGTCGGGAGACCCTTAACAGCCTCTCTAACTCCGACTCTACAAGTACTCTAGAAGAGGGCGCTGTCCTACCCATCTCCCAGCCACCACCAACTCAGCCATATGGACAAGGCTCCTCCGAGGGACCCTCTTACCAGGATGCTTTAGGAGGGAGGCAATCATTCCCCTCTTAGAAGGATCGAGTCTAACAATCACATGTACGCTGTGGTGGTGATAATTGCCGCCCTCAGGCAGGAAGCCGGAGTTGAACTTGGTAGCCCTATTCGCAACCACAACCCTTGCCTTCTCGGAAGCCCTCCTCAAAGCCCCGGTTATATTAGTAAGCAGGTCATACAACCTCCAGCTCCGGGGAGCGTAGAGATAGGGGTCAACCACAACTATTGTCTCAGCACCGGTCGCGACGGCCTCATCTATGAGGCGTGGGACATCGCGCAACCTGAATCCACGAGCAACAAGGATATTCCCCGGGTCACTCCTCCTAACCTTTGCAAGCCTAGTTATGAGATAGGGGTTCAACCCCCCGAACTCCTGTATATGAACCACAGCAACCCTACCGTGCCTAGCGGCCTCAGCCACAACATGGTGGTAGACTAGCCTAACACCACTCTCATATCCGTAGAACTCCACAATCCAGCCCCTAGCCAGCGGCTCTACTAATGCATCGAGACTCGGCAGACCCGTTAAACCCATACACTCTCCCTAATAGACAATTATAACTCTCAGATTATTTTCAAGAAAACCCGATCAAACTACCCTACCAGGAGGGTCCAGAACGCAAGTAATACCCAATATCACCAAAGTATACAATTACATCCGGTAGAGCTAGCATATGAGGCTACTAAGCAAGCCTAGGTAGATGAGAATGATGGGGACGGTGCATGCCTAATATACATGTTAGAATGAAAAAGAAAACTGATATTATAAACATTATAAACATAATAAAGAGCCTAACAGAATGGTTCACACACAACGCTGTGAACCATATAGCCCTAGACAGTGAAAGGCTGGAAGGCCATGTTGTCGAAATTGATGGAGCAGTTCGAGGCTTTGTGCTGGTGGATGAAAGGGAGTGTTGTATCGAGATTGTATGGTTAGCTGTGGATAAAGAGTATCATGGGAGAGGGCTTGGAACACGATTGATCCATGAAGTTGAGAGGCACGCGTGTAGAAGGGGGAAGAGCATCGTCTCGGTCAAGACCTATGGTGGAAGCGACTATGAACCATACAGGAAGACAATGGAGTTCTATAAGAAGAACGGGTTCAAATTATACGAAGTAATTGAGAGATATCCTCCATTTGGAGGGCAGCCAGCCGCTATACTGGTCAAACCGATCAACTGCTAAGAATATCCTAAGATAATACCTAAGGGAATCGTCTTTGAATCAATGTTCAGAGAGGAGTTCTCTATACACTTCCCCGGCGGGTCCCTCTAGCACGATCTCGCCATTCTCAAGGTAAATGATGTAGTCACATAAACTCACTAGCAGACCTATGTCATGTGAAGAGATAACCACAAGTTTACCCTTCCCCCTCAGCTCATTCACCACCCGAGAGAGTCGCTTCCTCTTTCTAAAGTCGATGTTTGAATATGGCTCATCTAAAGCAATCACGTCAGGGTCGAGCACTAGTGCCCTCGCAATCGCCACAAGCTGTCTCTGTCCTGCAGACAGGTCTCTAGCGTTACGATCCAGTAGAGGGGACAGGTCTAGTTTGACCGCTATCCTCTCGATCCTCTCCTTAATCTGGTCGCCGTTGTAGCCCCTTATCCTGAGCCCTAAAGCTAGGTTATCGAGCACCGATCCTCTAACCATCACAGGTTTTTCATGGACATAGACTACACGCTTCCTGTAAGATGTGATATCACCCCCCCAGGGATCAGTGCCATTATAGAGAACGTGGCCATCAGTAGGCTTGTATAGGAGTGATATGATCTTGAGGAGGGTTGTCTTGCCACTTCCATTCGGGCCGGTTACACCATAACACATTCCATTGCGGAGGGTTATGGATACGTTCTTGAGGGCCCTAGATTTACTTCCAGGGTATATGTAGGAGACGCCGCGGAGCTCTACTCTGATCCCCATTCTCTCCTCACCAACCTGACAGCGAGGGAGACGCCGACTGCTATCGCAGTCAAAACAAGGCCAAGCTTAACCGCTGCCTCATACTCTCCCATTGCCGTTGCAAGCGCTATCGATGTAGTCATAGTCCTTGTATACCCCTTGATGTTTCCTCCAACTATCAGCGCGACTCCTAGCTCTCCCACGGCCCGAGAGAAGCCCATTACAACGGATGAGATGAGGCTTGGGAGGGTTTCCCTGAATACAAGTAGTGCTGCCTGCTTATCGCTTGCTCCCAAGGTTAGCGCTAGTTCCCTGTAGTATGAGAGTCCTGTGAGGATGGTCTGGTATGATACTGCCGTGATTAGGGGGGTTATGAGGAGCGCCTCTCCTACTATGATGGCTTGGGGAGTGTAGAGGAGTTCGAGGAATCCTAGGGGGCCGTTCCTGCTTAAGAGTAGGTATAGGAGTAGGCCGACTAGCACCGTTGGAATACCTACAAGTGCCTCGAAGAAGTAAACTAGTGGCCTAAACCTCCTTGAGGAGGCTAGAAGGTATGCGAGTGGAATACTCCATAGAGCGGCGAGTAGTGTTGCTGTACCGGATATCGTGAGGGATCGGAGTACTATGATTTGTATGGGCTCCAAGCCTCAACCCTGTCCTGCAAGCTCGCTCCATGTTGATTCGAGCATGGATAATTTATCGCTTGCCGGGTAGAAGAGGGGCTGGCCATACTTGTCAACCCCATAGTTAGCTATGAGCATTTGACCATCATCGCTCGTTATGAAGTCTATGAACTCCTTAGCCGCCTTCCTCTCCTCACCACTGCAGGACTTGACTAGGTACGCACTGTAGATGTTGATCAGTGCCGTGTCGTTACTGTATAGAATCTCGAGGTTAGGTATCCTACCATCCTTCTTAAACTTTAGATAAGTGCCTATATCGCTCAGTGTATACGCGTTCTTCTCGCTTGCCATAACCAGAGTCTCGCCCATCCCCTGGCCAATCTCGATATACCACTGTTTACCCTTCGGGTCTAGCCCAGCCATTTTCCAGAGCTGTAACTCCTTGACATTGGTGCCGGAGTTGTCCCCCCGGCTTATGAATAAGGCTTCGCCCTCTTCTCCCGCCCTATATATCCTCTCCATTACATCGGTTAGATTGGTCGCCTGCCTTACTCCAGCCGGATCGTCAGAGGGTCCAACTATTATGAAGTAGTTGTAAGCGAAGATCTTGTGATATTCAAGTACTCCCTGGTTAATGTACTGGATCTCAAGGCTCGGAGCGTGTACTAGAACGAAGCATGCATCACCTGAGGCCGCCCTACGTAGGGCCTCGCCGCTGCCAACGGCTACGAACTGTATTGATACACCTGGGTGTTTTTCCTCGAATTTGTCTCCGAGGTAGTCTAGTAAGCCAGTTGCGTAGAGGCTTGTCGTAGTCGTTGCCTTCACGGCTATCGTGCTATTATTGTTTAATAAGAACGTGTATGATGCTAAGACTATCACGACGAGTACGATTATGGCTGAGGCTAGGAGTGCGCTTCTCTCCACTCTCGACTCCCGTTATCAATAATCCGATAACGGTATAATAAACCTTAACTATAGACCCTTAACCCTCGACCACCAGGCCAACACTATCATCAACCCTATAGCCAGAGAACTTGCCGAGAGAAGACTTCACGAACTCCTTCAGAGCATTCAAGAACAAATCTCCATAC
>WAKH01000099.1 GCA_015523485.1 Thermodiscus sp. | reverse complement strand
TCGCTGACCGTTCGCTTAAATGCCTTCTTTAACTTATCGAACAACCAGAGGCACCTCGTTTGAAAGGAGTATAGTGTTGAAGTGATCTATAAGCCTCCCAGGATTACTTTGCCTTCCTCTCTAGTCCTTCCTGGCGTGCCTGGGCTGCTACAGCTAGTTGCTGTAGTATTGACTGGATTGCCTCATACTGTCTCCTAGCTTCATCGAGTCTCTCGCTTACTATCTTTATCTCCTTATCGAGCTCGGACTCCTTCTTCTTTATCTTCTCAATAACCGCTTCTTTATCTAGTAGTGCATACACGTCGAGGCCTAAATGGACCAGGAACTTGTTTGATTCATGTGGAACTGCCTTATAGAAGACCACGCCCTCAGGGTCTGCCGGGATCAGTAGAGGCTCTTTGGCCTCAGTGATGGCCTCAATGGTCTCTCTCGCCCTGATTAGACTATCCTTCCTAGCTGTAAGAGTGGCTAGCAGATTCCTCATGTTCTCCATAACTTGAGCTAGCTCCTGCGCCTGCAATATGAGAGCGTTTGGGTCTACCACTAGTTGTTGCGGCTTTCTCTGCTCTTTAGACACTAGGGCTTCACCCATTTGGTTAACATTGATAGACGTACTACTCTCAGGTCGTCTACCTCATCAAGGCTTACTTCTTTTACCTCCTTTATCTTGATATGATAGCGTTTGAGCTTGTGCCTGCTGCCCAGGTCGCTGTAAACCTTCTCAATAGCGTCCTCGGGCTTTACTGCCCTAACATAGATGCTAAACTTCCTCCACTCGGGGAACCTGTCGTGTGACAGCATCATCTCCCCGCTTACCAGGTATATCTTGACATCCGACATCACTCACCACCTCCCAGGGCCATCTGGATACGGGCTATCTCAGGGCCACTTGTTTCTTCCCCTACTATGGCCCCCCACGAGTTCGCCGCCAATCCTGTTCTCACGAAGGCAACGCCAAAATTAACCGTTCCGGTTAGGAAGGGGACCCCGAAAGTATCAGACAAAAACTTAACCTCTTCCTCAGTGGCATCAGGGTGGACCAAGCCTCCCCTCCCGGTAACAGCGACAACGCTGCCCACAGTCGATACTCCCGCAATCGGCCTCTCGAAAACCTCGACATCGAGAGTGTCACGTATAATCTTCAAGGCACTCTTCTCGAGCTCGGGGTAGACGAGTGCTGCTTTGGAGTTGGCCGCGATAAGGTTTCCAATAGCGTTATTCCGCGATGGCAGTGTTTCAACTATCACACTGTCGCCAAGGCTCTTCTTTAACAATCTCAACTCGTCATCTTCAATGTTCGTAGGAACAAGGAGGCCCTTATCGTTGCCTCCCACCAGGACACCGATTAGCCTGGTGCCCGCGATAGTAACCTCGATGGGATCTAGTTTGAAGACTTCCGCTATGATATTCTTCTTCTCAGGGTCTATGCCTTTAGGTACTAGCACGTATGAGTCGGTAGCGAAAATGTACACTCCAACATTGGAGTTGCCCATTATACTCAGCGTCTGTACTTCGAATTTCACCATACTACTGCACCACTCACTACCTGTTAACAAGTTAGTGGAGCGACGTAAAAGGCCTTATTCAGCATAGTATATTAACTATGTCTACTTCTTCGCCGCTAACTCGACCTTGCCGGGCTTGAACTTCTTCGGCGCCAGGTATACTCTCGCCTCTTTTATCTTCTCCTCTTCCTCCTCTTCCTCAGCCTTCACGACTATCTTTACTAGCACGGAGATCCTTCTAGGCGGCTTCTCACGACCCCTGCTCCAAATGTAATTGTTGACCTCGTTCGTGATCAACACCCTGTCTACCTTGGTGTGGCGTTTCACGAACTCCCTCAGTAGCTTGACAGCTCTATCCGCCCTGTTCGTCCTCCTACCCCAGTAGACTCGTGAGAGGTTGACATTGTATACCCTAGCCTCGACTAGCTTCTCTTTCTCAGCCACTACCACCACCCTACTTCTTCAGCTTGTTTACCCTCCAGTGGCGCCTTACCGGGTTGAAGGTCACCCTTCTCATAGTCTTTATAATAACCCAGGCAGGTATAGCCCTGTTCATCTTCAAGGCCTTGGCCAGCCTTAGCTTCCTCGCGTGCGGCTTGTTCCTTGCCATCCCGCTACACCTACTTCTTTCTCTCGAAGCGTATCTTGAACTCTCGCCTGGCCTGAGAGTCTAGTCTCAGCAATAAAGCCTTTACTTGTTCATCAGTCACCGGGGGAATTAACTGGCCAGCCTGCACGAGTTGAATAATGAGATTCTCTGCCGCCTCAGCAAGCTCTGGTTTTACAAGTCTAATGTTGGCCAGCCTCTCTCTTGCCTGATCAGTTAGTATACGCCTTAGTATTGCTTCTTTCCTAGCCCTCATCTCGGCTTCGAGAGCCTTCCTCTTCTCCTCCTCTTCCAGCTGTCTCTGCAGCTCCAGCAGCTTCCTCCTCCTAATTTCTTCGAGTTCTCTGTCGTCCATGCTCACTGTTACCCACCCCGTTTACGTTATCGGTGGAGTTGAGGGTTTTAATAAGAGGGGTCTAAGAGGAAAACGAATTCACACGGCTGGACGAGTAGTACCGCTTCTATAGCTGCATTTAGAGCTACTGATGCTAGAGGATTGTGGTTATAGGCTTGAGAGAGGATTAGAGGTAAATCTCTAGGTCCTTCCTCTCCTTTACGAGTTCCTGGAGTATTTCCTTGGCCGTCTTGTCGAGAAGACTCCTACCGGCTGGTGAGAGGGTCCTTCCCTTGCCAGGCACCTTGACAACTAGTCCAGCTGCCTCTAGCTGCTGTAGTATTTTCCTTACTATACTCCCCGAACCCTTTCTGAAGTGCTCGGGTGCGGAGCCCCTATTCTGCCTACCACCATATATGGTCCTGAAGGTCTCTATTCCGATCGGCTCTCCGCTCTTATACATTTTCCTCAGCATTGAAGCAGCCCTTACATACCACCAGTCGGGGTCTTCAGGGGGCTTCTCCTTGTGGACACCTGTCTTTACAAAGTAGGCCCATGCTGGTGGCTTGATCTGCTCATACTTCTTCAGCTTCTCTGCAACCCTCTTTATCAATAGATCCGCTGGGACCTCTAGTGCAGTTACCATCTCCTACTCCACCTTCCCCACTTACCAGCTAACGCAGGAGCTGGACATTAAAAACACTATTTCTTCTT
>WAKH01000098.1 GCA_015523485.1 Thermodiscus sp. | reverse complement strand
GCTGCTTTAATCAGCTCTCCATAGGAATCCAGGTAGTATAGGTACGTGTAGTCGTTGGAAGTTAACCGCCACTTGGCAATTTTTGCAGGCACGAGATTATAATTTATGACGAGCGAGTATCTCATTGCTCGTAGCTTGTCCTCCCAACCACCATTCATTAACTTATTTATTAGGTTAAGAATAACGTCTTTTACATTCTCGGGATTTGCCAATATCCCTTTTAGGAAGTCTGGCACAGTTACTGCCCTGTCCAATTCAACGATAAGGCCCAACTTCCTAAGATTATACAGGTATCTATCGATTCTCCGTCCGAATATGCGCGATAGTAGTGTCTTGTCTATAGGATCTGGAAGTGTAGCTAGTAAAATGAGTATATCGACCTCAAGTTCGCTCAGTTCATTTAGAACATCGCTCGTTATGTAATCTATGGCTCTCTCCCTATAGCTACCGGGAATCTCAGAGTATAGCCTAAGAAAGCCTGGATGACCGCGAGTATGAATCCAGGCCTCCCTGAAGTCGAGCTTGTGTATCCTTGAAAACTGCTTTGTCTCCTCTTTGCTAAGTGGAGGTACTTTTACCACTAAGGCTCTCTTCCAGAGGCCAGCAGGTCTTCGGCGTGAAATTGCTACTAGTCTAGCGCTGAATCCACTGGCATATAGATGTTCAACGAAGTCAGCTAGCTTTTGGGAGGCTCTATGATAGTCGTCAATTACAATAGTGACATTGTTCTCAATCGACATATGCTTGGATATGACGTTTGCAAAGGACTCTGGCTCGATTTCAAGACCAATTATATAGTCTAGCACCTCGTGGTAACCTTTTGAAACAAGGAAGCATGCCAGTTTCTTAGCTAGAGTAGTTAATCCTTCCCATTCCCTAGCCATATGCCATATGACTTCTTCTCCTTCGAATGCTTTGGAGACTAGGCTTGTCTTACCAATACCTGGTGGACCCCACACATAGATGAAGCCGCGGTTCGATCTTAGCTTACTTAATAATTCATGCCTTCCCACGAAATCAATTGGAGGATCCAGAGTCTTCGGGTTACATAGGTTTAACACGTTTCTCCTTATACTGTAATTGTCTGTAGATATTATCACCTCTCCCCTCTTAAAATCTAGTCTGATGGCTTCGACGTTTGTTGAATAGAGCCTTAGGGTTTTTCCATGGAGCCTTATCCATCTCCCTTTGACTAATCCTATTTTCTCCATTCTTCTAAGTCTTTTGCTTATGTCTGATTCATTTTTTCCTAGCAGTCTTGCTAGTTCTCGCGGATATGAGGGTCCCCTAGCTAGGTGCATTAGAATCATTATATTTGTTTTTGAATTTAATATATTTATTATTTTATTATTTACTTCATCTCCCACAGTGAAACCCCTAATGAGTTATCAATTTGTAGTAGGGGATTCGCCTTATATCCTTCTAATGTATACTGGAATTTTTATGTCTTTGATAAAAATATACCATTAAAAACGAAATAAATTATCATATTCACATAAAACAATGAAACAAATCCACGGGCAAACCCTATTCTCTCTTAATTATTCCAGTGTAGATCATGCTATACTCGATCTCTTTGCACTTATCACAAAGCCACAAAGATTCTATCACTTTCGAATTATGTCCCTTTTCTCTAAGTATGCTCTCCAATCTACGTATCCTAGACATTGGGCCCAACGGTTGACCACATCTCCTACACCTGGCAATCTTGTCCTTTGCCAGGGTCGACTCTTTTCCAAACATGTCTGTATCCACGATATAGGACGCAACTAGTGCATTATGTGGACAAACAGATTCGCAAAGCTTGCACGCCACGCATCTATCGTGGCGGAAGAATAACATAAACTCGTCCTCAACCATTTTCTGAGTTATCGCACCAGTAGGGCAGATCGCCTCGCAGGCTCCGCAGAGACTACAATCCTCAGTTACCCTAATCATCCCCTTGACGGGGGTATGTGTATTGACCTGTATCCTACCTGGCCTGACCTGATTAGTATGTGTTCTGAGTAGTTGCTGAATCCCATCTAGTTCTTTTACTGATTTGATAAGGTAGATAGGCAACCCCTGACTTATTAGACGGCTGAAACTGGGTTGACCATGTTCTTCATCTGGGTTATAGTATACTATGATCCTATTAGCTCCACGCATCAACAATGCTATGATAATTCTCTCATTAACCCAATCTACCTTGTCCACTAGGTCAACAATTACCAGACCCCTCACTATATCCAAAATATCGTCTATGACTGCAGCTTTGCTACGCGTTGATATTATTACTGTTATCTCGTTACACATTTTTCTGACGGTGTCGATAGCATCTATGATTTTTTGCGTGCTCCAGCCCGGCATAACGATTAAGTCAAATGGACATTGAGCCATGCAAATACCACACCCAGTGCAAGATTCAATCAAAACTTCAGGCGGTTTACCTCTTAGTGCCTCGTTCGGACACGCCATTATACAGTTATTACACCTAGTTATGGACTCGCATTTAATTGGATCGCTCATGATCGGTGCTGCTATGTATTCTCGGATCGCATTTATTGGGGTTCTTAGAAGTGCTCTCCTTGATACCTTTTTCGTTAATGTTATCCTATAGTGGGCCTTCCAAGGTTTAGTCTTATATAATATTTTCTCTTTCATTTTAAGATAATATTGTAATAACTTAGAACCTAATACATGTGCATATTTCGTGCTGATAGGCTCATATAGATAGGGATTGCCTCCCTCCGACTTAATCCTATCAAATAAGCGTGGAAGCCGCCTATAAGCGTCTGGATAGAGTGCTACGACAACCTCATCTTTGAGTACATAATTCAATATCGTGTCTTCTATACGCTCTGAGTCAACGATATGGAAGTCTCCGTTTAGAGCCATGTCCTCGCTAGTGTTCCTATCAATTATGATGACCATGAATCAACACCGTCACGGTCTATGTTGTAGAGGATGATACACGTTTTCTGCCCCATATTGATCTATTAGTGAAGGATGGATAAATGTACATATTTGAACAGATATTTATATGTGGATTCAACTGGTATTTATGCTGTTATAACGTAGGTTTTGAAAGCATATAATCTATATCCTTATAAACATATTTCAATAAGAATTTCGGCCCGAGTTTCATGTATAGTTGTTCCTCGAGGAGTAGTAATGCTAGAGCCTCCATGTAATTGCCTTCAGCAAACCTATCCACAAACTCCAAGAAGTAGTTGTGGTTAAGGTAGAAGATTTCATCCACGCCCGTACGACTTATTTGTGGTTGGATTCGTGGTTCGTTTACATTTGTAAACTCAGATGGATCACTGGTAAGAAGACTCCATCCTACGAATAGAGACTTAGGCAAACGGTATATGTCGATAAGCCGGGTTTTACCACGCTTTACACGACATACTCTACGAATATGATCCACTGCACGCTTAGAAACATATCCTATAGACTGCGCAGTACTATCCTTATCAGAAATTATCGTAGCCGCGGAAGGACTTAGTACCCGCGCTTTGCGGTAAAATTCAACCAGTGTGTCGGGCTTAAGGTATGGGTGATCCACTGTTACGTATACTATATCATCTTTGAGGGCCTCGAGGCTTGAGAGTATTCCTTTCACGGGGCCTCCGCATGGATGCTCCTTATCATAAATTATGCAATCAGTATAGGTCAATGCGGCATCGATTAACTGCCTACTAGACTTTTTGGAGAGTGATATGCAAACCTCTGACGTAATGCTTGAAACCTGGCTGACTGCTATCTCTATGAAGCGGCGTCCCTCGAAATATGCTAACGCTTTATCTGAACCGAATCTGGAGGATCTGCCGCCAGCTAGTACAAGGCCTTTCAATCCTATCCACACTAGTATACCTAGAAGAATCGTTAATTAGCTTGTTCTACATGTGGGGGATAGAAAAATTATGTGATGGGGGTTGGGATAACCCCTGCGTGTAGTATGAGGTATCGGAGAAGTAGTGCTCCTATAAGGGTTAACCATCCTGCTATAGCTGACATTATTATCACTGGAGTTGACTCTTCCTTCCTTCTCAGTGTGTAGCCTAGGAGTATCAATAATGGTACAATTAATCCTGCTATTACTACACCTATCCAGAAGGCGGCTGCTAGGTCGCCTGATATCAGTCTAAGCGCTGATTCCCTTGCCCCAGGACTACCCCATAGTGAGATGTTGAGGTATGCGAATAGTATGAAGAGTTCACCTATAATCACGTATGCGTCGAGTCTCTGGAGTTCTAGCCTTATTCGCACTGCGGCTTCCCTGAATGATGGGCTGGTTTTCAATAGTATTGGTGATACCACGGCACAATAAAGACAAAGACCACTCGATATTGCGGAGGCGACGAAGAGTACTGGGAGTAGGGGTGTATTCCAGAATTGTACGCCTCTTGCGGCGGCTAGTAGGAAGCCTGTGTATGCTGCGGTTGCTAGGCCTAGGAATGCGGCGATCCCTCCTATCGCTGTTATGTACTTCCTATATTCTCTCTTGCGGAGTAGTCCTAGTCCGGGGATGAAGGGTAGCGTGTATAGCCCTGAGAATATTGTGAATAGTACGATGATGTATGTTCCTATTGTCATCCAGGAGTGTAGGTTGAGCTTGGGGCTTGTGAACATTGCCATGACGTTCTGGGGTCTGCCGAGATCTATTATGAGTAAGAGTATACCCACGACTATTGCGATAAAGGATGCTAGTCCGCCGGCGAGGCTCATGGCCCTGTTCTTCTCCCTTACCCAGTAATAGTATGCTATAGGCAGTGTTAAGCCGGCGAGGCCGCCGAGGAACAGGTAGCCTGCTATTATCCAGCCCCACCATTCCTGGCCCACGAATACGAATTCTTCCATACCCATATCACCCCGCTACGGGGGAATAACGTATACCTTGGGCTTCGTTCCTAGCGAAGCTCCTACCGGTATGGCGTGTTTAGCCAGTTTGGCTACTTCGCTGTTGGGATCGTCGAGATCGCCGAATACTATTGAGTCGGTTGGACAAGATGTTGCGCAGGCGGGCAGTAATCCCTGCTTGAGCCTGTGATAGCACATCGTACACTTATCGGGACCTCCGAGGGTTTCGTTTACGTATCTTGCATTGTAGGGGCACGCCGTTATACAATACTTACATCCAATGCATAGCTCGTAGTCAACAAGTACCGTTCCTTCATCAGTCCTATATGATGCACCGGTCGGGCATACGCTAACACATGGTGCGTCCTCACAGTGCATACAGGTATGATGGTAGCTTATTCTTAGCACTGATGGGAACTTTCCATCCTCTACGACCCTGATATCTCTCCTGCCACCCAGTGGTACGCTTGCCTCATCGCTGAGTTCCTTGAGTACTTGCGTGTTCTCCTCGGTACATGCGGCTACGCAAGCGCCGCAGCCGATGCAAGTGGAAAGGTTTATTACGAATCCATACCTAGGCATATGCTCTCACCCTCACAATGAAATCCTGATCCGCGGCTGATGCCGCGGGGTTCTTGTAGTCCACAATGACTGGCTTGATTAGACCGTCTCCTCCCCTTGTTCCGAAGTCGTAGCTCTTCATGAACTGGGATAGCTGGCCTGTTCCATGAGGTATGAAGATCACATCGGGCCTTACGGCCTCCGTAACGTGTACTCTGGCGAGGAGCTTATAAGTTGGAGCATGTACTACTATGTTGCGGTTAAAGGGCCGTGAATACTCTACAATGACGTAGTCGCCTTCCTTCACTCCAATCTTCTCGGCTGTGCTCGGGTGAATCCATACCTTGTCTGCGTGGTGCTTCGCTAGGAAGTAGCGTAGCCATTCGTTGTTTACAGTCTTCGAGTGCCTATTCATCGCGAAGACTGACGATACTACAACTAGCTCTCCTGGTGACAGGCTGCCATTGTAAGTGAATGTATCCTTCCAGGCTGGAAGCGGGTCATATCCGTTCTCGGCTAGCTCGGTTATCAGAATCTCTATTCTTCCAGACGGCGTCTTTAGACTGGATAGATCCTTAGGCTTCCATGGCACGCTTATAACTTTCTTCTGGCTCAGCTCTTCAAGGGTTATGTTTGTTCCTAGCTTCTCATTGTAAGTGTCTATCATCTTCCTGAGCTTCTCCTCACTACTTAGGAGGAAGTATTCTGAGAAGTACTCCTTCTCCAGCGTATCAGGGCTGATTCCAAGGCGTTCACCGATCTTGTATGCAAGCTGTTTTGTTATCCAGCCCTCGCTCTTTACATCGGGATACACTGGTTCAATACCGTCTACCCAGTGTATACGGTATGTTATGTCAAAGCTCTTGGAGAAACCTATCGATGGGCCCCCTTCGAGGAACAGCTTCTCTGGTAGGACAATGTCTGCGAGAGTGGCCATCTCGTCCGGGTATATGTTAACGTTTACTACTATACCGTTGTTATCTTCTACGACATGCTTTATCGCCTTCTCTATTAATTCATAGTCCATGAAGGCTTGGAGGCCCTGGCCCCATACTATGAGGACTTTAACGGGGTATGGATAATCGTTTAGGATGTTGTACCAGATCTTCTGATATGCACCTTCCTTAGTGTGCTTATTGTATACTGGGAACTTCTCCCTCTCGTCGATGGTCTTGCCCTGATACTCGTCGGGGATAGGGTATAGGTCTGAGAACTTCTTCTTGGGCTTCTTGCTTATCGCCTTTGATATGAACTTCGCCGTCCTGTTTAGTATCCATCCCCCACGTACTTCGATGTTCCCTGTTAGCGTCATCAATAGCGCAATAGCTTTGTAGGTTTCAACGCCTTGCTCCCTGTTGGGACCGGTACCACCCGAACGCTTCCAATGTGGTATACTTGCTGGCTTGACTGTCGCGAATTCCCTCGCTATCTCCCTAATCTTTGAAGCTGGCACTCCACTGACTTGTTCCGCCCACTCGGGAGTGTACTGAGATATCCTCTCTTGTATCAGGTAGAATGCTGTAGCTACACTCTTTCCATTGTACTCCCCGCTCCATACTAGGGCTGGTGATTTCGCGTTGGCGAGTGGTACGATATCGTTGACCGCTTCATCATAAACTAGTAAGTTTCCATCTTCGTCCTTCACGTAGGTATAGTTATTTGTATCGACTAGTATCGGCGCGTTGGTGTACTTTAGCAGGAAGTCCTTGTCGTATAGTCCTTCGCTTATGATCACGTTAACCATTGCGAAGGCAACCGCGGCGTCAGTCCCGGGCTTTATCGGTATCCATTCAGTAGCTTTGCTTGCTGTCTCGGATAGCCTGGGCTCGAATACAATTATCTTGGCGCCATTCCTCTTGGCGGCCGAGAATAGCCATGCAAATGGGTTCTTTGACTTACCAGCACCCTGGTCGAAGCCGAAGCTAATGATTAGCTTGGAATTCTCCATGTCCGCATTTGGCAATCCGCCGAACATTGGTTTTAGAGTAACGTCCCATGATGAGTGGCAAGTTGAGTGGTGTTTGATCACGTTTGGCGTTCCTATGAGGTTAGCTAGAGCGGATCCTTTACCGTGTCCTATGAAGACTATCGACTGGGGACCCCACGTCTTTATTGCCTCGGCGATTTTATCGGCTATTTGATCCAGTGCTTCGTCCCAAGAGATCTCCACCCACTTGGGGTCGATCATTTCCCGTACTGTTCCTTTCTCATCAATGACGAAGCCTCTGTCTGGGTTGGTTCGTTTAAGCGGTTTCTTCAACCTGTCTGGATCGTAGAGCATCTTCAGGGATGTTTTACCCTTGACGCATGGTGT
>WAKH01000097.1 GCA_015523485.1 Thermodiscus sp. | reverse complement strand
TGATCGAGAAAGTCTACGCGAGGGGCACCTACAAGATATACCAGATCACGCTGCTGGGAAGAGAGCTGCTAAAGAACTCAATGGGTAGAGGACTAGCATTCTCTCTGGAAAAACTAGTACTCCAAGACCTTGATGGAGTAGAAAATCATGCCTCTACCGGTACATAGACTGGTTTTTCAGCAAGGTTTATCACGGGAACCGCTATCCAGCCAGGCCTAACCCTATCTGTGACTTCGACTTTCTCACCAGACTCATCAGCCCTCGCGATAATGTATTTTACACGACTAGCCTCTAAATCATCCCCCTCGCGTAGATAATAGTAGATTACAGGCAGACCATAACACCTGTAGTAATCCTTATACATCATTTGTAAGAAATACACTGCACCCTTACTAGTCTTAAACCTGTAAACAGGCATCACAACCATACGACCAGCAAGACTACTCGCAAGCCTAACAAGATCCTCGAGTGACTCCACCCGAACTGATATAGCCTCGCCAACACTATCGGCTTCACAATACCCAGTCATAAACTCACACCTAATTGTGGATGGTTGACGGGGCAATAATAAAAACCCGTAAGTAATGATATCAGTTTAATGAAGAGTGCGGGGGTGCCCGAGCTTGGCCAAAGGGGTCGGGCTCAGGACCCGATGGCGTAGGCCTGCGTGGGTTCAAATCCCACCCCCCGCACCAACCCTCTAACTGCTGCAACTTGACATAATCCTCGAGGATCTTCTTGATTGACCTTTGGAATATTATTTTCCTCTTACCTTTTCCAAGATATTCCTCCACCACTAAATAATGATACTTCTTTTTGCCATATTTAACACGCTTTATATACACGTACAACTTTTCAGTCGCCCGCTTGAGAACTATACCGCATACTACTATATAATTGCTGATCCTCGCGGTATTCCCTGGCTGTGATATCGTGCATCAAATGTTTCTCTCTGAGTCGACAGCAAAAAAGCTAGGCCCCATTTCTTGCTGCAGAAACCCAGCGGTAGGCGGTCGATCTTGGCACGCCTTTTTTCATAAGCTCCTTCACTATTGTGGCGGTCGTTTTCCCCTCATGGATAAGCTTCCTGGCCAGTTCAATGCCTTGCTGCATATCGAATCTTCTATCTGCAATGGAATCTTTCAGCTTATTGTAATAGTGGATCAGGGCCCTCCGCCTCTTCTTTTCATATTCATGAAATATAGGGTAATGAGTAGGGTAATAGTCTAGGAATGTTTTCTTGAGCATTTGGAAAAAGCTAGGCAGGGTTTTGAGCTTATAGCCAGTCGCTTTCGACACATATGGTTTCAACCCATAACTCTCTGCAAGTTTGGCGGCTCTGTAAGCTTCCTCGCTCTCCTCCATACTGGCGGGAGTGACATTTATCCTGAAAAACGCTTTATTCAAAATCTGTTTCGGAAGCTCCTGGCTAGGCGTAGTAAATATGACGCCCGCCGCTATACTCCTTATGAGGTTGAATAATTCCATGAATCTGATCTTTGAATCCTCATACCATGTTAATCTATCCAGCCACAGGCCAGCATCGTCCATGATTAGGAGCGGTATCCTTCTCTTGCTTCGAATAGCCCTGCCTAGAACTTGTATTGCCTCCTCGGGCCTGAAGAATACGTACTTTAGAACCGTGTCCCAATCCCCGTATACCTCGTAGGCAGTCCACAGGGCGTAGCTGGTCTTGCCGAAGCCAAAGTCTCCGTAGACGTAGGCGGTCACCACTCCATTGTTCTTGTATGCCCTCTTAATGAGATCTGCCAGGATCATTTGCAGCCCCCACCATGATCCTCCTAGACTTTATAAGCAGTCCCGCCTTGTCGAGATTGGTTAGCATTTTCTCGACCGCCTTGTCAATGATGAAATATATGGCGTGGAAAACAGTAAGGGCTTCCCCTACAGCCGACTTGACGTCTTCGGGCATCTCTTCGATGATAGCTTGAATCTTATCATCGACCTCTTTTAACATCCCCCCGAACCTGTTCTCGCAGCCATCTTTTTCTTCTTGTTCCTTCCCAGGAGTAGCTCTCGGCTCTATTCCAATCTTTGATTTCAAGCGCCTAGCCATGATTGAGTATGCGGATCGCTTATATTCGCACTTGTCGTATTCATCTTTTAATGCCATATATTTTTTGGTTAACTTGTAGAGCTTCCTTGCTTTCGATAAGTACTCTTCTGAACCCATCCTGAGGTGTGGGAGTAGGAGAGCATAGAGGGCCTCGACGGCGGCCAGGTATTCTTCTAGTGCAACTATTGGTGGCGGGTCGCCTGGATGTAGTGGGGGGCCCTCGAACTTCGACCTTGCTTTAGATATCCTGGCTAGTTGACTGTTGATAATGTAAACATAGTCCACGTTCTGAACATAATCTACCGCCGTTCTCCCCTGCCCAAAGGGGTTCCCAGCCTGTCTCACCCCAGACACCAGGAAAACTATTGCTAGGAGGATTGAAGTGGACTAGAGTCCCACACGTGAGTCGGGCTGTCCAATCATCATTCGACACTAGTCCACTCTGACGTGTTAAGCTTATCCCTACGACGAGCCACACAGAGATATATTGTATGTTGCCACAATCATATACTACTGAGACGTTTTCTCCAACATGTAAAAACGAACTCTACGGGGCGAAGCCTCTGCCACGGGGCCAGGTCCATGATCTACCCATCGACCATCAATGTAGTATTTTCGCCCCAGTTTGCCCTCCTCTGCCAGCCTCCTAATCAGCCTGCTTATTTTGCTCCATTCTCCAGCTGTTACCCTACCCTTCTTGGCCTCAATCCAGCTCTTTACATCTTGATAGGTGAATTCTGTTAGGCCTGTTTCCTCTAGGAATGAAGCTATAGGCTCGGGTATTCCATGAGCGCTTGACGGGTTACCATTGTGTTGGATTAGTTGGTATAGGTCTGGGTGTTTGGTGCTTAATGTTCTCAGGCTTGGGGGCTTGTATCCCCTATCCTTCACGGCTCTAAGTACGCTTCTAATCCAGCTCTGGTAGACCTTGCTACAGTTACCATAGTTCTCGCAGCTCTTATCCAGGAATCTATTCAATTCCCCCAATGCTTCCTCTATACTCAACCGCTTCACGTTCACTAGGTACCTAGAGGCGATCCAGAGGATGAACCGCTTCCTACCATCAGGCAGGCCAGCCTCAAGGATCCTCTCGATCCAGCCGTAACGGTTAGCCGATTCGTTCCCCTTATGCTTCTTTCTTATTATGATAACTTGTGGTGGCTCGACTACAACCCTAACGATCTTAACCATGCCTGGGTCTAGGGGTTCATAGAGCTGGTAATCCCAATCCTCTACCCTGATAGGCTCAAGGCTCTTCGGGTCAAGGAACCTCGTCCTCTTCCCAGTCACCTCGTGGATCGTGTAGGGTATTCGAAACAAGTGTCGCACATCAAGAGCCGCAACGGTATCCAGGGTGCCCAGTTTGACCTGGGCGATCAAGCTCTTCACGAACTCTGGATAGATTCCTGGATCAAGCGAGTGCTTGAGGAAAACCCACACCCTGTAGCCACGTCTCCCAGTAAACTGGAGCGCTCCATCCACGCCGTAGGAATCCTTCAGGTAGCGGATCAGGGCTAGAGCGTCCCCTAGAGCCTTATCCAAATGGTGCGGGTCAGAGTCGAAGTCGAAGCCTATCCTGTCCATAACCATTGAGGTATGGCTTCTGTCCCTGTAGCCCGCAACACTCAAGTGATGTCCCTGCTTGGGCTTGCTCAGGATCCTATGCCATACCTCTACCCAGTCCAGGATACCCAGCCTAGCGGGAACCCCATACTCCCTTAGCAGGCAGTCTTCTAGGTGGCCGCAGACCCACTTCTCCACGAACCCGCCTAGAACCTCATCCCACTTCTTATTTTTCTTCACGGTAAATCCCCCAATTAGTATATAAAGCGGATAAGGTGTTAAGTATAGGGTTCCAGGATGTAGAATAGTGTACAATTGAATTCTGTGTTAAAACAATTGATAATAAGGTAGAGAATTCTCCACAGGAAATGGAGGGTTTAAATACCACGGTTCCAGCAGTTCCAGGATCAAATCTATTAATTAATGAAAATCGGGGGGAAACACAATAATAATAGAATTCATCCTGGAACTTCTGGAACCTCTGCAGAGTTAATGGAAAAAGCATCACGCCCACCCCAACAAGCCTTGCTCGCTCTCTTCTTCGGATTCCTCATCGTAGGGATTCCTCACTATGCGGACACCGAAGTAGACGTTCTCCGTCCTACCCCTGATCTTCTTCTTCCCAGGCTTGACGCCGAAATACCTCATCAGATCCTCTGTGAACTTCCTCTTCTTCTTGGGATCCTCGTCAACATCTCTAGCCCACATGACATAGAGGCTGTAGAGGTCTGCTTTCAACACAAAAGCCTCAGGGGACAGCTCAATATAGCCGCCTTCTAACATCTCCTTCACAAATCTATACACGTTATTGCTTCTCCTCATCCACTCTTCCTTAACATCTACCTTTGTTCCAGTAAAGCTCCTCCTGAGTAGCACGTTCCTGAGAGCGAAGAGGGAGACAATTATTCCAGCCTCGACCTCGGCCTCAGTAAAGGTTCTATCGAAGAACGTGGGATCATCTCGGAACTGATTGGGGAACTTGACGACTTCCCATCTCCTCCAAAAAGCATGAGTATCCTCGTCAACCTCAGGCAACCTATTAGCAGAGAATATCATCTTAGCATAATTCACGAACTGAAATGGATCCTTGAATTTTCTCTCGGCCATGATCAAGTCTCCGCCAGTCAACTTTTTGAAAATATCAGTATCTCTAATTCTCCCTTTAGAGCCCTTGCCTGGCTCTCCCGAAAGATTAGCCAGCTTTCTATGGAGTTCTGCAACAGCAAATCGTTGGCTGGGATTAGTAATCTGAGCAAGAGTTACAGAAGACACGTTCGACGGGCCAAGCACCACTCTCAGTTTCCTTAGGTATGTTGATTTACCATTCGATCCTTCTCCAACGAGTAGGAAGGCCTTGTGAATCGGGTAATCAGGGTAGAGTGTGTATCCTTCTATTTCGTACAGCAGGGGCGCCTGCTCCTCGCCTACCCAGTCGGAATAAGCCTTCCAGGTCTTGGGCGTATACTTCTCTGCCAGGGCAGCAATATCTACTGGGTGCGCGAAGAGCCCGATCCCTTCCTCCTCCATCATTCTCCTAAACAAGTCTTGATCCAGCCTGTGGGGGATCCTGTGGACTGCATAAATTGAGGGATCATATCTCGAGAGCGCAAAGCTACCATTTTCAACCCATTCCCGAGTATTAAAGAGGCCGTTATTGAATGCTAGGATGAACCTATCACGCGCAAATCGTTCGGCTTCAACAACACTTCTTCTCTTTAGCTTGCCAATCACCTCACTAACCGTGCTTCTAGTTACTTTAGCCTTAATCGGCTGGTCTGCAACTAATACCTCTATATACGCCTCAACCTTCTTCTCGCACCGAACGTAGATACCATCCTGATAACAAAGGAGCTCGTCGTGAACCGTAGCAAAACTATATCTCCTCATCAATGTATTTGCCAATAACTCGGCGATCTGCTCTCTAACGCTGGGCTTAGCCATCATATTAAGAGCCGAGAACTGCTGAAGTTCGCCTAATGAAAAGCCAGCCTGCTTGACACGGACAAGTGCAGCCTCGTATTGCAGCCGATATAGGTCGAAATATTTGATGAAATGCATTATAGCGCGCGAGAGAACTTCGACGTCAGAGTCATCTACATACGAAAGCAACTGGGCGGCAAGCACATCTACACTATCCAGGCCAACAATCTTAACAGGCGGTAGCGGATGAATCTCCCCATTCTCTATGATCGATATAATAACAACGTAACCAGGCTCCCTAGTATCACCCATACTCCTTTCCTTCAAGACAATTATACTATATTTGTCGAGAACAGTGAATTGCCCCGAATTCTTGTTTTCAAACCTTACCCGCTGAATGCCAACTTCTTCGACCATCACGCCAGAGTTTGAACCCGCATGGATATCGGCGAGGCCTAACTCCCCACTGGCACCAACTTCGTCAAGCACTTCTGGCAACCCCCTCTAAGAATGGACACTTCAAGGAGCCGAACAAAGGACAGCTCGAATCGCACCTAGTAAGGCAACCATACTTCTGTAGATGGCGGATGAATTCCTCATTCAAGACATATCTATGCTTGGATCCACCCCCATTCCTCTTGTCAAGAAGCCCGAACCTCGTGAGATCTCCAAGAGCCCAGCCTATCCTTGTTCGAATGGCGTTGGTATCGCTTAGGCCGAGCTCTCTTATGATATTGGAGACGCGTAGCTGTTTCGGCAGCCTACCACGGATGTACTCTCTCCTCATATACTCTTTCACGAGGCAAAGACCGAAGAGCACCCCAGACATATGGGCTGGGACTCTAGGGTTCTTTAGCCTTGAATAACACTTGCTAATTCCAGGGAATGCTCCAAACTCCACAGTCCCACCCATATCCTATATGCGTTCCACCCAACGTCCCACATCTCCACCAGAAGAAAGCGGACAAACCAGGAAGAGCTAGGAGAAGCAAATAACTCACAAAGAGAGAAGCACTTTATCGGCGTCTTTTTCATTTACACCGTTTTTCTCGAGAATCTCCTTGATGGCTTCGACACGCTCGTTCCTTCTCCAAAGCATGCTATTTCCCCTCATATGGTATATGCGTTTCGTTTATTTTTCTTAGTATTTTTTCATAACACAGTTGTCCATGTAAAACGGGGAGAATATTATCATGCCGAAAAAGGGGTCCACATAGAAGGGGGGTCCACATACTCCGCGAAAGGGGGTCCACATACTTCGCGGAGGGGGGTCCACATAACTCATGAGAAGAGGTTTTGCTATAGTTATAAAGAAAAAATAAAAAGAAGGTTTAGTTAGTGGGTTTGGGACTATATGTTGGGTACTCTTGCTCCGCCTAGACCTCCGTAGAACATGCCGAAAGGCGGAGTGAACATAGAAAAAGAGGTCTGTGGTGGGAAGAGGCTATATTGAGGGCGGCGTGCCACCATATGAGTACGGGTTGAACATGCTGAAGATTACGGCGAAGAACGTCACAACCAACGCCAGTATCATCACGTAGATGGCTAGCCTGCCGCCGAGATCCGTGTACTTGATACCCGTATTGTATGCCTGATCCAGATCGCTCGGTATCGTTATATTATCGCTCGAAGCAATGTCTGTCTTTATCTTGTCGAACATTCCTGCACCGAAGCCCAGCACCCAGAGGGTTATGGCAACCGCGAAGATAGCCACTACCGCCCCGATGAGCCTGCCCGACCCAAACATTTCTTCCACCTCCATATATTGCATGCGTAGCCTATAATTTTCGGAAGAAATTTAACCTTTAGTTGAAATCCCCTACCTTAAATGGGGTGTGTTTATCATGGGATTACAGAAAATGTTAATCGATAAGGATCTCGTGTCAAAACTCAGGGAGAAACTGCTCGCGATTCATGAATCGTTTCTTGAAATAATCGACGAACGAGATGACCTCGAAATCGTGGCAAGATTGGACGATGATGTGGTGGAGGAGCTGGCGCTAATGGTCTTGGAAGATGCGGGCAGACCGCTCCTCTGGCGGGAGCTTAAACTCATCTTCTCGGGCGTGGTCGGCGAGGGCAGGCTGAGGAGGGCACTATATGATCTAGCGGGTAGGGGACGCGTGCTCAGGGTGAAGAGGGAGGTGTATGGTTTGCGTGGCTCGGTAAACTAGTCCGGCTTTTCCTCGCCCCCTCCACACATCAGATTTTTCCTCCTCCTGCGATCTAGATGAAACGGCCACAGCAGTATGTAATGGGCTTGTTTTAGCCGTGACTGGATAATCAACTATCATGCCTCAGAGGCTGGAATCAGCCCACTAACCTATGAGTATTCTTCCATGTTATGATTAAGATTAGCTCCAATACTCGATAGAAACCCTTTCAACCACTCTGCATACTTAGACCTATATTCTCGCTTTGCAATCTCCCTCAGGAAGACGTAACGCTGCCTGAGTACTGTTGAAGGCGTTCTACCCTGAATGAAATCAACCACGATCTCCTGGACGCCTAGGGCTATCATCTTCGTGGAGACGAATTTCCTCACATACTTTGGCGCAACAATACCAAGCTTCTTAGCCTTACGGCTCACCCAGTCGGGCCTGACCGATATCTTTGGAGGCTTTTCTATGCTGAAAGCAAGAAAAGCATTCTTGCTCCCCCGATATAGTTGGAGAGTCTGTAACCAGATGCCGTCTTCCATTTTCCATTCAGCTTTTTCAAGTGCCTTTGAAACCTCAACGCTCCTGAGGCCCGTGTATAGTAGAATCTTGTAATACCAGCATAGGCGGAAATCGTGTCTGCACGCTGTCTCTATGCTATGAGCCATCTCATCATCGTTAGGCACCCAGAGATCTGTGTTGCTCTTCCTCGATTTAACTCGGTTAAATTCATGACAGGCTTTCCTTACTCCTTTGACTTCACATAGATATCGCATGAGCTTCTTGTACGCTGTTATATGCCACCTGCTGGATTCAACCAGTTTTTCGCCAGAGTCAATTTCCCTCAGCTTCCTGATGTATTCCTTACAGACCTTTTCACTCGCAGATGTGAGACACCAGGACATGAATTCTTCCTCTAATTTCTCTGTAAGAGGGCGGCCAACCCTTTTCCTCAAAAAACCATGAACCTTAAGATTGACCAGAGCCTTCACGGGATCATCGTGAACATTATCGCCAGAGCGCTCAGGACCCGATGGCGTAGGCCTGCGTGGGTTCAAATCCCACCCCCCGCACCAGTCCTCTAACTCCTACTACTAAACATGATCCTCTAGGATTATCCCTAGAGACAAGAGAATATTGTCTATCTTTTTACCCTGTGCCGTGCATTCTCCGACTATGTAGCTGTAGAGTCACTTCTACTCTGTTTGACAAACACTTGTTTTTCGTATGGTGTATTGACTTCTACGTACGTTTGTCTACTTACACTTACATATGCTGTTACATAAAGGGTATGCATTAACTGTAAGGAGACTGGGTCGCATGAGGAAATGGGTAATACAGATATTAGAAACTATAAAATAATAATGAGAAAAGGAATAATTCCAAAGGAAGGAGGAATATTAGGGGTCTGGTTATCAACTCTCATCTACGGAGTAATCCTTGCAGTAAAATCATCCAACGGATTATCTCTATCAGAGTCTATCACTTTGATTGCAGCATTGGCTGCATTACCAGCTAGTGGTTTGGCTCTTAGAAGCGAGCCTGGATGGAGCAGGATGAAGTACATTCTACCAATCACTATATTGTACTTGCCGATACTCTACGATGCCTGGCCACATTCAATATACTATCTTATAGCTGTAGGAGCCCTCCTCTTTGGCGCGATAATAGCAAGAGGCCTACCACTCATACTCATCGGAGGACCTCTCATTGCAGGTATAGGTGGCGCCCTAGCCCTAACAAGTGGTCATCAGATCTTAGCTCTTCTACCTATCACATACTCCATTATGACTGTTGCAATAGCAGGTGCCAGAGTCTCGAAGTTATATCGTGGTCTTGCATTACCCTCATTTCTTGGAGGCATTGGAGTTATCATAGCTGCGGCTGCTCTCTATGAGATCTGCAGTATTGCATCGATTGTATTAGTACTAGACGTTGGTATACGCCTTGGACTATATCCATTAGGAGTCTATGACAAGGTGTCTCTGAAACTATATGGATTCCATGAGGCTTTCCATAGTCTGTTAGTGTTGGCACTAGTAGCTTATTGCATATGAAGTGGTAAGCTTCATTCTATTTTCTCCTTGGCCTCCTCTACCCTCCTTCTAGCCCTATGGGCTTGAATCATCTTTATGTGGTCTTCGTCACCCTTTACTCCCTTCAACCGTTTGGATAGGTTAGCAATCGTGTCCTCATGTCCATATACTATCAGCTCGTCTCCAACCTGGATTAACGTCTCGGGTCCCGGGGCTCCCAGAAATATCATGTCTCCCTTCTTTAGCCTCCTGTAGATTCCTAGTACAACAACTCCTTCATCTCTAAGCCTTGTCTCCCTCAGCGTCTTGCCAGCCAACCAACTATCGCTTGACACCTTGAACGATGCTATCGTATATCCATGGCCCACGCCTAGGAGAGCCTC
>WAKH01000096.1 GCA_015523485.1 Thermodiscus sp. | reverse complement strand
GCCTACTACGACTACAACCTCGTAGCCTCATTAATGATACCAGTCTCTGCATTCGTCGATGCACTCGATGGCTCAGTGGCTAGGCTAACGAGGGGTAGCACGAGGCTAGGCGAGTTCCTAGACTCAGTGGTTGATAGATTATCAGATACAGCATATTTCTTGACTCTCTACCTGTTGGGACTACCAGCTATAGGAGTGGTTATTGGGATTGGCCTAGCTGTGACGATAAGCTATGTTCGCGCGAAAGGCGAGCTCGTAGGAGTTGAGATGCGGGGAGTCGGCTTAATGGAGAGGGGGGATAGGATTGCTACAATATTTGTATTGGCGCTTCTCGCTTCAATCCACAAGATACGTCTTGCAACCATACTGCTCTGGCTTATGATAGCGTTGATGGCCTTTACCGTAGTGGAGAGAAGTGTAAAGGTTGCTAAATCATTGAAATCACTTGAGGCTGATTAGCCTGTGGGCCTCGAATGCCTCCAGTAGCACGATTAGTTTATTGTCTAGGTCGTTGATTCCGTAGATTGAGGCTAGCTCGCTGTGAAGCCTGTCTATGGAGTAGCTGTTTCTACCCGCATAGAATATCTCGTTGTATACTTCTCTTGGTATCTCTATTGTGTCTAGTTTACGGGTAAATTCGATGATCTCATGCAACTCCATCCTTAGGGTTAGTAGGCCAGCATATAGGGGGACGCGTGGCTCTATGACCCGGTCGTCTTTTACTGGCGACCAGGATACTTCCTCGCTTTGAGGGACCCCCTCTATCTCATATCTGAGCGGTATTATGCTTCTGGCTAGTCTTGCCGTCTCTAAGTCGCCCTTCGCTACGTGTTTTTGGAGGATCAAGTCAAGGAGCTTTCTCCTTGCCTGATCAGTTGGTTTGTAATCGGTGGATAAGAGGTAGATTGTCGCCGCCGCAGTGTAGGCCGTCTCTTGGAGGTAGCGTATCGATATAGTGTTTGCGTCGTCGGAATCGGTATGGTAGAAGGTATCTGGCCATTGGTTGATCATTACCCCATCTCTGCCATATGCTAGGAATACGTCGTGATCGCTCCCCGCCATATAGTACTCTATGGGTGTCCCGATACCAGCCGAGTATACGGCGTCGAAATATGTGTCGCCCACCATTGAAGGGCCATGAGTTATCGGGGTGTAGAGTAGTCTTGGTTCTACTGAGTACTCCTTGGTTCTACCTACCATGTCCAGGTTGAGGCCTTTGTTTGACAGGTTAGATAGCCAGCCCTCCATGCTCAGTATGCTGCCAGTATACTCTGGTAGTAGTATGAGGCGTATCGTTTGATCAGGCTCTGGTAGGACTCCGTCCTCGACCGCGGCGGCTATAGATAGGAACGCTTCCAATGCCGCGCTTGAACCGCTTGCATTATCGTTTGCGCCGGGCGTTGGATGGCAGATGTGTGCTATTAGTGAGGGACCCTCCGTGTCCTTATCGCCTATCCAGGCAATCAATACAGGTAGCTCACCTGGCCCGCCTAAATCGGAGTCTACACGTAACTCGACGTGCTTTCCTTCTAGGTGGTTCCCGATATTCCATGGAACTGTTACTGCGACTGTCGTTGCCTTCTCTGCCTCTTCCTTCGTGAGGAACAAGCCATAGTATGGGAATGAGTCATGGTGCTTTGACTCGTCGGCGATGATCATTGCAGATACTCCTTGCTCAGCGGCTAGCCTGTAAGCTACTCTGTGGTGTTTTGTAACAAGCAATACCTTGTCCTTGTTCTTCTCATATTCTCTTTCATCGAGTGGATCACTTATCTTGACCACTTCTCCTCTTATTGTGCCGTCAGACGGTGGCGTGTGGGCAGCGGGTAGTGTGGGATGCTGGCTATAGGTGTATCTTTTACCCTGGATTTCTATCCATGCATCATGTATCTCCCATTTGGCTGGGAGGTTCAGCCACTCGGGACCCGCCCTGCCAGTGTATTTGAAGGAGTTTACTTCCACGTTATCTGGGGCTTCCTCGAAGAGTACTCTTTCTAGCTGGCTGATCGCGTCTATTAACCCCCTCGACGCCTGTATTCTATGATAGAGTGATATGATTTTTAGGAATTTATACGCCCGGTAACCACTCACATAGCCGCGCACTGCCCTCAATACTTTCTGCACGCGATCCAGTCTAGCTAT
>WAKH01000095.1 GCA_015523485.1 Thermodiscus sp. | reverse complement strand
TGTACCAGTGTAAGGTCTCCCTTCATCTTCTGAAGCAGGAAGTCGTCAGCGTAAATTATCGATGGGACCTTCATACAGCTCTTTGCTCCCTTGGGTATCATCCATGCAAACTTGTCGAATCTCCTCAATGGAATCTCGTGGCTCATACCTTTCAACCCCCCTCAAAGTAGAATAATTACGGCTTAAATAATGGTCGCATGTAGTTCCACCAGGGTTTCTAAGGATAAAGCCTCCACTCAATCCACTATGATAGATTAACGGTGTAGCACGTTGACGCGGAGGGAGGAGATACTATTACAAGCGCTCGGCAAAATCGCCAAGGAATACAGTAGCCCGGAGCGTATGGCCTCCGTCATAGAGCATACCCTCCTTAAACCAAATAGCGGTTTAGAGAAAGCATTACAAGTAATAGAGGAATCAAGCAAATACGGCTTCGCCTGCGCAGTCCTAACACCATATCATACAAGAAGGGTAGCCTCGGCAGCAGATGATTTGGGAGTTAAGCTATGCACAGTGATAGGGTTTCCAGGAGGCTTCCAGCCGCTCAAAGCCAAGCTTTCAGAG
Organism: Thermodiscus sp.; assembly: GCA_015523485.1. Classification (GTDB taxonomy): domain Archaea; phylum Thermoproteota; class Thermoprotei_A; order Sulfolobales; family Acidilobaceae; genus Thermodiscus. The sequence goes on along the minus strand of WAKH01000095.1, from coordinate 2,474 downwards.
ATCGAATACGTGGTAGATCTAGTCCACGGGATAGATATCGTGGCCAATATCCAAGCAATAGTCGCTGGAGATCTTGCCGAGGTGGAAAGAGAGCTTGGAGAACTAGTAGAGTATTCGAAGGAGAATGGAGTTGACCATGTGAAAGTAATAGTCGAAGCACCACTACTAGACGATAACACCCTAGCACTAGCCGTGAGGGCAGTTGCAAACGCTGGAGCAGACTATGTGAAGACAAGTACAGGAGTCTACTCGAAAGGAGGGGACCCGTTGACTGTACTCAGAACCTCGACGCTGGCTAGAGAATATAATTTAATGGTTAAAGCGGCTGGTGGAATAAGAACAGCCATAGACGCCTTCATGGCACTTGCAAGCGGAGCCCACAGGTTAGGCACTAGCAGTGGGCCCCAAGTAATAGAGACGTTCAAGAGGTTGACACAATAGTGAAAATCGCCGTAATAACGAGCAGGACAGCGGAGCCAGTTATCAGGGAAGTGATTACTAACAGTAAGGCTGTCTCCTCGGGTAAAGCAAGTGTAGATGTAATCGCCTTCCCAGTTGCGGCAATTGGCGTATTAACAGCTGGTAGCTTCATAAGGATAGCCACTAAATACATACCAAAGCTAGCTGAATACGACCTGATACTTGTCCCAGGAACAGTAAGAGGGGATGTCTCAAGGTTAGCCGAATTAACTGGGCGAGTAGTCTACAAGGCATCTCGAGACCCCGGACTCCTCCCGAGAGTAATTGACTATGTGGTTGAGGGCGGTGTCCTCGATGCGAAGAGGCCTGCGGAGGAGTTAATGGCCGTAGATCTACCAGACCTCAAACCCCAGACGATCGCCTTCGAAGTAAATGGAGTGAAGATACCTCTGAGGGGCCCGCCACTCGTCTTGGTTGCCGAGATCGCACCGGATATCGGTAATGACCTCGTCGTGGACGTGGCTCGGAGAATGGAAGTTGAGGGGGCTGAAATAGTAATAGTAGGAGCCTCAAGAGATACGAGGAATTTCATGGAGAGGGTATCAAGCGTTGTCAACGAGGTAGATATTCCAGTAATAGCTGAAGCACCCACGCCACGCATGGCCAAGATCGCTATAGAAGCTGGGGCGTCAGGAATTACAATATCAGCCATGAAAGCGGATAGGTACAAGCCAAGCCTACCCGAGGACAGTATTGTTATACTTGGTGAAAGAGATACACGAGTGCTAAAGAGAGCTGTGGAATTATACAAGAAATCTGGCTACGAGAAGGTCGTTGCAGACCCTGTTGTAGGACTTCCGCTAATAGACTACGTTCAGACAGTCGAGAGATACCGTAGTGTAATGGATCTCGAAGTGCCCATAATGTTCTCAGCGGCGAACGCTGCCTCTGTGCTCGATGCAGACACTCATGGCATTTATGCACTACTCGCCAGCATGGCCGTGGAGTTATCGGCGAGCTTGTTCCTAGTCGTTGAGGATACCTACAAGACAATTCACTCTGTGGCAGAGGCCAGAGAAGCTCTTAGACTAGCATATAGAGCATGGTCCAGGCGAATCCAGCCCCACGGGCTAGGCTCGAGACTATTAGTAGTCAAGCAACTTGAACCACCGCCTAAACCAACGATTCCAACAGAGGATGCTAGGCTCGTTGAGGGATACATTGAGCCAGTGATGGAGAAGGGCTACTTCAGGATTGAGGTAGACCACGATAAGCGCTTGATAGTCGTGGAGTATCGTTTAGGCCGGGAGAAGCGGGTCTATGCTGGTAGAAGTGCCAGATCACTGGCAAGGGTGATCACGAGGGAACTAGATATATCGCCAGAGCATGCAGCATATCTTGGGGAAGAGCTGGCTAAAGCTGAACTTGCACTTAGGATGGGTAAGACCTACATCCAGGATAGTGATGTTGTTAGGATGGTGTGGGAGGATTGAGGAAGGCGTCTGCGAGTGCTCCTGGCAAGGTTATCCTTTTCGGGGAACACTTCGTTGTGAAGGGGTCGAGGAGCCTGGCGGTAGCAATCTCGTTAAGGGTGAAGACGACGGTAGCCGAGTCCAGGGGTAAAATCAGGTTCTACAGTCCCCTGGCGGGCTTGGAGTCGTGGATCGACCCCGTTAATCTCGAATATGGTGATGATAGGCTTGCGCCGTTGGCCCGTATGCTTGAGTATTTGAGGGATAAGTATGGGTTCAATATAGAGCCCCATAAAGTAATTGTTGAAAGCAACCTGCCAGTGGGGGCGGGATTAGGCTCTAGTGCCAGTCTAGCGGCATCATATGCACTAGCCTACACGGCTTTCATGGGGAGCCCATTGTCGAAGGAAGAATTGCTAGATGTTTCCTACGAAGCCGAGAAGGTGGCTCATGGTAATCCTAGCGGGGTTGATAACACTATTGCCGTGTATGGTGGTGGGTTAATCTACAAGAGGGGGGTTGGCTTCGAACATGTAGGGGTTGATCTCCCGCCTGGCTATAGGTTACTAATCATAGATACGG
>WAKH01000094.1 GCA_015523485.1 Thermodiscus sp. | reverse complement strand
GCGGTAGACTCCGCCCTCCAGCGGAGCCTCCTGCCCCGCCGGCCCCGCGGGACGGGGTTCATTGTTCAGGCGGGCTCCGGCATCGGCGAGGGACCCTTCCCCCGATGGTTACTGGCCCCGCCTTACGCCTTCGGCCACGGCAGGCGCCGTGGGGGAGGCGGCGACCCTCCCGGCCCTACCCGCACGCCGGTTAATCTAATTTGTTCTCGAACGTATTTAGAGGTGATGGGGATGGCGTTGCAAGGGCAGTATCTAGTATTGATGGGTATAGTGTTGATCTTTCTCGGATTACTATTGATTTTCATAGGAAGTTTTATAGGTTTTAGGGAGGGTAGTGGCAAGGTTGAAGGCGGTGGAGTCATATTGATCGGGCCGATTCCCATAATCTTCGGTACCAGTAGCAAAGCAGCAGTCCTAGCGGCAGCACTCGCAGTAGTTATTATGATACTAGCCATCATCTTCTATATGGTCCAGAGGAGTGGATTATCATGACGTCTAAAAAGACCGTGGAACCGAGTGACTTGTACAGATTAACCCTCGTATCGAACCCGAGGGTTGCACCCAACGGAGAAAAGATAACATTCACGGTTACAAGACCGAAGAAGGACGAATATTTCTCCGCTATATGGATGACTGATGGAGACAAATTTAGGCCAATAACCGGGGGCCCCCGAGACACATGCCAATACTGGAGCCCCGATTCCTCAATGATCGCATACCAGAGAGGGACGAAGGAGGGTACGAGCAAGCTCATGATCTTAAGCGCTGACGGCGGAGAACCATGGATTCTAACAGAATTCAAGCAGCCTATAACCCGGATTGTGTGGAGCCCGAACAGCGAATTCATAGCCGTTGAAACGAGGGAGATAGACGAGGAATGGAAGAAGTACAATGAGAGGGATGTCCTCCTAATAGATAGAATGCCCCCATGGTTCAATGGATCCGGATGGATTTTTGACAGGCCGAGAACGATATACCTGGTCTCATATCCCTCAGGAGGGTTAACCCGGGTTAGCCCGGAAGAAGTAAACTCGATCTATCCGACTTGGAGTCCTACTGGTAAATACCTCGCTTATGCCAGATTCCCCCATGAGAAGGAGCCCTACAAAGGCGAAGTAGTTGTATACGATGTAGAAACAGGAGAGGAGAAGGTCATAGTTAAGGATATGAATATCAGCGGCCTCTCATGGAGTCCTAACTCCGACGTCCTAGCTGTGAGGGGACACTTCTTCGAGAAGGGGCTAGTATCACATCACAAGATCTACTTCATCGATGTTACAAGCGGGGAAAAGGAATGTGCAACATGTGGCCTAGGACTCAACACCATTAACTCGGTTAACAGCGACGTTAGGGGTCCCTCTTGTAATGAGGGTATGGCTTGGGATTATAACGGATGGTTCTATTTCCAAGTACACGATGCTGGTAGAATACACATTTACAGGGTTAAGCCAGGTGGGGAACCAGTCTTATTCCTGGAGGCGGGCAACGGGGTTGTCGATGAGTTCGACATTAATGGGAAGGAGCCCCTCCTGGCATATACCTTCATGACAGCTACAAAGCCAAAAGAACTCTACATTCACAGAGGAGGCTCTCCTGTAAGGATAACCGATTTCAACGACTGGCTAGAAAGGGAGAGAACACTTGCTGAACCAGTACATCACATTGTAGAGGTCGGCGAAGAGACTCTCGATCTCTGGATTCTCCCGCCAGCTGACGATGTTGATTGTTCTAAGTGTTTGTCGTGGATTCTGTATGTGCATGGAGGGCCTAAGACGAGTTTTGGTAACGGCTTCATGTTCGAATTCCATGTTCTAAGCTCTAAGGGCTTCGCCATAGTCTATGGTAACCCACACGGTAGCGACGGGTATAGTGAGGAGTTCGCAGATATAAGGGGCAAGTTCGGGACGGTAGATTTCCAGGACATTATGCACTTCGTAAACATAGCACCAAGCCTCGACGGGAGACTAGACCAGGACAGGGTAGCGATCGTAGGCGGAAGCTATGGAGGCTGGATGGTCAACTATGCTCTAACCAAGACAAACATTTTCAAAGCAGCGATAAGCATGAGGGGTTGCAGCAACTGGACCAGCTTCTGGGGCGCCAGCGATATAGGCTGGTATTTCGCTAGAGAACAACTACAAGGCAACCCATGGGATAAGACAGATGAATACCTACGAGTGAGCCCACTATTCAGCATCGACAAGGTAAACACGCCAGTTCTAATAATCCACAGCCTCGAAGACTACCGATGCCCACTAGACCAAGCCCTAACACTCTACACTGCCCTCAAGGTAAGAGGAGTAGAAACTAAGCTCGCCCTATTCCCAGGTGAGAACCACGATCTATCAAGATCAGGAACGCCTAGGAGGAGAGTGAGGAGACTAGAGCTCGAGATTGAATGGCTCAAGGACAAGCTGGGTCAGCCTAGGACACCCTCCTCACCCTAATCGGAGGGTCCCTCTCCTCATCCCCATGATCTTTATAATATCTCTACACGGTTAAAAGTAGGAAAGGAAATAGAAGGTGTGTGAAACATGGTGGAGCCTCATCAGACAAACGTCGTACTCGTGGGTAAAAAGGATATCATGAACTACGTCCTAGCGGCGATTAGACTCTTCAACGATGGAGCCGAAGAAGTCATAATACGCGCGAGAGGGATGAACATCTGCAAGGCTGTTGATGTAGCAGAGAACATTAAGAACCTGTTCATGAAGAACACGGAGGTCGCAGGAGTAGAGATCTACAGCGAGGAGCTAGAAGATCCAAAAGGTAAGAAGAAGAGGGTCTCAGCAATAGAGATAAAACTAGTAAAGAAGCAATAAGAGTCCTCCCCCGATTTATCCTAAATCACACAAACCTAATTACACGAGGGACCCCAATGTCCTGGGCATTAGTAACAGCCTCAACAAGGGGGATAGGTTCCATAGCCGCTCAAGCATTAGCCGAGAAAGGATACAACCTAATATTAACGAGTAGAACCCCCGAGAAACACCATAACCTACTGGAATCCATGAAAAAACATGGAGCTCGTGAAGCCCTTCTACTCAAGCTCGACTTGACGAGCAAAGAAAGCGTTGCGTCATTCATAGAAGAAGTAGAACGCCTGGTTAACGGAGAGCTAAAGGTAATGATCATCAATTATGGAAACCCTACATGTGAACCTTGTACTTTATCCGAAATTGAGTGGGATGATTGGATAGAAGCGGCCAGCATGTACCTTGCATCAACAAACGAGCTATTGAAACTGGCTTCTAGAATGAGAGAGAAGGTTAGAGTGATAATAATATCGAGTTTTACCACAACCGAATTACACCCACACCTAATATTAGCAGACACGGTAAGGCGGGGGCTCGATGCTCTAGTCAAGGCGGCGGCTTATGAATATCCAAACAAGGTGTCACCCGTCCTCTTATTACTGGGAAGCTTCAAAACACCCGGCGCACTTGAGACGATAAAGAGGATCGCGGAGGAGGCCGGGGTTGACCCGGATACGTTCTGGGAGAAGGAAGTCGAGGCTAGATCCCCCTTGAAGCGTGTAGGTAGAGAGGAGGAGTTGAAGTCAATGATTAAGTTCCTAGCAGAAGCTCCAGACTACCTTACAGGATCTAGAATTCTATTTGATGGAGCAAGTTCTAGATCATATTCATAAGGATAATGCGTTCCTCAGAGGGGGTAGGAATCCGACGCCCAGAACTCCAGAGAGGAGCAATATTAGTCCTACTGTTATCAGCAAGGGGTTCATGGACGGCAACACAATGACTAGTGGAATGGTTGAAAATAGTAGCCAGTATAACTTTCTTGAAGCCACGATTGAAGCCGTCCTCATTACAAGATCGTAAATTATAACAAGTAATATTATTATTTGCAAGTGTGTTATAACAGTCAGAATAGCTGACAACAGGTATTTCGACGAAGACAGGATAGTGGCATTGTCAAGCTTTCCAATCCTCAACCACCTATAGTAGCGTTTAGACAGTAGGTCCAATCGAGCGCTCGACGCCACGAGAATTACAGTTGAAGATAAATAGCCAGTAGAGATTGCTAGGATTGCCTTGTCCATAATATATCCGGTATCTGAGTAAATGAAGAAGAGTATTGAGGCAGGAACAACAAGTATAGATAGATTAACAGGTCTGAACACGCCTAACCGGGATATAATACTCCCCAATACCCCTCTAATCCATAAACTTGCTGCAACCACTATTACTAGTAGTACCCAGGCTATAGCGGTGTGCCCGGTGTACACACAGTACATTAATATGAGATATGAGAGGATGGCCACTGGTAGCAAAGTATATGTTACAGATGAGGCCGTTATTCGTGCTATTGCATAAGCTCGGGTCCCTCGTTTTGCTATCCTAATTCTTGACTCCATAACGACCTCGGTTCCGCCCACTAAGAGTTCCGTGAGAGTATACGCAAGAGCCAGCGAGGATACGATATAGGGGTCGAGGAGTCCTTTCCAATAGAGTATTCCCAAAGCTAGAACGACGGCTACTCTGTTGAGAACGCCGACTACGGCTAAGAGCGGTAGAATTATGGATTCCGTAGCCTGGGGCAGTACTGCATCACCTTACCAGGCTGGATTATATCACGAGGTATTCCTTGTCCACTTGCCTCTCCCTGTACGACAACCACTTTGTATGGAATACCGTTCCATCGTATAACTCCACAGTGTCCCAACCTAGGGCTACCGCCGCAGCGATCCTACCTATCGCATCTGCCTTGAGTATGCCCGATCCGCTTGTGCCAGCCGCTATCACTAGATCCGAGCTATCGGCTTCACAGACGACTGGTTGCTTATCGGGGCTCAAGTCATAGTGTCCAGCCCACATTGACGAGGGTTTTACTCCTTCGAACTGTGGGAAGTAGACGCTTATGAGCGGATGGATTGTATACGTGTAGAACCTCTCTTCAGGAACGGGCTCCTCCTCGAGAGTATACGGCCTGCCTATGTCGTCGCTGTAGCCTGTCCAGAAAGATACTTCTTCGGGCGCGGGCCTCATGTAGGCCATGTTTGGAAGGATCATCATTGGTGCCACGCCGAACTCGTTGAGTCCCTTGGCAAATAGTACTCTCCTTTGCTCATCTGTTTCGGCCTTGACAACGAATATCTGCCTCTTCTTCGGCCTTGAAAAACTGTCCACACCTATAGGTTCCAATAAGTAGGGCGTCCACGCACCGGCGGCGACAATCACTTTCTTTCTAGCCTTGAACTCCCTGCCATTCTCAGTGATGATCCCGGAGACTCGCTTATCCTGCCATGGGAAGGGTTCTCCCTCAATGCCAATTGGTTTTCGCGGCTCAAGTATGAATCCCGTGACCTTCGTGTCGAACTCGTATTGTACTCCTGCCTCACGGGTCTTCTCGTAATAATAGGTGGCTAGCTTGTCTGGCATTAGGGTCCCTGCCTGTGGTATCAGTATTCCTGCCACTATGTCCTTAGCATCAAGGATCTCGGCTTCCTCGGTTCCTTCGACTTCAACGCGTACGCCGAGTTTCTCTTTTAGCTCCGCTGGCTCTATGACCTTGTACTCTAAGCCTAGTTTATCCGCTAGTTCTAATCCTGGTTTCAGCTCTTCCATCTTCCTCTTATCTGCCATGAAGAGGTATCCGACCCTTCTAAGTGAGAGGTCGAATCCATTCCTCTGTATTTCCTCGTAGAATGAGACGCTTGATCTTGCAAGGTACATGTTGATTCTTGAAGTAAAGAATACCCTGAAGGCGGCTGCGCTCTTGCTTGTATCACCTGAAGCTGGCCCTGGGCCTTTATCTACGACGAGGATACGGGATCCTTTATCCCACTTCGAGAGGTAGTAGGCCGTTGTGAGGCCAATAATTCCTGCTCCTACAATTATGTAATCATACTCGCTCAATTTAATCAGCCACCGTTTGATGGCTTCTGTCAATTATAGGAAAACCGTAGAGGAATATAGTCTTACGATCATAAGCTATTATATGTAAAGGCTTGAAATTGCGGGTGTTGCGATGTGGAATATGGTAGTCTCATGGATATTGCCGAGAAACATGATAGGATCCTAGTATTCGGTGCTGGTGGAGGAGGCGACGCTCTAGGCACTGTGCATCTGTATCTTAAGCTGAAGAAGCTTGGAGTCGAGCCAGTTATTGGCTCGATCGTGTGGGAGAGGCATCCCGTAGACCCCTATCCTGGTCCCATCCCTATAGAGTCTCTATTAGATGCTGAACCGATAGGTTGGAGTGCTGCGATAGTATCGGGTAGAACTGTCGCCTACCGCTATGGGATAGAGGTAAAGTTCCAGCTTGCAAGGGTAATTGATGCTCTAGGCGTTGAGGGATTGTTCATAGACGCATCTAAGGGAGTTTATGGGGTGTCGGAGGCCCTCAAGGCGGCGCATGAGGTCCTAGGAGTTGAGGCTGTTATCGCATTGGATACAGGTGGGGATATTCTCGCTGTAGGTTGTGAGGACAACCTATGGAGTCCACTGGCAGATGCCATATCTCTGGCGGGAATGAAGGAATCGGGTTTACCAGGAGTAATAGCGGTACACGGTCCTGGGGCTGATGGTGAGTTACCTACAAAGAAGGTCCTGGAGTACATCTCGATTATCGCCAGTAGGGGCGGGCTGATAGAAGTCCTCGGCCTTAGCAGATATGAGGTAAACTACATATCAAAGATAATGGAAAAAGTCTACAGTGAGTCATCAAAGTTACCAGTTTACGCCTTCAAAGGAGAGTACGGGATTAGAGAGATACGAGGAAAAACCAGGCGAGTAGAACTATCACCGATAACGGCGACAACCCATCTTCTCCAACTCGACCCAGTCTACGAATGGAGTGAGCAAGCCAAGGCAGTAGCAGGGACACGAGGAATAGGACAGGCAAAGGAGCGCCTCAACAAGCACTGCATCGTTACCGAGCTAGACCTCGAACTAGAATTATCCCGTCTCAAAGAGTCACCATCTTACAAAGCTATGCCAATCGACGAGGTAAGACGAGAGCTCAGACGTAAGCTAATGAGACGTGGCTGCGTTGCATTCGATTGTAAAGCTTAGCTTCTACCCGCCGACCTAGCCTGGCTTAGGGGAACAATCATTTCCTCCAGGAAATCTATCCTTTCATTCAGGTACTGATAGTATTCGAGGGCCTCCTTATACCGGCCCTCAGCCTTAAGAATCATCTTCCTTAACTGTCTTAGATTCTCTTCTAAGATCTTTATCTTGGTCTCGATAGTCTCAAGCTCATTTTCACAAGACCTGCCAGTAAAGCCTTTCTCGAGACCGTTCTTGATGTAGATCTTTATGATGTCTGTTACTTGAATACCAAGTTCTCCTGCTTTTTTCTTTAGTTCTTCATATGTCTTAGATGGTAGCGAGATGTGTACTGTAGGCAAGTGTCTTCCCCCTACAAGAGAAATACTACAATCTTCCTATTAAATGCTTCGGTAACATAGAGAAAGTAGTAGGGTATACGACATATCGGCATCGTCTGATTGGAGATATAGTATTACGGTATTATCTAGGTAATACTGGTGAGATGATGCGAGTAGTCTCATTTAAGGTTGAAGAAGATCTCCTCGAGATACTCGAAGAATATGCCAGGAAGAAAAAGATCTCTAAGTCAGAATTAATTAGAAGAGCTCTAAGGAACTTCATCAACGAGACCGAAGAGAAACCCTATATAACTAGAAGAGTGAGAGTCTATTAGTCTTTTCTTGTACAATCAATACATATCAAAAAAACTAACACTCCGGGAAAAATAAACTATATTAGTTTTTCGACAGGGATCTTAACAGGTTCCTGATCTTTGGCCCACGGATCGACTCCATCTACTGGCTTTGCCTCTGGTGGTAGATCCTTCCTCGGCTTCCTCTCCTCCATAGGTCCTACCTTCTTGCTGATTCTCTTCTTGTAGAGTCCGAGTCTGTACTTTATGAGCGCTGATCTCAGTCTCTGGATTGCTGCGCCAGGATCAACCATCTTGGGGCATACTGCGCTACAGCTGGCTGCGTAGTGGCAGCTGAAGGGTCCCTCTTCTGTGTCTATCATTTCTAGCCTCTCCTTCCAGGCTTCATCTCGTGGATCGGCTACGTATCTCCAGACGTAGGCTAGTGCTTGTGGTCCTAGGAATCTGTCAGTGCTTGCTACTACTGGACAGGCGCTGTAGCATAGTCCACAGGCTATACATAGTGTGTACTCGTAGATGTTGTAGTGCTCTTCTGGGAGCATTTCGTACTCGTAGTCTCCCGTTTCCCTTTCATTCACGTCTTTTCTCAGCAGGTAGGGTTTTACTCTCCTGTGTTTGTCGAAGAATTTGGTGAAGTCTGTTAGTAGGTCTCTCATGACTGGATGGTTCTTTAATGGCTCTACAGTTACTACTGGTTTACCATCACTCGCCACCTCCGCGACCTGCGTCTGGCATGCTAGTCTCGGCATTCCATTGATTGTCATTCCACAGCTTCCACATACTCCCATTCTACAGCTGTATCTCATCACTATTGTATGGTCTATTTCTTCCTTGATCTTGAGCAGGGCATCTAACACCGTCATTCCTCTATAGGTTTCTACCTCGTAGTCTTCCCACCATTCCCTGTCCTCTTCAGGGTTGAACCTCTTTATCCGGAAGGTGACCTTCTTGGGGGGAATCTTCGTTGCTGCCTTCGGGTCGAATGACACGGCTCTTCACCTCACCCGGGCGGGGTTATTCCAACTACGGTGTAGGTGGCTAGTGATGCAAATACTATGAATAATATTACGATAATTATCGTGATAGGCTTACTGTACTTACCACCAGTCCACTCTAGCAGCACATTCCTTAATCCGTTGAAGCCGTGTAGTAATGCCACATATGCGAATATTAGCAATAGGACGCCGTATGATGAAATCTCGCCGTAGACTAGCTTTGCACTCAGTGTCTCCATGAACGTGTCTACCCCTCTTAGTGCAGGCACTCTTATCACGAGGTGCCATGTAAGGAGGAATATCAAGAGTATCGCGGTCACATATTGTAAGAGTAGCCTCTTACTCGCACTCACCACCACTCTCCACCTCCATCATGCGACAAACAATATGTAGCCTGTTAGTATCCATAGTATCGCCCATAGCGCGAACACCAAGTAGAGTAGCTTCCTCTGGCATCCCTTGAGGCTCGGCGCGATGTACGGTGGCTTTGGCTTCTCTGGCTCGCCTATGCATAGGCCGAGGAACTCTACCAGTAGTAGTCTAATACCGTTGAGTCCGTGGAACCATGCTATGCCTGCGAAGAAGAAGAAGTAGAGGGTCACTGGTGTTATGCCGTGGGCATTTTGTATCTCTTCTATCCATGCTTCCCAGCCTGTATGGGCAGGTATGCCTGT
>WAKH01000093.1 GCA_015523485.1 Thermodiscus sp. | reverse complement strand
GTGCAGAGGGTTATCCTAGGAGCATGTTTCTCGACACTGAAGTGTGAGAGGCTGAATTCTAATGAAACTTTTAGGGATACATTCTCTGGAGCTATGATAAGTTTGTCACCGTCATCGTAGATATGTAGCATGTCTCCGACGTTGACTTTGTTCCTTCTAGCCCAGTCCTTTGGCAGGGTGACTATTAAAGAGGAGGCTCCGAGTCGCTGTATCTTTCTCTTGAGTGAGACCCCATTTTGACCGGCCAAGCTATTACACCTTATATTTCCATATATGGACAAGTGGGATTCTGCCCTTATAACTGTACTTTGTTTTATAAGCAACCCTATGGTTTAAGTATGTACGTATTACCAGATAATAATTATATAATAATACGATAAGAATTTTAGAGACTCTTGACGATAACCGAGATAGATATAAACCCTTGATCAAACGGTATTATAATAGTGGTGCTCAACCAAGAGGTGAATAAGCTATGTTCGAGGATAGAAGCTGGAAACTAGTATTACGCAGGACCGCCAGGGGCCCGGTAATACAGTTCAGAAGCAGCACACCCCAAACTAGAGAGTCCACCATGATACGTATGGGGGGACAGCTAGCGGAGGACGTCTTCAAAACCATGGTAGAGGTCCTCAAGAAATATGACTACATTATCGCCGAGGGAGGCGACGAGTCGAGATACAAGTGGTATAGACTAAAGCCCGAGATTGGACCAGTAGTCGGTGGCTTCATCGTCCTAATCAGGAGAAGCAGACAGCCGCAAGACTGGATCCCATACTTCGAGGGGCTGATAAAGCAGGATCCCTACAAGGGAGCCCATAAGCTACTGAGAGAGGCACTCGCTACGGCCTTCGCCCTAAGCCGGGACTACCCGCCGCCAGAGAGGGTAAGGATGCAGCTACATCCAAAGGTTCTAGACAGCGTAAGTGCCGGATTCAAAGTCATCATCAGGAAACTCTGGGGCATAAAGAAAAAGAAGAAATAACCCGTTATAAACATCTTTCTATTATTTCTAGTATTAAATCTCTACAATTTTCATTAGGGAGGACTATGAGACCATCGATGCCAATGACATAGTAAGAGTTTCCTAGAAGAGCACATAAGGCTGCTGTGGAGGCAATGGTTGAATCAACAATGTGATTCCTATGTGTTAGTTGTATATTCAAATGCCTAACAATACTACCAGGGTGCGTCTCAAATACGATAGAACCTGCCTCTACGAAGTGATGAAGAAGTGATAATCCAAGCATAGTCAATTGTCTCATCCCTGTTAGGTTCCCCGGTAATAGTCTCGCACCTTGATAGGATTGTAGGATTGCTCTTTCCACACTCCTGAATCCTTTATATGGAACGGAGAGAGGCGCGTCAATACTTATAATAGAATTTTTAATATTATTTAGTATATCAGTTATGGTGGCGACGCTGGTTTTGCATTTGTGAATCTTATTGTTTACTAGTCTAATCAATGTACAACCGGTTAATCCTTTAGGGGCGGGATCTAGGCCTACAATAAGTATATCCTTCCTTGACCTTATGTGAGAGAGGAGATGGGCGACTAGCTCTGCATATCTAAGATACCAGCTGCAATGATCGGTAGGATTATCGTGGCATCTCCATACACTACTATCTTCGATGCTTCTGGCTTGATCTTTCCCCATGAAATCGCTTCCCTCGGCCTTGCCCCGCTGAGGCTGCCATCATATTCAACAGCTGTGGTTATGTAGACGGTATAATCTAAACCGTTACGGAACTGGCTCCACCATATGGCATGGTGCTTGCTTATCCCACCACCTATTATGAGGGCCATGGCTTTCCCCTTTGTTGAGAAGAAAATATCGGCTAGCTTCTTCATATCAATATTGTAATCCAACTGAATCCCCCTGCCAGCTTGAGTTTCCATAAAGATTGCTGTACCAAAAGCTCCATCTGGCCATCCTGGTACGAAGACTCTAGCACCGCTTTCGTGAGCTGCTCTCAATATACTGTTGTTGTCTTCAATGAGCGATCCTGCAAGATCGAGGAGTTCATAGACCCCCCAGCGGTCCTTTGTTTTCCTTGCTTCACTGACTAGCTTCCTGACGAAGCCTTCCACTTTAGGACCATAGTCTTCGACTGGTATGAATATGTTGCCTAGCCTGTGGTATCCCCTCTCGGCTAACACTTTGTCGTCTGCTTCGAAGTATCCCTTCAAATACTTGCCTCCCATGGCTCTTGCGATATCGTGATCTAAAGTGCCCGCTGTAGTAAATATAACATTAAATAACCTATTTCTTATTAATTGTGCAAATACGCCCCTCAGACCAGTAGAAACTAGATTAGCTGTAAACGTTAATATCCGAATTTCAGATTCCCTTATGGCCTTCTTTAGCAAGTTGATAGACTCGACTAGGTGGCCAGCCATGAATCCATGAATCTCAGAATACCACTGAATCAGATCAGAAACCTTGGCATTTGCATCAACGTTAACATCCCTGACAGGCTCCATAAACATCTCCCAGCCTAACTGATAGACTTGCCTTATAAAGAATTGTTCATTCAAACACCAATCACCAACCGCCCAATTATTCATTATAACGAACAGGGTGGATGGAAGTGAAGAGAAGAGGACTATCTCCGCTCGTCGCTACAGTATTGCTGATTAGTGCAACCGTGCTAGGCGGAGTACTAGTATACCAGTACTTCCAGAACAGCTTCACTCACGCTAAGGGGCTATCGCAGGACCTAATGATAGCACCTAATGCAATAGTACTCAACTCTAACACGACTCTCGTGAAAGTTTCAATATCTAACCAATACGATGATGTCGTAACTGTACTGAATGCGACACTACTTGATAGCACTGGCAACACCGTAACTGGAACGTTATTGAAGGGTTCGACGCTACCAGCCCAGGTATCACCGGGCGAAAAGATAACTATAATGATAAAGACCTCAACAAAGCCAGCAGCGGTATTCTTGACCTATGAAGTCGGCGGCCAAGTATACCAATCAGAGCCTGTACAGATACCAGGCTAAAACCGGGGTTTCTAAAATTGAATCTTCTCCAAAAATTTTTTCCATCTAGAAAGTTAAAACAAAAACTTGACTCAAGGAGTAAACTCGAAGAAAAACATGTTGAAGAAACAACTTTAATTCATCCAAGCCGGATAAGAGGTCACTATAAGGTAGGTCCCGTTGAGTACTACCTGTACGTCGATGAATACGGCTTCTTCCGGCTCCACATAGTCGAGCCGAGAGAACCCCCCGGAGACGTTATCTACGACATAATATCTGGTGTAAGATCTCCTGCAAATGAAGCAGAGAGATACCATGCCCAAAAGAAGACTAGTGGTTACGGGAAACTCTACCCATTAATCATAGATGATAATGTTGAAGAAATCGCGGTTGACGGGCCAGGAATGAGAGTAGCCGTGCTACACCGTCTCTTGCCAGGTTACTGGATAGACGTTGATATAACGCTGGGCGAGGCGGAGCTCGATTCAATCGCTATCCAACTAGCTAGAAAAGCTGGGAGACTACTCAGCCTCGCAACACCCTACGCTGAAGGCATAACCAGCGATGGCCACAGAATAGCAGTTACCCTCGGCAACGAGATCACAAGGCATGGAACAAGCATCGTACTCAGAAAGTACCCGGAAAAACCAGTATCTATAACAGACCTCCTCGCGACAAGGGTACTAACACCATTAGCAGCAGCCTATCTCTGGCTACTTGTTGAGTCCCACAGCTTCATAATGATCATAGGAAGCATGGGGGCAGGCAAGACAACGTTACTACAAGCACTTGCAGGCCTGATACCACCACACCATAGGATTGTGACCATAGAGGACACGCCGGAAATTAGACTATACCATAAACATTGGGATTCACTAATTACAAGACCTCGAATCCCAGGTGAAGAAATAGAAGAAGTAGACCTAGAGACGCTCTTAAAATTCGCTCTACGAAGAAGAGCAGATCACGTCATCGTGGGGGAAGTAAGAGGGAGAGAGGCACGACTACTGGCGCAGGCAGCTGCAAGCGGTCACGGGAGCCTAACTACGTTTCACGCGGATTCACCAGAAGCAGCAATCCTCAGGTTAAGACTTGATCCAATTAGCCTACCACCATTGTTCCTGAGGATCATTACAGCCTTCGTGCATATACAGAAAATCCCCGTGGTTGGTGGAGGCTTCCTCAGAAGAGTCACATCAATAACCGAAATACAGGATGACGAGTTAGTGCCTATTTTCGAGTGGAAGCCTGAATCCGACTCGCTCATTCCAAAGAAGGAGGGAGAGGTAGTAGAGAGGAGTACAGCGCTCAGAGAAGCTTGGATTAGGCTTGGAATGCCTAGCGGATCCCTAGAGGCAGAACTAGAGGAAAGGAAGAGGTTCCTTGAAGAGAGGATAAACCTGCCCGGCGAGGTGTTTCTGTCAAGTCTCGCTAAATACTATGCAATGAAGTATGGGGTGAATGGATGAATAAGATACTAGACTATCTAATTGAGAGTAAGAAGATCTTAATTGTTCAAGCTGATAGTCTTGCTAAGGACATAGCTAATCCTATATTACTCGGCCCTAGAGCGTCCCAGATTTTCAGACGTCTCATTAACGACATGTTGATAGTCTCTCTAATTATGGCTATACTATCGCCCACAGCATTCTTCTTATCATTTCCATTTAGCATCATTTTACCCGTAATTCCGCTCGTACTCCTAGGTTCATCTTTCGTGGTTACAAGAATATGGCGGTTCATCGTCGGTTACGCTATTTCTAGAGAGTTGCCTTCCCTACTATCCTACTCGTTACCATACTCTGCTGGCCCAAAATACTTAGCAGACGTCCTTGCCTATTCCCCCTCCGAGTATTTCCCATGGTTCTCATGGGAGGCGGATAGGCTACGCTTCTTATTGGAACTTGGCTACGATCCGGTTAGTGCTCTAAAAGAACTAGCATCTACCACTCCATCTCAAAAACTCAGAGATATTCTATTGGACTACATACACTCCCACGAGCTTGGCTCTCCTAGGAGTCAAGTCACATTGAGACTCCTAGAGAGAGCCGTGGCAGAGACAAGGAGCCAGTGGAAATCGTATATCGACCTTGGCAAGGGGGCAATAGAGGCGTTAACCGCTATTGTCATGGCATCGATCATACTCGCCCCTCTGAGCCTACTGTCAGGTGGATCCGGTATAGGCCTGGCTCTACTCGCTACACTTCTAGCACCAGTATTTACCACATTGTTGATTGTAACTCGACCTTCACTTGGAGAGATAAATATAGGACCAACCTACGCCTTCACAGCTCTACTAATATCAATGATCTCGGCAGCAATAACATACATTGTCGGCCCAGTTTACAGCATGATACTCCTACTTGTATTCGGCCTGCTCTATGAATACACATATAGAGTTTATCAAAGACGGGAGAATCGAGCCCTTACAGCACTGAGAGAGGTAGCAACAGGAGCTAAGTATGGAAGATTCCTAGAAAGGGAACTCTCGGAGGCCATCCCGGTAGCTTCAAGGACCATAAAGGCGTTGATCGAGGCATTAGCTTATGCTGGCAAGATAGGTGTTGCAGAAGCCATCTCGAATATACTGAGAGTGGTTGAATCGGCTAAGGAATCGGTTGCATCAGCTAAAGGGCAGGGTCTTATTCTAACGGGCATATCCACGGTCATATCTGGAGTTTCTATATACATAATCAACGCTATAGTAGGCATCAGTTCTAATGCCACTATGTTGGGTTTAGATGTATCTGGCTTGGAGCAACTAAACAATGTAATATTGGCCATATCACCTATGGTTCCATTACCTGGAACTATATTGTGGAGAGGAAAGATACCATCATTAACACCCTCTTTGATGTCATTAGTTATTGCATACCTAGTACTGATCCTAGGATAATGCCTGCGTACTTCTCGCTTCATAATAGGTGACCACTCCATAACCGTCTACGACAGCTACTACTGGTAGATATCCGTCTCTGGCCGCCAACCTACTCCATTCAGCGATATCTCGGAAAGTGGTTTTACTACCCTCGCTCAACACGAGGACCTCTAGCTGCTTGGACTCGCCCCTCGAAACTATTAGTGTTCTTGGTCTTAATCCCCGTCTAACCCTGCGACCTCTCCTCCTAAGATCGTAATATACAATGAATAGATCTGGGTCACCGAGCAGTTTATTCGCTAGTTGTATACCTCCGGTCCAGCCCTGCGGGAACCCCTCTATACTTATTCTGCCCCTTACTAGCTGATACGCTGCCTCGAGGGGGTCCACTTCATTGTCTCTTAGTGCACCTGCGTTCTTGAGCTGGCTGCATAGTTTTTTGTTGAGACACTCCTTAATCATTACTTTTCCATCATCTACTGTGCATATTGCTTCCATAACCATATACCCTCATTTCTAGGATGATAGAGAGGTTTATTAGCCAATGGCCGAGACCCCGTTACACGGTGAGAGTAAATGGAGATGCCGAAGGAGCTTCAGGATAAACTAGTTAAGAAACTACACGAGGAGGCTGACAAGTCGCTCAAAGATGCGTTGGATAGGATAGAGCAAAAACACCTTACGTTTGTGAAGCTAGTAGAGGAGAGGGGCAACCAGCTTATCAAGGAGTTCAAGGAAAAAGTAGGCAACTAGATATCAGCTTTTCTAATAGTATACCACGATATTATTACTAGTATAATTAACCAAGCTACGAGTCCTCCTAGCGCATACGGTAAATACGTTGACTGGTTTATTGAAACTAACGTGTTTCCGATGGGTATCGTTATGCTGGTCTCTGGATGGAGTTTGGCGAAGACAGTCTCGCTCAAGTAGCTTATATCGCTCAGTGGTAGGAATGCTCTCAGGAGGTTCAGTACTTTAACTCCCATATCGGGGTCCCCGCCAACGATTAGGTAGTATACGCTTGCAAGTCCTACGGCTATAGAGCTGACGAAGTATGCTACGAATCCTAGGACGTAGCCGATTAGCGGCTTTCTAAACTTCATACCGAACCAAGCTGATAAGAGTAGTAGGGGCATTGCCCCTATTCCTAACAGAGTGGAAAGTAGAAGCACTTCTAGGAATCCTGATTGGGGGCCGCCAAGTATCCAGGCAGCGGCATACACGCTTAGACCTCCCGCTAGGAATACTATGACCATCATGATGGTGGCCGAGAGGATTTTGCCTAACACATATTCTAGACGCGAGACAGGCCTCGCCAAGATGAGCGCGAGTGTTCCGTCTGTAAAGTCTGATGCTAATAGATCGCCTCCGAATAGTATTGCTATAAGCCACCCCCAGGATATGACGCTAAGGATGTTTGCTCCTACTGCGGCAAGGTTTGATTCTGAGAAGGTATATCCCATTATAACAGCCCATAACATGGAATTCTTAATAGTATTTTCACTATATGCTTTTATTATTAGGGATACGATTAGTGGAAACACCATTAGTATTATAACGAAGTATATGGTTCTCTTATTGGATTCGCGGAGTAGTTCGAACTTGGTTACTGCCAATATCGATCTAGTCGCCACCATTGTTAACCACCTCTGACCAATTTGAGATAAGCCTCTTCCAGACTGGCTTCTCTGTACTCGAACCCTTCAACTTGAATATCTTTTTCATCGAGTATCTCGAGTATTTTCTTTGGATTAGTCTCTTCGCCTATCTGAACCTTGACAACACGACCCGTTACTGATATTGTTTTGATACCCTCCGCCTCTAATACCTTCGCTGCTTCGCCAGCCGATGGTGTTACTATAATAACAACCCCACTGACGCCTGCAATCGCTCCTAACTCTTGAAGTGTTCCCTCGAATACCTTCTTCCCCTTAGCTATTATGACAACTCTGTCTACGACGTCCTGGAGCTCCTTCAATATGTGGCTGCTGACGAGTACTCCGACGCCGCTTCTAGCCCATTCAAGTATCTTGTTGCGGACGTGTACGACCCATTCTGGATCCAAGCCAGAGATTGGCTCATCTAGTATCATGTACTTCTTATCAACCAGTAGTGACTGGGCGAGAAGTATCCTCTTTCGCTGTCCTTTACTGGTCATCTTCAACTTCCTATTACAGAGATCACCCACCCCAAACTCCTCTAGCGCCTGGCGAGCTCTTCTTCGGGCCTCTACCTGCGATAATCCTTCTAGCAACCCAAGGTTCTCGAGGAAGCTACATACCGTCGCCCACTCAGGAGTTTGAGGTATTTCAGGCACATAGCCGATAATCCTCTTTATCCTGGGATCCATAAACGGGTTTATGTTATCTATGAGTATCCTTCCCGAATCTGGGACCACGAGACCCACTATTGTTTTCAGAGTAGTAGTCTTGCCAGCACCATTGGGTCCGATTAGGCCTAGCACTTCTCCTTGATTAAGTTCTAGACTGATATTCTTGACGGCAGTTATATATCCGTATCTTTTTGTCAAGTTTTCAACTTCTATCAATTATGAGACGCCTCCGCGGAATAATCAGTTCTGAATTGCTAGATAAAGATTGGCTCTTAATATGCAATGCTCTTAATTCCCAGTAAACATGGTATATAGAGTGGACTCGAGTAGGTGAAGATATTGCCGAATAGAGTAATGCAACTAGGGATTATTATTGTCGGGATATTGCTGGTTACTGCACCAATCATCTACTTGTACTATAGCCAAACAACAACGTCTTTTACAGTAGCTAATTCGACATGGACACTAGATGGAGCCGCGGGAATATCATACTTGTTTAAGTCGCCAGAGGGCGCTAGACTAGCACTTGCTACTAAAAGTGTAGATACTAATGTATCCTATGTCGTTATAGTAAAGTCTGCTAAGGGAACCCTCCTACTCCAGGAAAAAGTTAATGGACAGGGCCAATGGAAGATAGTGCTAGGCAACGAGAAATACTATGAAATAAACATAATCAACCCATTAAACACTACATTGAATGGTGGAATAGTAGCTAAACTTGAAATCGACACTCCCCTCGCTGCGAGTCCGTCTGCAAACGCTTTCCTGGTAATCTCAATTATAGGCGCCCTAATTGTCGGATGGGGAGTAGGGAGAGCTACGGCGTAACTTCTCTAACAAATACTGGACCAGGGGATTATCGGTTATCGAAATATACTTGTATAGCCACTAAGTAGTCATGGATAGCCCGTTATGAGCGGGGTGCATTGAATGGGAGACAACGGCGTAGAGATTATCTATACAGAGAAGGCTCCTAGACCCGTTGGTCCATACAGCCAGGCGATCAAGGCCGGATGCTTCCTATTCATCGCTGGCCAGATTCCGCTAGATCCAGAGAATGGAGAACTCGTAAAAGACGACTTCGAAAAGGCATCGCGGCGGGCAATCGAGAATCTAAAAGCAATCGTTGAAGCCGCTGGAGGCACGCTGGACAATATTGTCAAGGTCACGGTATACATCAGGGATATTAGCAAGTTCAGCGAATTCAACAAGATATACGCAGAATACTTCAAGCATACAAAGCCTGCACGCGCAGTGATAGAAGTCTCAAACCTACCACTCAATGCTGAGGTGGAAATCGAGGCAATAGCGTACCTATGCTAGAGGGACACGAATTGGTAAACGGTGCTGAATTAGCTTCAGAGGTAGCTAGGAGAAGCCGTGAAGCCAGAGAAATCATCTCCAGCTACATACATAAGACTCCCCTAGAAGAGTCAGCAACCTTCTCCAAAATGAGTAACTCAAGGGTTTACCTAAAGTATGAAAACCTCCAGAAGACTGGCGCCTTCAAGGTACGTGGCGCACTATACAAGGTGTACAAGATCAAGGACGAATACCGGGGGGTCGTCGCAGCCAGCGCGGGAAACCATGCTCAGGGAGTCGCATATGCTGGTAAGATCTTTGGACTGAAGACCGTCATAGTAATGCCCGAGTCCGCGAGTATCTCAAAAATTGAGGCTACCAAGAGTTACGGGGCCGAGGTAGTGTTAGCTGGGAGGGTTTATGACGAGACTCTACAAGTCGCGAAGAAGATAGCGGAGGAGAGAGGTTATGCACTCATACATGCTTTCGACGACTTAGACGTAATGGCTGGTCAAGGCACTATAGCCTACGAGCTACTAGAGCAACTAGACTCCTTCGACGTTGTAGTCGCTCCCATTGGAGGCGGAGGGTTAATATCGGGTCTTGCATCAGTCCTCCATGCTGAGGCGCCAGAGGTTAAAATCTACGGAGTGGAACCAGCAGCTGCACCGAAAACCCTCAAGTCGCTTGAAGAGGGCCGGCCAATATTCATAGAGCCGAGGCCTACAATAGCCGATGGATTAGTTGTGAAGAAGATAGGTAGTTTGACGTTCGAGATCATCAAGACCCTCGTGTCGGGAGTAGTACTAGTTGAGGAGGATGAGCTAGCCCACTCGATATACCTCTTACTGGAGAGGGGGAAGGTGCTGGCTGAAGGGGCAGGCGCCGCTTCACTCGCAGCAATGATACATGGAAAACTGCCTATAGCGGGGAATACCAGTATCGGGATTATTAGTGGTGGTAACATAGATCTCACGCACATCTATAGGATCATCTTGAGGGGTCTCTCCAAGGCGGGTAGACTGGCTAAGATCTCAGGATATGTACCCGACGCTCCTGGACAGCTCAAGACAATTCTGGAGGTAATAGCCAGTCATAGGGGGAACGTGATAGGCATATTCCATGATAGGACGAGCCAGGCGCTACCTGCATGGAACGCTCTTGTCTCGATAACATTCGAGGTACCAGGTAGGGAGACGATTGCTAGGATATTAAGTGAGCTTAAAGAGAGGGGTTATGAGTTCTGGCTTAGCGACTAGCGTCTTAGGCTCGATCTTACCTCTTTTTCTATACCCATCCTACCCTTGCTGAACAATCTCCTATCCATTACCCTTACTTCGTCTCTGATTATTGGTTCGAATCCCATCTTTCCAATAATGTCCCTCTCGATGTCAACGCCTGGTGCTACTTCAATTAACTCGAGCCCTTCGCGTGTTAGCTTGAATACTGCTCTCTCCGTTATGTATAGGTGTTCGCGGTTCTCCTCGATGGCTTTACATGGACAATAGAGAATCTTGTATAGGTTGTCTACGAATTTCTGTATGTTGCCATCTTGTACGATTCGTAGTCCCTCTTCTGTGACTTCTATTTTCTGTTTTCCAGCCGTGAAATGGCCAGCGAAGTATATTCTCGGGGCACCCATGCTTATGCAGGGGAACCCTCCTGGTCCGGTGAGCCGGCCTGGCAGTATGCTAGCGTTAACATTGCCCTTCTTGTCTACCTGTAGGAAGCCTAGGCTAGCTGCATCGATAATACCGCCCTCGTAGAATACGAACTGCTCGCTCAATGGGATTATTGCTCTCGGGCTTATGGCGACGCCGAAGTCTGGGCCGTGGAGTGGTATGCCTCCCCAGGGACCCGACTCCACGGTTGGTATGACTAGGTCGCTTAGGTTCTCTTCGGCCGCGATTTTACTGACCAGGCTCGGTATCCCCACGCCGAGGTTGATGACGATGTATGATCCCTTCTCCTGTACGATTTTGAGCATTTCGAGGAGGACTCTTCTAGCGATTACTTTTCTAGTAGTGAGTGGTTCTGGCTTCATATCTAGATACTCCATGGGCACACTGACTTGCCCGCTAATCCTTGGATCGTAGGGTATCGTTGCACTCTGCCAGTGCTTGTCTGGGGGAGCTTTGACTATGTAGTCTACGAGGGGGCCCGGTACAACCACCTTCTTCGGCTCTATTGTACCACTTCTCACCGGGTATAGGATTTGCGCGATCACCAGGCCCCTTCTACCCTTTGTTTTCGCCGACTGTGCTATTTGGAGAATGGGGCCAATGATCCCCTCCTCATCTAGGCTAATATTTCCTTGCTCATCAGCCCTGCTTCCCCTGATTATTGCAACATCCGGTAGAGGCGCTTTGTACATTAGGAATTCACTATCATCTACTACTACGACCTCTGTCCGCGCAGTCCTCCTCTCCTTCGCGAGATCATTGAGAGCCCCGCCGTCGAATCTGGGGTCTATGAATGTTCCTATACCAACCTTTGATATCGTTCCTGGCTTTCCTGAGGCTACATCCCTGAACCAGCTCGCGAGAACACATATTGGCCATGTATATGCTTCAAACAGGTTCTTTTGAGCCATTAGTTGGAGCCATTTACTCCAACCATAGTATGCGACCAGCATACCTCTGATGAACTCCTGGGACTCCCCTTCATCCTTGTACAGGCGCTCTGCAACCCAGTCAAGACCTCTGCCCGGGGTTCCTGGAAAGGTATCGGATATTATGAAGAGGTTCTTCGGGTGGCCTGTCGTCCTATAGAGCTGGTAGAGGCCTTGTATCAAGTACTCGGGTGTTAGTGGCATATTGAATCCTGATATTGCGACTACGCTGTTATCCTTGATGTGGCCTAACGCATACCATGCTTCTACGAATTTCGACACTGCTCTTGGAAGCATCAATTTCCTATCACCGCCGAACCCAGTAATAGTGTGACTTATCAAGTTAATTAGTACTATATAGTAGTGGCTGCCGCCGATGAAGGATGCCCGGTCTCCCTATCCGAGAGTGGATAGAGTGCGGACCGGGGCCTCTATGCTGA
The DNA here is from genome assembly GCA_015523485.1 of Thermodiscus sp. GTDB lineage: Archaea > Thermoproteota > Thermoprotei_A > Sulfolobales > Acidilobaceae > Thermodiscus. The sequence continues at coordinate 6,103 of WAKH01000093.1, read as the reverse complement.
GGCGGCTCATAGGCGTATCTAATATTACTCTCTAGCACGCGACATTGTAGTTGGTGAAGGGATTGTCTCTCTCCAGGATTGGTTCTATAGTGGTTCCCTCGATTACACCATATGACGATGACCTGATGGTCAATGTCAAGGAAATGGAAGAGCTAGCAGCTAGATTTGCTAGGGAAGGAATCACCGTATTCGTTTCCGGGACTACTGGCGAAATGGCACTCCTCCTACCAGAGGAGAAGAAAAAACTGGTACAAGCAGCCAAGAAGGGAGCCGCCGGTAGAGTTCCTGTTTTAGTCGGTAGTGGATGGCCTAATCCGTACCTAGTGTTGGAGGAGGCCCGGTCTCTTGAGGAGGCTGGCGCTGATATTGTGGTTGTTCCCCCGCCGTACTATTACCCGATCCCACAGTACTCTATAGTTGGCTTCTATCAGTGGTTATCGAGGAGGTTGAGAATTCCTTTACTACTCTACACTATACCTAGCCATACAGGTGTCGAGGTTAGCGTTGACACTATACTATCACTGTCACGTGAAGAGAACATTATCGGTGTAAAAGCAACAGTACCCGACATACAGTTCCAAAGCAAGCTAATTCGAGAAGTCAAGAAGCATAACCCCGAATTCCTCGTCTATTCGGGACTAGATAGCCTACTGTTATTCAACCTCTCATCAGGTGGAGACGGCGGCGTGGTTGCTGGGTGCAACCTTACCCCGAAGTTGCACGCTGAGTTACTCGAGGAATGGAGGTCAGGCAATGTTAAGCGTGTTGAGAAGCTAAACCAGCTCATACAGAGAATAGCCTGGATACTCGAACCTGCTAGGACCATCCAGGGAGGAATAAAGACGATATTAGCACGTGAAGGGATAATAGGTAATGACTTGGTGAGACCACCGCTTCCTTTGGAAGACGATATCTCTCGTAAACAAGTTGTTGAGAGATGGCAAGAGAGTGGCTTACGCGACTATCTCTAACATGCACGAGTCGCCTGGTGATCCAGCGCAATGACCAATGTTAGGGTGGCTGGGATTGACGTAGGGACAAGCAAGATCAAGCTAGAGGTTTATGACGGCGACGTAGTGTTGAAGAAGATAGTAGTCAATAACGACTTCATCATAGAGGGAAATAGAGTTGAACAAAACCCTCTCGAACTCCTCGCAAAGGTAAAACAGCTGATTGAGAAGGCTAAAGGATATGGAGCGAAGTGCTTTGGCTTCGCGACATATCGAGGCAGTATACTGGTGTGGGAAAACAAGTCGAAGCCAGTCTCAAACATCATAACATGGATGGATCGAAGAAGCCTCGAGGAGTATAATAAGCTTCCACTCAAGGCGAGAATACTCTCAAAGCTACCAATAATAGGGGCAACGCTGTCCCCAGAGTCTCCAATGGTCAAGCTGAAAATACTCTCACTTGAAAAACCAGATATCCTCAAAGGCCTATCCTCCGGTACCATGCATGCCTGGAATATTGACGGCTACCTCATTGAGAGCCTCACCAACAAATTCATGAGTGATCCCTCAAACATGGGCCTAATGGGCGTCATCAACCCCAAAGACCTAAAACCCATGTGGATAACCACGAAACTCCTAGATCTACCCAAAATACCGATACCAGAACCGCTCTATCACAATCAAACAATTGTAACTGGAGACATCAATATAGGACCATTCATGGGAGATCAACAAGCCGCAAACCACGGTCTCGACTGCTTAACGGCAGGCTGCGTAAGGGTGAGTATGGGGAGTGGGTTATTCGCCTCAATAATAGTTGGGGGCAACATAAAACTTCCTACGAGTAAAGGAATCGTTCCTCTAATCCTCTACAAGGAGGAAAACAGGGGCCTATACGGGCTTGAGAGCTATATAACAGGCCTAGGGAAAGCCGTTGAATGGTTCGTTGAAAACCTCTTACAAGGGAACTACTCCCTCCTCGATGAAGCCTCAACGCTGGAAGGCGAACCACCCCTAATACTGCCATTCTTCTGGGGTCTCCGGTATCCTAGAATCCGTAAAGGAATCGCTGGCGTTGTAGGTATAGAGCCTGGATACACCATTAAAGACATAGCAAAGGGTGTTGCCCACGCGGTAGCAGCATCAATAGCCTACCTCCTAGAGAATTTGGGAAGTGTGGGTCCAAAACCTGGTAGGATAGTTTTAACAGGGGGTTTAACCAGGCTCGACAACTTGACAAGACTCGTAGCATCCTATCTAGGAAGGGAAGTTGAGCGTAGCGTTGAGCCAGACGCCCCTGGCCGTGGTGTAGCAAGACTAGCAGCAAAGGCGTGTGGACTCGACGAGCCCAGCCCGATACCCACGGAGACCGTTGAGCCCTTGGAAAACGTTGACCTTATCGAGCCTAGAGAGATCTTTGAACTGGCAGAGGAGATGAGCTAGGCCCCCTTCATCTTCATCTTCAGCATATCATAGAATACCTGGGATAGCTTCACGCTATAATCACGCTCCTGCTTAGAGAGGTCCAGGGCCTCTACTATTTCACTAGTCCATGTCAATGGCAGTAAGGCTTCTGGCCTCGTCTGTTTACCCTTCTTTCCAAGCACTACGTAAACAAGCTTGCTCACAGCTCTACCGAGAGATCCCCTCGCCTCAGCAATAACCGGATACACGCCTTCAATTCCCACCCCGTATCTTTCCAATGACGCTATTACATCGGCAACAACCGCTATGCCTTCACTGCTCGGGCTTGATATGAATAGTAACACTACTGCATCATCTTTAGACTTAGATAGTGCCCTGCGTAACGCGATTATCACACCCTTCTCGTATTCTCTCAAGTTCTTCGTATCTATCTCGTCCCAGCCTAGGTCAATCTTGCCTCCAGAGAGGTGTACTGCGTGGGCATAGAAAAGGCTGAGATCCTTGTAGGTTTGAAGGCCTGGATAAGGCGGATCTGTCGCTATAATGTCGTAGTCTCTGCCTGGTATGTCGACGCGTGAATCACCCTGTATGAATGATGGAGGGACAATACATTCACTTGTACCACATATTTCTGAATACGAGTTGACTACTGAGAGGAGGGTCCCTCGACCTATAGGCCTCACTCCAGGCTGTAGATCATCGGGCATATTCATGTGAGAGAAGGGGTTCAACTCCACTGGATTCTTCGGTAGCCAGTAGCTTTTTACAATCATTCCTGGATTTACTTTTGCCAGTGGTTGATAGTATATCGCTAGTAGACTAGTACTAGGTGATGCTGTTGCCACGGATAGGCTCGCTTCTAGCTCGCAGTTTGAGGCCTGTCGAAGGAACTCCAAGAATGAGACGTTCTGGCGCCACGTGTATAGTTTATCACTCCTTTTCCTCCCGTGTCTGTATAATCTTCTAGTCTCCTCCATTAGGGGTATGGTTACTCCTCCTACTGTCTCGTTGATCCTTTGTGTGATCCTGCTCGTCTCCGTGAGGAATCTTCTCCACTTTAGACTCTCGCTATTCTGGCTTAGGAGCGATATCCATCTTCTACCATTGTTTTTATTGTATACCTCCAGCGCGTAAGCCACGTATCCCTCTGCTTCTAGGGGTAGGCCATCGGGTAATTCAATTCTTGAAGATCTGTCCTCCAGGTCCCTGGGTTCTATCCACTTGAGCCTACCATCCTTGTCAAGTGCTAGGATTTCCTTGGGGCCCTTCTTTCCACGCCTACTAGATATCCATTGAGGCGCTGTGCAGGGGGGACATCGTGCTAATAGCACATGTACTATGCACCAGTCATTATTACACCATAATCCTCGAATCCTTTGCCACGTCTTATTCAACGCCCTCCATAGACATTCTTCCTTAACTCTACATGCTCCGGTGCAGAGATCGGAGGCGCTCCGCGAGAGAGCTACAGCGTAGGGATTCACGTCTTGGCCAACAGCTTCTAGCCCTAGCTTTGAGGCTTCTATTGGTATAACGCCGGACCCGGAGAATGGATCTATGAGCTTCTTACCCGTACCTAGTAATCTCACCTCTCTTACGGCGTGTTCATCGAACTCGGCTACTCTAAGAGCTAGCTCTGGGTCTGCTCCCATGGCAATTGATAGAAAAGCTCTAACTAGTGGTGTGGGTCTTCTACCCCACCATCGGAATACCGTGGGTCTTCGATTTGATTCCATTTTTATCGATAGCCTGCTTAACTGTATCAGGAAGTCGGTGGTAATTTCCCGTTTTATCCTTCCTCCCCCATGTGTAGTTCTCGCGTTATTGGATTATAGGAGGGTTAGCGTGTGTTAATTATATACCATTAACATTAATTGATTCCTTGGTGCACAGTAGTGAAGTGTCTAGAAAAGGGGTTAGTTGTTTGGCTCACCGGCCTACCCGGTAGTGGAAAAACTACGATTGCTAAGGGAGTTATGGAGAAACTAGTTGAGGAAGGCTACAGGGTTGAGTTAATTGATGGTGACTGGGCTAGGAAGACCGTGAGCGTTGGCGCCGGCTTCACGAGGGAAGAGAGATTAAACCACTTGAGGAGGATTGCATGGATAGCTAGGCTACTGGCTAGAAACGGTGTAATCGTCCTAGCGAGCTTCGTATCACCCTACAGGGAAGCAAGGAAAATGGTAAAGGAAATCGTGTCTGAAGAAGTAAGATTCCTCGAGGTATATGTGAAGGCGAGCATAGAGGAGGTGATAAGGAGGGACCCCAAAGGATTGTACAAGAAGGCATTGGCGGGTGAAATAAAACACATGACTGGCATCGACGACCCATATGAGCCGCCCGAGAATCCCTGGCTCGTCCTTGACACAGAGAATCAGTCGGCTAGTGAAAACATTGAAATTTTATACCAACGCCTTAAAGAAGAGTTAACTGAAATAAGGTTACTGTGTGAGGGGTAAGGACGATGAGCGAGAAGGTTAAGATTGAGATCAGCAAGGAGGTCTACGAGAAAGCGGTTAAACTGGCAGAGGAGGCTGGATTCCCGAGTGTTGAGGCGCTGATAGAGTTCCTGATCGAGGAGGCATCTGAGTCTACTGAGGGCGAAGAGATCTCCAAGGAAGACGAGGAGAAGATAAAGGAGAGGTTGAGGGATCTCGGCTACATATAGTCCTTGGTTAATTACATTTAATTAACCCTTGTTTTTACCTACACAAGTACTTGGTGAAGCTTATTGGTAGAGAAGGAGAAGACTAGATACACTACTGTATCCATACCCGTAACACTCTACAATAAGATCAAGAAAATCATCGAAGGGACCGGATTCACCAGCGTTTCCCAATTCGTAGTCTACGTTCTAAGGGAAATCATAGCTGAACATGAAAGCGCGCAGCATGAGGAACCGTTCAGCGACGAGGACAGGGAGAAGATAATTGAGAAGCTCAAGAGGCTTGGTTACATTTAGGGAGGTGATGGAACATGGTGAATAGGCCGCATGGAGGAAGGCTAGTTAACCGTGTAGTCAAGGGAAGAAGGAAGGAGGCTCTACTCGAGGAGGCATTAGAGATACCAAGAATAAGCATATCGTATGAACGGGTCATTGACCTCCTCGATATTGCTCATGGAGCATTCAGTCCACTTGAAGGATTCCTAGTCCAAGAGGATTACCTACATGTCCTTCACGACATGAGGTTACACGACGACACTCCCTGGACAATACCGATCATACTCGACGTCAATCCGGACGAGATAGTTGGACTGAAAGAAGGCGATGATATAGCATTATTCTACGATGACAAGCCCATTGCCCTCATGAAGATAGAAGAAGTATATGGGTGGGACAAGAAAATACATTCACAACTGGTCTATAAGACTACAGACGTCGATCACCCAGGCGTCGCGAAAACTATGGAGAGGAAGGAGCTCCTCATAGGTGGGAGAATCGATCTCCTCAACGAGCCGCCGAACAAGTTCTCAGATATCGTATTATGGCCAATAGAAACTCGGGTCCTCTTCAGAGAAAAGGGCTGGAGAACTATAGCAGCGTTCCAGACAAGGAACGTCCCCCACAGGGGCCATGAATATGTGCAGAAGGCCGCACTAACCTTCACAGATGGACTACTAATCCACCCACTACTAGGTTGGAAGAAGAAGGGAGACTACAAGGACGAAGTAATCATTAGAGCATACAAGGCCTTGATAGAACACTACTATCCGAAGAATGTAGTCGT
>WAKH01000092.1 GCA_015523485.1 Thermodiscus sp. | reverse complement strand
TATAGGGCTAGGAGGTCTGTGCTGGCTATCAGTACGCTGGTTAATCTGTCGAGGCTAACGTTATACTGGTTTGGAACGGGGGAGTTGCTTGTCTTTAGGATTACATTGGCATAATTGTCGTTGCAGGCGTCGTTTAACACGTGGATTTCCCATGTGAAGTTGCCTAATTCTTTAATGGTTCCATTCTTGTAGTGGGCTATCGCCCTCCCTTCGCCGAGCGCTCCTATGAACGAGGGGGATATTCCGAATGTTGTCCCATTGCATTCTACTGGCTCCCTGTTGAATGGCGCTGCTAGTTTGGGTGTATATGTTTGGTAGAACCATCCGCCAACTATTATGAGGAGGATGCCGACGACGATGATGTATGCGGTTTTCGCGTCAATAGGCACAATCATCCACCGTTGAACTCTCTGTTGGGGAGATGAGATAATTAATTTGAATCATCACATTATTCTCTGTAGACTCATCAGCGATATTACTAATAGTAGTGTGCCGCTGCCAACTGCGATTGTTGTAATAGTTGCTGTCTTCTCGCTCATAAACCTCTGTAGGAGTTCCTTCAGCACGTAGGCTCCATCCGCGAATATGGAGCCGCCTGGCAATGGTAGGACTAGTGGTGCGGAGTTGATTATTGCGAGGCTTATGTTTATGAGGAATAAGAAGTTGACTAGTATTCCTAGCTCCTTGCTTGGCCAGTAAGCGTTCTCCAGAGTTATACCTATCCTGCCCCTTACACATTCTCCCGCCGTCTCGTTTCCAGGCCTGTGAACAATTATCGTACTCGTCACACCATCTTTTTCTACTAGGAATTCTATTGTGATTGTTTTCGCCGGGTCCTGCACTCCCATCGATTCTAGTATCTTGATTACGTCGCCGACATTCTCAACCTTAGTCCCATTGATTGATATTATCTTCATACCCGGTTCTAAACCTGCTAGCTCCGCTGGACTGTTATGAGCTACCCCTGAGATAACTGCGCCAGAGACTATTGCTCCGGCAAGGAATAATGCTATTATCGCGAGTATAGTGTTAGCTCCCACGCCAGCCGAGAAGACTAGTAGTTTCTTCTTTGTTGGCGCCTTCTCTAACTCCTCCTCGTCTGGTTCAACGAAGGCCCCCGGGATGAAGAGGAAGAAGGCGATTCCTGCATCCTTAATCTTCAACCCTACTGCTCTTGCAACGTAGGCGTGGGCCATCTCGTGCACAAGAGCCGCTATACCTAGGGTGATTAGTATGTAGATTGTTGCCTCGAGTGACATTGTTACTCCTGGAATGAATGGCACGAATCCTACAACACTACCGGTGCATGGCGGTGGATTAATGTATCTTAGGATAAATAGATTGAACGTGTAGTAGTAGAATGCCACTCCGGCGAGTATAAGGGTGAATAAGCTTATCCATCCAAATAGTCTCCACAGACGTGCTTTGACTCCCTCCTCCATGGGTTCCAGGCTGAGGCCAGCCCGGGCGATAATGTATCCGAGGTGTACTTCTACCTTACCCTTCTTGTCCTTGTATAGTGCATAGACTACTATCCAGAATATCGCAAGGGCGGTGATGAATATTGCCACGTTGATGTCCAATCCCAGGCCTCCCCCATTCGTCCAATACTAGGCAGAACAACTAGATGGTTAAAGAGTGAATGGTTTATACAAGTTTAACTATTCGATTACACTCTTCAATCCATATCTCTCTATGGACTTCGGGTAGGAGCGAGTATACCGCCTCGCTCGCCATTTCAACGGCATCCTCAAGGGGGTAGCCTTCGAGTAGATGGTAGAGGAGGGCTGCGGTGAAACCGTCTCCGGCCCCGGTAGGGTCCCTCAATACTCCACCGCGAGGCATCATCTTATGGTACACTCTACCCCATTTCTCAAGCCTGATCTCGCCTGGCCCATCGGTTATCACAGTATAGTGTACGGGTAAGCCTCCAACTATCTCATCACTACTACCATGCACGATATGGATAGCTCCTCTACTAGATACCGGGTCTAGACCTATGCGCACATACCCTTGCACGTCAAGTGCCGTTAGCCTTGAATGCATAGCTATTAGCGGCTGGAGGGACCCCCACTCTTCACCATAAATCGGGCTTAGCAGAATGGCGTCAACCACACCCAGCTCCCTGAGCTGAGTGAGAATAATGCTTGGCTCAAACGTCCTTTTCCTGGTTTCAAGCCATATCCTCCTATGGTGGTTCTCGTATACTATACGGAAGACTAGGCCCTCATAGTTATCATGATAGCCTATCCTTTCTACCCCTAACCGCTCCTCTACCTTGACTGTGTAACTTGTGAGGTATCCCACGGGGCCGAGAGCGTAGGCTCTACCTCCTAGTTTGGTGAAAATGGCGCCTGCATATAGGGCGGGTCCCCCAGCCCTACACTTATCTCCTATTACATCGATGCTAGGCGGCGAGATCGTTAGCAGTCTATGCAGTCCTAGTCCCCCAATTATACTATATTCACAAGCCTCATCGACTAATTAGATTACCACCAAACCCATTGGCTATGTGAGGGGCTCATAACGGGGTCCCTGGTGTTCCCTGTTGAGAAAGATAAGGCTGAACCTGGTGGAGGCATGCTCAACCATTCCAAGTGATTGTAAGGGAGTGTACATCCTCATACTAGGAGTGGAAAGTGATCAAAGCCTAGATATAGGGTCCCTCGGCCGACACCGGGTTGAGAAGGGCTACTACGCGTATATTGGGAGCGCTAAGGGACCCGGTGGGATACGCGCACGACTATGCAGACACATACATAGATGCGGACGTAGGCATTGGCATATAGACTATTTCAGAGATATTGCTAAACCCATAGCCTTCACCTACTGTTGCCAGGAAAACGCGAGCGAGAGCTGGCTATATCAGATACTCGCCAGGCGTTTACAGCCGTATATTAGGGGTTTTGGCAGCAGCGATAACCCCGGAGTATATTCACACCTATTCAAGTGCGGTGATAGTATCGAAGGGTGTATCGAGGAGGTAGGGGCTTGTATTGGTGAGATCGAGTGTTTTAACTCGATGATAACGGTTCTAGTATAGATGGTTCAACCTAGTCTCCTAACAATACTCCAAGCCAGTATGTAGGGTACTGCTTTGGGGGGTAGGAGCCCGTAGCTAGGTTTTACTAGTCCCTTCGAGATCCATTCGAGGACCTCGCTAACCGTCTTGGGCATTTCGGGGAGAATTGTTGGGGAAGAGCCTATTTCTGGTAGCACGTGTGCGTCCGAGCCACTAATTCCTGGCTTGTTATTCTTCCCGGCTACAATCATGGCAGGGAGATTTAGGAAAGGTATGCCCCTACTATTCCATACTTCTATGGCATCGAACAAGTCCAGCATCTCCCTTATTTTGAAGCCAATACTGGACCTTCCCGGATGGAATGGGTGGGCTGCAGCCAGTATACAGTTGTTGTCATCAGCCCAGTCCCTAAGCTCGGTTAGTATTCGTGGTGTTTCCTCGTGTGATTCCTCACAATACACTAGTACATCGCCGTGGTCGGTTCTTATCTCAGCACCATGAATGATCATGGGTCCTTCCACTACCCGGGATATCCTCTCCGCCAGACTACTACCCCTAAAGGTGTCATGGTCTGTGACGGCGATGCAGCATAGCCCTTTCCTCACTGCTGCCCTAACTGCTTCCTCTGGAGTCATTGCTCCATCGCTAGCCCTCGTGTGCATGTGTAGCTCTGCGAGGATCTCTGCATTGCCCAATCCCAGCACCAGCCCCGGGGTATTTCATTGAGTTGTCTCATACTAATTAATCCCGTGAGAGTTCTACTCCTATAATCTGTGTATATGCAGAGATAGGGGGTTCTTCATTATTGGCGGCTGATAATATTATGGTAGAGATAGGGTTTGCCTTAATTGGAGCTGGGGACCCTCTGAGTTTACTGGCTTGAGAGGGGGTCTGGTTGGCCATCATACCCGTGTATGGTGAGGGGTTCTTCCATATCACGTGGGGACTCATCTATTACACCAT
>WAKH01000091.1 GCA_015523485.1 Thermodiscus sp. | reverse complement strand
GTGTATGAAGAACATAAGCGCGTAGGGTTTCCTCCCCACTGTACAGGCCTCGTATCCATGGATACGGTAGAACTAATCGGCAGACCAGCAAGGGAAAACATGCTTGGAACCTATAATGGAGTAGTCCTAGACATTGAGGGAACCAAGTGTATAATAGACACTGTTAACAGAGTGGTAAAGCTAAACCGGGAAGGCCTCGAAGAAGCATTACTAAGGGAGGCTGAGGCGAACGGTGCAAACATACACCTTGGAGCAAGGGTCTCGAGAATAGATCGCCAGGGCTTGGTTGAGGCTGGCAATGATAGGAGGATCTATGATTTGGTCATACTTGCCGAAGGCATACACGGTAACCTTCGAGGGCAGATAGGATTGGATCACCGTTTGACGACTACGTATGGCCTAAACGCGGAGATCTCTGGCCAGGATCAATCCCTGTTAGGAGATTATGTCTTGATAGGTTTTGAAAGGAGCCTGCATGGGTTTTCCTGGAAATTCGGGTTCCTCGATAGGATCCTAGTTGGTGCATTGTCCAAGAAGGCTAGGGAGATAAAGGAGAAGGTAGCTAGTATGGTTAACGGAGATAGACCTCGTAGATTGTATGGTGGAATAGTTATCCATGGACCGCCGTTGAGGAGGCTTAGGCTGGGTAGGGTTGTGTTAGTTGGCGATGCTGCTGGTTTGAATAAGCCTCTAACGGGCGGCGGCTTGTATCCCAATGCTTGGCTATCCGTTAAGTTATCTGAGATCGACTTGGCGGCTGGAGACTTCTATGAGGTCGATCGTGTGGCTGGCATGCTTGCTGGAAAGTTACTTAGGCAGTATAGGATTGCTAGGGCATACTATGGGGATACGGCTAGCGGTGTAATATTGTTGAAGAGTGCTGTTGAGGCTGGGTTGTGTGATGTGTTAAGTGGGAGGATAGATTATGATGGTCATGAGAGGATGATCTCTCTAGTTTTATCGAGCCCTGTGAGGGGTTTGAGGATTCTATTCTCTGCGTTGCGCCATTCTAGGAAGGAATTCTATAAATTTGTATTGAATTTTATAGGAATAAAACGTGGTGGTTAACACAGACTAGCGTCATACACGCTGATGATTATTGCGTCTGGATTCCCTCCCGGCTACTCTATTATGGTTATGTTCTCCTCCGGGAAGCCCATCTCGACGAGTATCTTTTTAACGCGGTGCCGGTGGTCTCCCTGTAGCTCTATTCTTCCGTTCTTGGCAGTACCACCTGTTGCAAGCCGGCTCTTGAGCATGCTTGCAAGCTTCCTTAGATCGAACTCTTTCTCGTTTATTCCCTCTATAATGGTTACTTCCCTGCCGAACCTCCTCCTCTCGACTCGGATCTTTATTATCTGCTCTTCCGCAGAAAGCTGTTCACATATCTCAGGGGGAAGTCCGCCACACATTGAGAGATCGCTCATGGCCTTTGCTACCCACCTTTTCCTTTGCAATCCTCTTTATAGTCGCTAAGGGATATAAGCCTTCACCCTCCCCACCGACTCTTTGGACGGGTGCTGGATAGTGGCTGAGGGTTACGGTTACGAGTGGGAAGGAGAGTTTTCATCGCTACCCTACGGTATCAAGGACAGGCCTGTTCACTACATGTGTGTACGCTGTGGAACGATAATGTCCAGGGAGGAACTCATGCAGTTCCACGATATGATGTGCAAGAACTGTGGTGGCAGGATATTCGTTAAGCTCAGGGCACCGCCCGAGACTCTAAAGAGAAGGAGGATATATGCGGTCTAACCGGGTATCCCTGATATCTTCTCTCCCTTCCTAACCAGCTGGTTTAGAATCAATGTTTCAACGAGGATTTTGGAGGCCAGTATACTTGTTACACCTGAGGGATCATATGGTGGTGTGACCTCGACTAGATCTACCCCCACTAATCTCTCATCAGTCGCCAATCCATAGAGGACAAGTAGTAGCTCGTGTGGTGTAAGACCAACGGCTTCGGGGTTAGCTACTCCAGGAGCATATGCTGGATCGATAGCGTCCATGTCTATAGACACGTAGATATGCTCGCATGAGCCGAGTCTCCTACGGACCGAGGCTAGTAGGTTCAATGGACCTATCCTCTTCAGGCCAAGGCTTGTCTCATAGTGTATCTCCTTCTTCATCTTTGCATAGTCTAATTCAGCCTTCTCCCAAGCCCTCACCCCTACATAGTATACAATGCTAGGGTTGAACCTCTCCATTATACGCCTCATAACTGTAGCGTGACTCATCTTGAGACCCAAATACTCCTCTCGTAGATCGAAGTGCGCGTCGAACACGACTAGGCATGGCCTTTTACCCGACTTCACTAGCCCCTCGATTATACCGTATAGGATAAGGTGTTCCCCGCCGATAACGACGGGTATCCGGTTCTCTGCCACTATCTCTTCGATAACGCTTGTCAGCCTTTGAAGGGTAGCTTTGGGGTCCCCGTGAATTACAGCTAGATCCCCTATATCCTCCAGGTCTACATCGTAGAGGTATGCCTCATCAACGAAGATACTATTCCACTCTATATTATATGTGGCCCTTCTAATCTCAAGGGGCGCGAACCTCTGACCGGGCCTGTATGACGAAGTAGAGTCGAAGGGGACCCCTAAGATCGTGTATTGCGGTTTAGCCGGCCTCCTCTCAGGACCGAAGTGACACTCTGCCCTGCTAGTGTATAATTCACGCATGCTCAATGAACCGTGCACCAACGATATCTGTAGTTTGTAATCGTATAAATTGGAGGGTTTATCGCAGAGAATAGAACTGGGAGCGGTAAAGGTGTAATAGATTGGCGGAGCAAGACCTGTACAATAAGATAATGGAACTGGCTAAGCGGAGGGGCTTCTTCTGGCCCTCCTACGAGATATACGGGGGAGTAGCAGGATTCTATGACTTCGGCCCGTACGGCGTTCTCCTGAAGAAGAGGATTATAGAGAAGTGGAGGAAATACATCGTCGAGAACCACAGTAATTACGTGGTTGAGATAGAGACGCCCATCATAGGACCCTCAAAGGTATACGAGGCAAGTGGGCACGTGGCAAGCTTCACCGACCCGATAGTTACATGTACAAAATGTGGGAGAAAGTTTAGGGCAGACCACCTCATAGAGGATAAGCTAGACATAGACGCCGAAGGCCTATCACCGGAGGAGATGACGAAGCTGATCAAGGAACACGACATAAGGTGTCCTGTATGCGGGGGAGTGCTGGGGGAGGTCAAGCTATTCAACCTACTATTCCCTACACAGATAGGCCCCTATGAGGGCAACAAGGGATACCTTAGGCCAGAACTAGCTCAGGGAATGTTCGTAGCTTTCAAACGAGTACTAGAGGTCATGAGGGGCAAGTTACCGCTTGGAATCGCCCAGATAGGCAGGGTTGGGAGGAACGAGATAAGCCCGCGGCAGGCAATGATGCGTCTACGCGAGTTCACCATTATGGAGATGGAGTACTTCATAGATCCCGAAGACCCCGACGGGAGCTGCCCATTCTATAACAAGGTGGAGGATGAGGTACTGAGGATCAGAACCTATGAAATGAAGGTGAAGGACGAACCGCCGAAAGAATTCACTGTTAAAGAGGCAGTAGAGTCTGGCGTGATAATCCATAAGTGCCTAGCCTATTGGATGGTAGTTGCGAAGAAGTTCCTAAACAGCCTGGGTGTACCGGATGAGAACATGTTCTTCGACGAGAAGGGACCCCATGAGAGAGCCCACTATTCCTCCCAGACATTCGACCAAATGGTGAAAGTATCAAGGTGGGGGTGGATCGAGGTTGCAGGCCACAGCTACAGGGGAGACTACGACTTATCAAGACACATGGGGTATAGCGGTGTAGACCTAACAGTCTTCAAACCATACGAGAAACCCATAAAGGTGAAGGTAAAGAAAGCCTTCATCGACAAGGCCTACGTTGGTAGACGCTTCAAGTCAGAGGCCAAGAAGATCCTCATGGAAGCCGCCAAATTACCCGAGGAGAAACTGATAGAGGCAGCGGAGAAGGGAACGGGCATCACAATAGCCGGGTATGAGATCCCAGCTGAGGCCATAAAAGTAGTGGAGAGAGAGGAGAAGGTCACTGGTAGGAAGTTTATACCGCACGTCGTCGAGCCATCATTCGGAACCGACAGAATAGTCTATGTTGCATTCGAATACTCCTACAGAGAAAAGGCTGGCAGAACAATACTCAGCCTCCCACGCGACATTGCTCCAGTACAGGCAGGCGTTGTACCACTAGTGGAGAAGGAGGAAGCCTTAAGAGAAAAGGCGATCGAACTCTATAACTTACTTGTTGATAACGGGTTCTATGTGATTTACGATGATACGGGCAGTATTGGGAGACGCTATGCGAGGATGGATGAGATAGGGGTCCCAGCAGTCTTCACGATAGACTACCAGACGCTCGAGGACGGTACAGTGACGATGAGGGACCGCGATACATGGAAGCAGGTAAGGCTGCCATTCAATGAGGCTCCAAATGCCCTAAGAAGGTTCTTATACGATGGAGTTGACATCCATGAACTGGGAACACCCGTAACAGTAGAGGGTGGAGGAGAAGGCTAGATTCCCGCTTAGGGTGAGTATGCGTATGAGGATAGAGGAGAAGGTACCAGGCGAGAAGGTCGAGGACGCCGAGATAGTTGAAGAGGCCCAGCCCGAGAGACCCAAGGGCTCACTCAAAGACATACTCGCAGTCATACCTCCAGCATCGAGCTTGAAGGTCAAGGAGAAGAGGCTAAGGGAGAAGAGAATCAGGCTGAAGTACGACGACTCACTCGCTCCAGAAAAGGCTAAGCTGAACCCGAAGCTCGCGAGCATGCTAGGCATAACCGAGAAGCTAGAAGTAGTCGTCGCTGGGAGGCACAGGTTCGCCTTCCTCGCCGTGCTGGACGAGGAAGTAGATGAAAACCACGTGCACGTAAACCCAGAACTCATGGAGGAGCATGGAATAGCCGACGAGAGCATCGCAACAGTCCGAGCCTACAGGGGAACCGAGAAGCTCGGAGTAAGGCTCAACGTATAACACCCCTAGTTCAACCCTTAATCCTTCTATACTGGGGAAGAGTGTTTGCCGGGAAAAGCCGATGTTATGGCCGAGCTGCTGTATATGAAGCTAGAGGAGCATCTGCGAGCTATCGAGACTATTGAAAAGCTAGTAAAGTCAATGAGTCCAGCAGACCTAGGCGGTAGTGAACAACTAGAAGAGCTGCGAGACGCGGTAGCTAGGTTGAGGAGTCTTAGGAAGGCGATGATAACTGATGCCGAACGCATCATATCATCGATACGTGGCGGTGAGATATCGGTTGGAGCCGAGTCTGAACCCCTATATGCCCTAGCAGGATACTATGCCGAGGCAGCCTATCATACCGAGATGAGGTTGCTCAAGAAGCTAGGCGTATACTCAACAGACTCTGATATGGAGGATGTCGTAAGGTTAAGATCCCTGTTCCAGGAGATTCTTCGGAGTCTAGAATAGGTGCTGTTTTAATCCTTTATAACCCGGATACATCCACGGTTCAAAATGTCAGACTGATCGGTGTGCTAGCATGTATGCGGGCTCTGGTAACATCAGCAGAGAAGTAGTGATTGAGCACTTAGTAAACATAGCCCGCGAGCTGGAGTCAATAATAGTGGCGATAAACAACACCTTCGACTCCAGCTCGCTGCCCCGCGCCGAGGTAGTCGATAAACTCTTCCGCCAAGACCTAGTAATGTCAAAGGATAGGATAGAGAAGAGCATAGCCCAACTCCTACTCTACATAGCCTCTGGTAGGATAGAATTAGTCGATTCCAAGGAGCTAATCCTGAGGGTTACAGAGGGTTACAGGGACATTGTAACTAAGCTTGAGGCATTCATTCACAGGATAAAGCTGGCTAAGAGGGCTGGAATAGAGTTCGACGATAAGATATTCAAGAGGATGAAGGAGATGCTGAATCACATAGCTGAGGCGAGTGGCCACATAACAACCCTAGCAAGGCTATCGGGAAGGGCCTTGGGTAACCATGATGTTGCGAGAATGATGGAGACCAGGAACGATAAGGTCCAAGAGATCGAGAGGCTAGTAGACGACCTATACAGGGAGGTACTCGATACTTTAATCGATACCGCTAACGACTTTAAGAAATACATACTTATCAGAGATGCAATAAACATGTTAGAGGATACCATGGACATGCTATCCAAGCTATCACTAAACTACTTCATACTAGGAGTTGGCATGGCGACCAGCGCCGCTGGAGGCGGCGGTACAGCCTATGAAATGTAAGGCCAAGGCGCGGCTCTATGGGACAACGGTAGTAGTCGAATCTATAGACGATTCTAGATGCCTCTACCAACAAGGATTCTATGGTCATCCCCTAGGCGTGGAGAAGCCTAAAGACGCCTCCTTCAACTCGCAACTACGACTTTCGCCTACTGAGGCACTCTACCTTCTTGAGCAGGGAGTAATTACTGTGGTGGATGAGGAAGGTAGTCCAGTCGAGTTCAAAGAACTATGGACTAGGCTGAGCAGCCAATATAAGGATCTCGAAGTAGAGTATCCCGTATACAAGGCTCTTAGACAATCTGGCTTAGTGGTTAGGAGCGGCCTCAAGTTCGGGGCCGACTTCACCGTTTATAGGCTGGGGCCGGGCCTAGAGCATGCCCCTTACATTGTCCACGTAGTTGCTTATGAGGAAGAGTTAGAGCCCACAGATATAGTTAGGGCTGGTAGGCTGAGCCATAGTGTTAGGAAAGCATTTATTCTTGCATCCGTAGAGCCTAATGGGAATCCTAGTTACTTAATCTTTAAATGGCTCTTACCATGACTATATAGAGGGAAGCGATTTCGTCGAAGAAAGAACATCGAGGATGTTTGAGGGGTATAGATGTGTCAACATATAATCCCCGAGAACCCAGGCGGAGGCCCCACGAGTGGCGACGCTCACCCGAGAAAAGACAGCCGAGGCCAAGGCCAATAGGAGACAGATGCAACCCTCTTTGCCCATTCTTCAGGTGCCAGAAGAGGGCGCTGAGGATTGTAACCGAGCAATACAAGGGGAGGCCGATAAAGGTCGCGATGTGTGCGTGGATAGGAGACAAGTGTATTGGAGCATCCTGCAGATTCGCCTTCTGCGAGAAGAGAGCGATGTTACCGGATGGTCGATGTGCTCTCGCCGTGAAGGCCAAGAGGGGGAAGGAGTTCGAGGAAGAACTAATGGAGATGGAGAGGGAGTTCGGATTCGACGAGGGCTTCTAGACCCCACTCCACCTCTTGTAAAGACTATTCTCGATACCCAATACATCCAGCACCTTACCCGCTAAGAACCTTGTGATATCATCGATGGTCCTGGGTTTATGGTAGTAGGCCACGCATAATGGGACTATGAGGGCGCCTGCTCTCGCTAGTCTGACGAGGTTTTCCAACTCGATAACGCCCATTGGGGTCTCTCGGGGTGCAACTACTAGCCTGCGTCCTAGCCTTAGAATGGATAATGCAGCTCTCACAACCAGGTTATCAGAGTATCCGTTAGCTATACCAGCTATGGTCTTCATACTGGCTGGTACTACTGCCATAGCGTCAGGCTGATTGCTACTGCTGGCGAGTGGCGACGAGAAGTCGTCATCACTATACACTGGTCCGAACTCGCTAAGCTGTCTTCTAAGCTCTTCGGCCTCTATTTCCTCCTCGTATTTGGCAACCGCGTAGGCTCCTCTTGATATGATTATTCCCTTTATTTCAACGCCAGCTTCACTCAGCGCCCTCACTACTTCTACTCCTATCCTAACACCTGAAGCTCCTGTTATTGCTATTGCAACACTATTCACTCCTCGAGGATCCCTCTGCATTCTTCTCCAGCTCCCAGAGCCTCTTCTACACCCTTAATCATATCGTTAAAGGCCTTAGATCCATATGCAATGAAGTATACGCGTGACAGGCTCCTTGGCTTGTGGCTAGCAACTACTCGGGCCATTTCGCGGGCAACGTCCTCGACTGAGAGACCTCCGACACCTGCACCCATGGCTGGTAGAGCTATTGATTCTATTCCGAGTCTCTCCGCCTCCTGCAGTGAGGCTCTGGTAGCCTTCACCGCGTTCTCAAGCGGGATCCTCATGGCGGGTCTCTCCATGGTAGGAGCGTGTATAACGTACTTGGCTGGTAGCCTGCCAGCTCCAGTCGCTATAGCTCTACCGACTGGTAATGGTGCATGCTTCACGGCTTCCTCTTCTATCTCCTTGCCCCCGGCCCTCTTGATAGCGCCTGCTACTCCTCCACCCATTATCAGCAAGCTATTGGCGGCGTTCACGATAGCATCGACCTTAGCCTTCGTTATATCACCCTCCTCGACGATGAGGGTTATACCGTTATCTAGCCTCCAACACATGGCCATCACAATACACCCTCCGCCAACTCTTTTAGAATGGGAATCTCCTCGATTTTCTCCTTATCAAGTATACTCCATATTATTCCACTGGGTTTATTCCTTCTCTCATTGACCTTGATTAGCCTTGTAGGCGTGGCGATGTAATCTACTGGTACATCATGGGGGTCCTGAGGTAGCCGCGAGTTGAACACTTGCAAGTCATGTACAGTGGTTGCGACGGGCGTGTTATCCTCAACTAAGCCTAGCTCGCCGAGAATACCCCATTCCAAGTCTCCGTATCCGTGCCCCTTACCGAGCCTGTCTCCACGGGTGTTTACAGCAACGCTACCCTCGACTATGAAGTCCACCCTCTCTATCCAAGCCGTTAGTGCGTCAATGGTTTTCAGGGGCTTGCCGTACCGGAATGCTCCCTTAATGGTTGAGGCCTCCTTGTAACTACGTCCCGGTATGGTCGAGGGGTCTAGGAGTAGGAACCCGTTTCTGATTCGGGGGGTTGGCATGAGTAGTATCTTGCCCTCAACGAGGGCCGCGTATCGAATAGCCCTCTGGGGGGAATCTGGGTTTATTTTGACGACTCTAGCCCTCCTCCATTCTGGGAGCTGTGTTATCCTCTTACACGCCTGCTCTGCTCCCTCAAAATTGGGTATTCTATGCTCTATGGGGAAGGGTGGGCGTACAACATTAGCCTCCCTAAGCCTCTTGTAGACTAGGAGGCGTACTTCTTCCTTGCTCATACTGCTTAGGTCCATAACCCCCACACCACTAGTGATGGCGTGGCGGCTCCAATGGTCCGTGAAATACTCATCCCTACGCGTGGTCATTAAACCCAGCGGACGTCATCGCCGCCGTCAATTGTTATCTCCCCTAACCCCTAATAGTTTTCACCGTGAGGGATCCCGGGGAGATGATGGAAAAGTATCCATGGCTGCTGCCTATAATATGGGTGTTAGAGAGGAGAGCCGTCTGCGACCCGGTCGTTGTAGCTGAGGAACTCGGTATCCCCACGCGTCTAGCGAGGACTCTCGTGTATAAGGCTCGGAGGCTAGGATTATGTGAGTCAAAGCCGGATGTCTGTATAGTTAGGTCTGGTAGGTCGTTCTATGGAGTCATGGGGTCCCTGGTGTTTGTTGCCCGGTTGAGGAATAGGCGGGTTACTGGCTACGTGTTTAAGATCGGCTATGATTATGTGGGTGTTAAAAAGAGGATATTGATGGAGGCGCTTGATCGTTTGGAAGGGTCTTGTTTAGCTGGAGAGGAACCTGGTTCTTAGCACGTATTGGAGTATGCCTCCGTGCTTGTAGTATTCTACTTCTATCGGCGTGTCTAGTCTTGCCTTGACCTTGAACTCTATTACCCTGCCGTCCTCCTTCTTGGCTCTAACGGTTAGTATCTTGCCTGGGTATAGTCCCTCGCTTATGCCTAGTATCTCGTACTCCTCGCTTCCATCTAGTCCTAGCTTCTCCGCGTTCTCGCCGGGCATGAACTCTAGTGGTAGTATGCCCATTCCTACGAGGTTGCTTCTGTGGATTCTCTCGTAGCTCTCTGCTATCACGGCCTTCACTCCTAGGAGGGCGGGTCCCTTAGCCGCCCAGTCCCTACTGCTGCCCGTTCCGTATTGTTTGCCTGCTAGTATGATTAGTGGGATACCCATCTCCTTGTATTTCATGGCGGCGTCATAGACATGCATTACCTCCTTGGTAGGCCAGAATATGGTCCATCCTCCCTCCTTGTCCGGTACTAGCTTGTTCCTGAATCGTGGGTTGTCGAATGTACACCTCATCATTACCTCGTGGTTTCCTCTCCTCGAGCCGCAGGTGTTTAGCTCGTGCGGCTTTACTCCTAGGCTTAGTAGGTACTGGCCTGCCTTGGTCTCTGGTAGTATTCTTCCAGCGGGGCTTATGTGGTCCGTGGTGGTCCTGTCTGGGGCCCATACTAGTACTCTAGCGCCCTTGATGTCCTGTGGCTCCGGTGGCTCTAGAGGCATGTTCTCGAAGAACGGTGGCTTCTTGATGTAGGTGCTGTCTGGGTTCCATGGGTAGGTTACTGACTTGTGCTCTGGTAGCTTGTTCCAGTGCTCGTCTCCCTCCCAGATATTGGAGTACTTCTTCTTGAAAGCCTCTGGGTCCAGTGCCTCCTCAACGGCTTTCCTTACCTCCTCGGCGGTTGGCCATATGTCCTTGAGGTATACTGGGTTTCCGTTGGGGTCGTATCCTATGGGTTCATTGTAGAAGTCTATGTCTATCCTTCCAGCCAGTGCGTATGCTATCACGAGTGGTGGGCTTGCTAGGAAGTTTCCTCTCGCTAGCGGGTGCACTCTACCCGAGAAGTTCCTGTTACCGCTGAGTACTGTTGCAACCCAGACGTCATTCTTCTTAATCGCCTCCTCTATGGCTGGAGGTAGCGGGCCGCTGTTACCGATACACACCGTACAGCCGAATCCCGTGACGTGGTATCTGAGAGCCTCTAGGTATGGCATTAGTCCGAGCTTCTCCCAGTAGTCTGGTACAACCCTGCTGCCTGGAGCGTTGCTAGTCTTTACCCATGGCTTAACCATCAAGCCTTTCTCGACGGCCTTCTTGGCTAGTAGTGCGGCAGCGATCATTAGGCTTGGGTTGCTGGTGTTTGTACAGCTCGTTATACCTGCGAGGACAACGCTGCCGTCCTCTATCTTGAACTCCTCCCCGTTGCTCTCCAACTCTACTATTACCTTACCCCTCTTCTTCTCCTTCTGGTAGGACTCGATTACCTCTGTAACCCTCTTCTTAGCCTCTCTGAGCGGTATCCTGTCCTCCGGGTGGCTTGGCCCGGCAATGCTTGGCTCGACATCGTTTAGGTCTATTTCAACTACCTGCGTGTACCTCGGCACCGGGTTCTCGGGGTCATACCATATCTTGAGCCTCTTCAGGTATTCCTCAACCATCTTCACGTGCGCGGGGTCCCTGCCCGTTAGTATCAGGTACTTGATTGTTGCCTCGTCGGGTGGGAAGTAGCCCATGGTCGCTCCATACTCAGGGGACATGTTGGCTATTGTTGCCCTGTCTGGGACTGAGAGCTTCTTTACACCCTCGCCGAAGTATTCTACGAATTTGCCTACTACTCCTACCTTCCTCAGCTTCTCTGTTATGTAGAGGACGAGGTCTGTCGCGGTTGCACCCTCTGGCAGCTCTCCCTCTAGCCTAACACCTACTACTTCGGGGAGTAGCATATAGTATGGTTGCCCTAGTATAGTGGCCTCAGCCTCTATACCGCCGACTCCCCATCCCAGCACGCCGAGACCGTTTATCATTGTAGTGTGGCTGTCAGTGCCTAGCACGCTGTCCGGGTATGCTGTTAGTTCTCCGTTCCACTTGCTCACCCATACTAGCTGTGCTAGGTGCTCTAGGTTTACCTGGTGGATTATGCCCTTACCCGGTGGCGCTACTCTCAGGTTGTTGAAGGAGTTCTGTGCCCACTTCAGCAGAGTGTATCTCTCCGAGTTCCTCTCGTACTCCCTCTTCATGTTCCAGAAGAGCGCGTATGATGTTCCGAAGTAGTCTACCTGGACGCTGTGGTCTATTATCAGGTGAACCGGGATGAGTGGGTTGAGTACGCTGGGGTCCCTGTTGAAGTCTTTTAGAGCGTCCCTCATAGCTGCGAGGTCTACTACCGCTGGGACTCCCGTGAAGTCTTGCATTATGACTCGCGTCGGGAATAGTGGTATGTCTTTCTTGCCAGCGTTCTCCTCCCACTTAGATACTGCATGTACCTCCTCGTCTCTCACTACGAAGCCGTCATGGTTTCTTACTAGGTTTTCTAGGACTATGCGTATCGAGTAGGGGAGGTTCTCGTATTTGCCTAGCCCGTACTCGTCTATCTTGTCTACCCTGTAGATCCTTGCCTTCCCCTTAGGGATCTCTATATACTCCTCGAACACCTTCTTGTCGAAGGCCAATTCCCCCACCTTTAACCCCATAATAGTTTCAGGTGGACGCGGTAAATAACAATGGTTGATAGTATTCTAAGCGGTGCATGTTTGTGTTTCCCCATGAGCGCGTGGTTTTATCCCCCTAAGGCGTTGTAAACCACTGGGTGGTTGTTGATTGAATAGGATAAGGGCAGTGGTAGCAGTATTGGTGATTCTTGGAATAGTTTTAGCGGGATATGTATTAGTTTCCCAGAATCCAGAGAAGTCAAAGACGCCGACAGTCGTTGGAGCCACGATAAAAGCGGGAATAGCAAGCATAGACGTGGTTGACGCTGACAAGGGGATCCAAGAGGAGGCGGGCGTGAACTTCACCGTACTAAGACTGACAACACCGCCTCAAGTCATAGACGCCATACTGAAGGGAGACGCCCAGATAATCACTGTACCAGTAGAGTTGGCAGCAGTGGCAATGGAGAGGGGAGGAGACGTCTACATTATTGCCCTAGACTATGATCTGAACCAGGCAATACTCACAAGGCCTGATACAGGTATAACGAGTCCTGCAGACCTCAAGGGCAGGAAGGTAGCTGCAGTAGTAGGCTCGGGAACCTATGCTTTGTTCAAGGCGTTCATGAAGGAACTCTATAATCTAACCGTGGGTGAGGGTGAGGGCTACGATATACAGATAGTGAACCTAGCCCCACCAACGGTTGTAGACGCCCTTGTAAACGGTGATGTAGACGCCGCAGTGATATGGGAACCCCTAGTCTCACAGGCGATAGTAAAGTATGGGATGAAGGTTGTAGCCACATACCAGGACCTCTGGAAGCAATACGCCGGGAACATGCCAGCGCCAATGCTAGTCTGGGTGGCAACTAGTGACATCGCCAAGAATAAGACACTACTCGACAAGGTGCTCAAAGCACACCAGCTAGCGGCTGAGAAGTGGAATAAGAACGAGGACAACTGGACGATAAACTTCCTAGTAAACGCATACAATGTGGATCCAAGCGTGGCTAAGAGTATATGGGAGAGGGACCCCATGCATGCCGAGTCCTGTATACCTGACAACCTAGTAGATTCAATGGTGAAGATATGGGGGCTGGCAAAGGAGGCGGGCTATATACAAGAGATACCATCAACAGACAGGATAATAACCTGTAGCCAAGGCTAACAACCACCAACAACGTATGTAGGATGGCGTCCGCCATGAAGGAGAGGCTGAGGGGAACACTAGGATACCTGGCGGCTACTGGAATATTCCTAGCAGTATGGCACACACTCTCATATTTCTCAGGGATCCTCCCCGGCATAATCCCCTCTATATCATACCTTACAGGCAATCTAGGCATAGCGTTATCCGATACAGTGATAACCCTGGAGAATACTCTAGCCGGCTTCATGATAGCTCTAGTCCTGGCAATGATACTCGCCTGGCTCGCCTCTTTAGGCGGTTTCGTCGAGGATGTGGTGAAGTCGTTCAACGTCCTAGTACAGAGTGTCTCTGCACTTGTGTGGGCTCTCCTATTCCTAATAATCTACGGCTTCACGAGCCGTTTACCAGCTGTAAGCGTGGC
>WAKH01000090.1 GCA_015523485.1 Thermodiscus sp. | reverse complement strand
CTATGAACTCGGCGTAAAGGCCATATTTCCTAGCAACACCTCTATGGGCGAGCTCGTGCGCCATGAAGCCGATTAGTATTCCTATGAAGTATGGGCTCGTGTAGAAGGATGGCTTGATTATATTCCAGACCTTACCCACCGATACGATCATAGCTATGATAGCCAGTATCCATGAGGCGGGTTCACGTATCTCTCTTAGCCCAGCGTACAACCTCTACTCCACCTTCCCTGGTTTACTGGGGCTGACCCCTTAATACGAGTACTGTATAGAAACCCCTACTTGTTGGGGGTCCCCCGGATATGGAGGCACAGAGTCTACCAGTCGATCTAGAACTGGCATTGGAGCTGATAGAGAAGGACCTAGAGAGGCTTATGAAGGCAGCGGAGGCTTTCGAGCGAAACGGTAACATTAGCGCCGCCTACGAGGCGGTTACTTGGAGGCTCGCTATGGGGAACCTCTACAAGGAGACTGCTGCACTAGCTGAAGCGTTGAGAGACGAGAGGATGCTTGAAGCCTCGCAGAGGGCTTGCGTCTTAATGGATCGGTTGCATAAGATGATGAGAGAGGCTGTCGAGGATAGGCTCCTCTTCGTGACGGCGCCCAGCAGGAGGATACTAGCCACATTATTAAACCTCGCTAGCAACTATTGCCGCCAGGGATGAGCGAGCTTCTCGGCCTCTACCGAGTAGATGAGGAGGCTTTAGGCCGGCGACCTCCTAATACCTTCTCAGCCCACTAGTCGCGTTGGAACCTGTTGATGAACTCCGAATCTTCCTAGTAATAATTAAATCCTCTGACCGTATACTGTATTATTGTATGGTCTGTTGTATCCTGGGGTGATAGCATGCAGGCAGGATTTGAGGTAGAGTTTCCAAGGGTCCCTGTGAGGCCTGTTGGGGCTAAGGAGGTTAGAGAGCTCGAGATAGCCCTCATCATAGGGACTATACTGCGCCCGGACGTTTTCCAGGAGTTCATGGAGCCCAGGGAGTTCACGACATGGATCGATAGCCTGGCAGTGGCGGCTGGAGCTCTGGCTAGGGACAAGGCTGGCTACCCAATATCAAGGATAGCCGAAGAACTCGGGAGATCGGAAGCTACGATAAGGAACCACCTTCAGGGCAAGACGAAGGCAGGCCAGCTGGTACGGGAGACCTATGACATGCTGAAGACTGGGAAGCTAAGGATAATGCTACCGGTAGCCGGAGTCGCCCAGGAAGTAGAATCGTTGAAGGCAAAGGTTAAGGAGCTGGAGGAAGAGAACAAGGCCCTGAAAGAGAAGCTCGAATACGTGCGTAAGAGTCTCGAAGAGCTAGTCTCGAAGCTATCCCAATAATAAGGCCTACAGGGTATAGGCCAATACTAGTGTGGGGGGAGCTGTTTGTCAGCAGGCCTAGACGAGTTCACAACGGGTAGGAAGAAGGGTAGCGTGATCTACAAACCAATACACCTCCTATACACACGGCCGAATTCACAGTGCGAGTTCTTCTCCTACGAGGAGGAGGCAGGCGGCTACATAGCACACTGCAGGGTTTTAGGAAGGCCTTTGACAAAGGATGAGGCTATCAAGTGCGAAAACTACTGGAGGAGCTGCCCGTTTAGGAGGATTGGGATACAGATGGAGGAGAGCGGTATCTAGGCTCTTACCCTCCTAATTGAGACCCCTAGTTCTCCCGCCCTAGATAGCACGCTCTCAGAGAGCTTCGGGCCAGCCCCGTATAGGACTAGTATTGGCTTATACTCCTGCTCCTTCGCTTCACTTGCCAGCTTCTCCACCACTTCTACTGGTACTTGGCCGGACTTGTGGAATACTTTTACGGCGAGCTTCTCGCCCTTCTTGTACGCGGTAAAGTTATAGCCCGCTTCCTCATCGGTCGTTATAACGTCGACCTTGTAGCCTGCCTCCCTGTATCTCCCTGCGACCTTTCCTACTACGCCGTACTTCTGGGCTAGCTTCTTCGCCTCGAAGGCTTCCCTCGCAGTCGTCATATCCTAATCACCCGTGGGGTTACACGTAGAGGCGTGGCATTTTATGGCTTGTCTGGTATAATGTGTGTTCCACTCTCTCTTCTGTATACCCTGTATGCTTCCTGTAGGTCGCCGATGGAAGCTGTCCCACCAGTCTCCTTGACAAAGTCTATAGCTGCCTTCACCTTTGGCCCCATGCTCCCGGGCGGGAAGTGGCCTTGGGCATAGTATTCCTCGAGTTGGCTGACCGTTACAGTAGTCAACCACTCCTCATCGGGTTTTCCATAGTTGACTGCGACTCCCTTCACATCAGTCAATATTATGAATCTGTCCGCGTTGATTGATCTCGCTAGGAGGCTGCTTGCCAGATCCTTATCTATGACCGCCTCTACTGGTTGGAGATCTTCATCTACCGGTATTCCACCGCCTCCCACTGCTACGACGATATAGTTGTTTTCGACGAGTTGCTTGATCCTGTCAGCCTCCAGTATCCTTAGAGGGGTTGGGCTTGGAACAACCCTCCTATACATCCCCCTCGGATCTCTCTTCATGACCCACCCGTATTGTTCCTCCAGCCTCTTAGCCTCCTCTTCGGTGTAGTATGAGCCGATGTACTTGGAGGGGTTCTCGAAGGAGGGGTCCCTCCTTGAGACCATGACCCTAGTAACTATCACCGCGGTCTTCGCCTCTACTCCAAGCGTTTCCGCCTCCCTCTCTATACTGTGTGCTATCAGGAATCCTAGCCATCCCTGCGTCATCGCTACGGCTAGGTCTAGGCTTTGCCTTGGCTTATCTCTGGGTAGTGATTCAAAAGCTTCTAGGAGGTAGCCTACTTGGGGCCCGTTTCCATGCGTTACTACCACTCTTGAGCCGTTGCTCGCTATCCTCGCTATCTCCCTAGCAGCGGCTTTCACAGTCTCCCATTGTTCTCTTGGCGTGCCCTTAGTTCCCCTCCTGAGTATGGCGTTTCCTCCTAGTGCTATTACTACCGTCTCCAAGCAGGTCACCGTTCTAGCGAGTACCTCATCTTCTCCCTCGTTCTCTCGAGGAATTCGTTGATCATGTCTTCTATCGTGGGTCCCTCTATGATCTTCACATCATACCTTACCTGTATTATCGGCTTATTGACATTTATTATTCTCTCTAGTCTTATCGGGGTCCCCGAGACTACTACATCTGCGGGGATGCTGTTGATCGTCTCCTCTAACGCCTTGATTTGTTCAGGCGTGTAGCCTGTGCTTGGTATCACGGGTCCCATATGAGTGTATTCCTTGTACATCTCTGCTATGATCCCCTTAGCGTATGGTCTCGGATCAACTATCTCTCCTGCACCATACTTCTTAGCGGCAACATAGCCTGCGCCGTAGGGTGAACCGCCGTGGGTTACGGTCGGCGAGTCCTCAACGATTACTACCTTCTTTCCCTTGATGGCTTCAGGCTCGTCCACTACTACCTCGCTCTCAGCTACGGCGATCTCCGCCCTTGGATTGACCACCTTTACATTCCTCTTGATTTCCTCTATAGCCTCCTTGCTGGCTTGATCGGCCTTGTTTATTATCACCGCGTTGGCTAGTCTGACGTTCACCTCTCCGGGGAAGCTTCCTATCTCGTGTCCAGGCCTCATGGCATCGGCTACTGTTATCATGTAGTCTGGCTTGTAGAATGGCCAGTCGTTGTTTCCACCGTCCCATAGGATTATATCTGCCTCCCTCTCGGCCCTCCTGAGTATCTCTCCATAGTCTACGCCGGCGTAGACTATTAGGCCCATTTCAAGGTAGTGCTCGTACTCCTCCCTCTCCTCAACCGTTACCCCATACTTGTCGAGGTCTTCTATCGTCTCGAACCTCTGTACAGCCATCTTAGCCAGGTCTCCATAAGCCATTGGATGCCTAACGGGGACTACTCTGAAGCCCTTCTTCTGTAGCACCTTGACTACGGCTCTAGACACACTGCTCTTTCCTGCACCCGTCCTAACGGCTGTGACGGCTATCACGGGCTTTGATGAAACTAGCATCGTGTCTCGAGGACCGAGTATAATGAATGATGCCCCAGCTCCTAGTGCGGCTGAGAGCTTGCGGCCAACGTCATTGTAGAGTAAGTCGCTGTAGGATAGTGCTACTAGGTCTACCCCGAACTCTTTCACTACCTTTTCGAGATCCTCCTCTGGCACTATCGGGATGCCAGAGGGGTATAGGCTTCCGGCGAGCTCGGGAGGGTAACGACGGCCTTCGATACCGGGTATTTGTGCAGTGGTGAAGGCGACTACACGGTACTCGGGGTTGTCTCTGAAGAATACGTTGAAGTTATGGAAGTCTCTGCCACCAGCTCCCATTATCACAACCTTCTTCGGCCTCGTCATCATGTTCCACCGCATAAGGGAGGTTAGTCGTGGGTATAATTAGGGGTTTGTCATGACTGTGCATAGGTAAGAGCTAAACGGTTAAGTCTGACCAGTTTACTCAATGGGATTGTGGCATACAGATTAAGGGTGCTCGGATTGGCGAAGGCAAAGGATCGAAAGTCTCAGGGAAGGACTCCTAGCGGGGAGATCGGCGGTATAACCTCGAAGCTAGCGGTGTTAGCGGCTAGGTACTCAACTATTCTCACGATTATCGTGCTTGGTATACTATTAGCGATAGGAGTCTACATTAGGATACTCCCAGCACTCCACTATGGCTTGGAGCTGGATGCAAACGACCCATGGATCGCCTACTGGGAGGCAAAGTACTTCTATGAGAATGGATTGTTCAACTTCCAAGGACTCCACGACGTCAAGTCCTTCTGGTGGCCTATAGGAAGGGACTTCACCGTAACAGACTCTCTAGGAGTGGCTTGGCTAGCAGCAGCCACCTATGGTATAGGAGCACACTTCGGCCTCACACTAAAGGAGTGGATAGCGTTATTCCCCGTATTCGCAGGCGCCGCTGCTATTGTAGTCCTCTTCCTACTAGTCTATGTTATAACACGGTCAAAGCTAGCAGGGCTTGTAACAGCGGCGTTCTTCGCCCTATCCCCCGGAGCCATCGCCAGGACCACGGTGGGCTTTGTAGAGAAGACTGGTATCGCGGTGCCAGTGCTAGGCTTATCCTACGTATTCCTAACTCTGGCACTACGGAATAAGGGAACAAGGAGTATGATATACGCACTCTTAGCAGGCATTACAGGGGGCATAGTAGGATATCTGTGGGGAGGATATCACGTAGTCACGATCTCCTTTGCCCTCGTAATGATACTTGACCCGATATTCGCAAAGCCAAGCAAGGAGAGGCTAAAACTATACGGTATAATGTCGCTAGCCTTCGTTGTCCTGCTAGCGATTAACCCCAAGATAGGAATACACTATTTCGCGGGGGGATTAGGCGATGTCGTCATACTAACGCTACTGCTTTACGCGCTTGAGGTCTATATAGACAGGATTCCCATAGTCTCCAGGGTACTGGAGGACGGTGTAACCCCGAGATTCCAGATATGGCTAATAACCCTTCTACTAGTGGCGGCCTTCATAGCAGTCTACACGGGCTTCATACCCGTGAGTAAGAGGTTGCTTGCAGCTGTTGGCATCAGGAACCTGAGCCCTCTAGTAGAGAGCGTCCAGGAGCACCAGCCTACACCTATTGCAAGGATATTCCAGGAGTATGGCTTAGCGCTCCTATTCACGTTCGCTGGCGTAATCGTATTCGCTGCTAGGGCCATAAGAGGGAGAGTCAAGATATATGAAGCGGCTCCTACAGCCATGATCTTTCTAATGGCTCTATTCCTATTCTACGCTAACAAGCAGCTCGCATACTTTACCCAGATGGCCTCCCTCTACGTGACTATAGCGGCAGGCCTGGCAGTGGCTGATATAATCTCAGGGTCTATTTGGGAGGGTGAGGTGAAGGCAAAGAAGTCTAAGAAGAAGCATGAGCTGGGAGATCCGCTGAAGGTGTTAGCTGGTATATTCGTGATATTGATTGTAGGTATTGGAGGCGCATACTATGCCGATCAATCCTATAACACCAACAAGTATAGGGCCCCGCAGATACTCACCTCGGGGCTCTCTCCTCTTACAATGATGACTCCAGACGGTCAGACACAGGTTATAGTTCCCCTCAATAAGGCATGGTTGAATGCATTAGAGTGGATAAAGAACAACACTCGTGAAGACGCACTCGTCATAAGCTGGTGGGACTACGGCTACTGGATAACTGTTAACACGGGTAGGAAGACTGTCGCGGATGGAGCCACGCTTAACGAGACGCAGATAAGGGCATTAGCGAGACTCCTCACTGGCGACGAGGGTGAGGCCAACTTCCTCTTAAAGAACGTATTCCACGCGGAGCCGAACAACACGTACATCGTATTCTACGAGGTATTCGAGGGCATTGTTGACTTGAAGAACAACATGACTATACTATACCCGAAGCCCGAGGCAATACAGCAGCCACAACAAGGCCTACCGGGTGCAGTGATCCATGGGTTCGCCGACTTCCCCAAGTCTACGCAGATGCTTAGGATAGCATACAGGATACCACCATTCACCAAGTCGATATTCTTCACCTCATATTCAAGCGTATACATCGACAATACAGGGCAACAGTGGCTGGAGTTCCCGGGATTCGTTGGGCAGCCGCAGGAGAACGTGACGAGGGTAAAGAATGCCTTGATATACAAGATGGCGATCAACGGAATCTACGCTCTACCTAAGGTTGCAGTAGCCGACTCATCATGTAAGGCTATACTAAATAAGACAGAGACAGCACTCATGGCTGTAGCCGCCGCAAGGGGCGTGACTGGAGGATACCAGATCCAATACCTCTTCCCCGAGAGCCAGTTCCATTCATTCAAGCCAGTCGCAGTGAGCATTTCATGCCCGATAGTCAACCAAGTGGCCGATAGATACAACGTGTTCGCAGTCGTTGTATTCATATACCAGTGGACAGGGTAAACCCGATACCCCTATTATACAACTTTATCCTATACCAGGTTACTGGTCTAGAGCCTCTAGTGGTGTTTGAATAGCGTAGTGATCAACTATGAAGAAGAAGATTGGCAGAAAAGACGCTATGAGAATGGTGCTAAACACGTTATCAGCCGTTAGAAGAGCCCAGCTAGAAGTTAGAAAAGCAAAGATCCGTGCTAAGAGCATGTCCAAGCTCGTTTCAAAGGAGGAATATAACAACCTCCTAATTGTGCTCGAAACAATAGACGTTGTTTTAGAGAGGGTTGCATTAAGGTTGCAGACCATCCTAGCCTCAGGTATATTGACGAGAGACCTTATCCTACTGCCGAAAGCCGTTATCGAACGTACAGCTGAGTTGTCCTCAACGATACCACCGAGCCTAACCCAGTCTCTCGCGGAGATAACCGATATGCTTGAGGTCCTCGCCGCGATAGCACCAACCCCGCCAGATACTCCAATCTACTCGCTAGAGGCGCAGCCTCCCTCAGAGGAGATTGAAGAGGTTCTCAGGGAGGCCAGGGAGGAGGCCAGGAAGAGGCTCGAACCAGAGGGTATGATCGGATAATAATACTCTCCTAGGAGATAGTTACGATTAATTGAAGAGGGCCCGTGAGGACTCCTAGCCAGGCTTAGTAGATAGGTGCTGAATGGACCACAATCCGAGGCCCTCAAATTAAAACCCTCCACGCCCCGAGGTGATTCTCTGGGTAGGTAGGGTTGGCCTGGTCAATACTAGAACTGTTAAGGAATAATCCAGACAAGCTGAGGTATTATGTCAAGATTAGGCTTATGGATGAGTCACTAGTCGATAGAGCAGTACAACTGGATAGAGAGTGGAGACAGCTTCTTACTAGGGTAAACGAGCTCCGCCATAAACACAACGTGGTTAGCAGGTCAATAGGTAGGACCAAGGATCCAGAGGAGAGGAAGAAGCTCATCGAAGAGGCTAGGAGCCTCTTAAACCAGCTCAAAGAAATGGAGGCCAATCTGAAGAGGATCGAGAAGGAGAGAGAACAGGCTCTAATGATGCTACCAAACATCGTTGACGACGACGTCCCAATAGGCGATGAAAGCGCCACCAAGCCGATAGAATACTGGGGTAGACCGAGGGTCTGGAGAGGCCATCTAAAGGCCTTCGAGGAAGAGACCAGAGGATTCAATGTGGAGTACGATGTAATAGACTGGAAACCGATTGGACACGCTGACATGTTGGAGAATGTCGTAAGGCTTGGAGACACGCTTAGGGCGGCTAAGGTTGCAGGATCAAGATTCTACTATCTATTCGAGGACATTGTCTGGCTTGATTTCGCACTACTACAGTATGCTATAGATACACTCACAAGGAAAGGCTACATCCTAGTCCTACCTCCATACATGCTTAGACACGAGGTTATAACAAGGGTTATCGATATTGAAACATTCAAGGATGCCATATACAAGCTGGAGAACGACGACCTCTACCTCATATCAACAGCGGAGCACCCGCTAGCCGCCCTATACTACAAGGAGGAGCTCTACGATGATGAGCTACCGTTAAAGCTGGTCGGCATAAGCCCCTGCTTCAGAAGAGAGGCAGGAGCCGGTAACAGGGACTTGAAGGGAGTCTTCAGAGTCCACCAGTTCCACAAGGTTGAGCAATTCATATTCTCAACCCCGGAGGAGAGCAGGAAGCTTCACGAGGAGTTGATTAACAATGCTAAGGAACTCTTCCAAGGCCTAGGAATACCCTATAGAATAGTGAACATTGCCTCCGGCGATTTAGGCGCTTGCGCCGTGAAGAAATATGATTTGGAAGCGTGGATGCCAGCCCAAGGAAAATATCGTGAAATGGTTAGCGCAAGCAATTGTACTGATTGGCAGGCCTACAGGCTAGGCATAAGGTTGATAAGGAGAAAGGGTATGGAGAGAGAGTATGTCCACACACTTAACGGTACGGGTATTGCTAGTACTAGGACAATTACAGCGATACTAGAGAACTTCCAGGAAGAGGATGGAACGGTGAGGATCCCGAAAGTGTTGAGAAAATACCTCGAGGCCTTCGAGAGAGCGCCGAAAGACTACATAGAGCCGAGGAAGAAGCCTCCAATACCATCATCTAGGAGCTAGCGTCCCAGCAACCTCTTAATTAATTTGCCAAAGCCTCCGAACTCTTCTTCTCCACCCATCCTGCTCATAGCGATTGCCCTGGCCTTGTCCTCGCTCATAAAGGCATACTTCTTAGCTACAGAGACTAGGATTCTCAACTCGTCCTCAGTGGCATAGTCTATGGGGGCTCCTTTCTCCCCGGCATCAATCCAAGCCTTTATGAGCCTGTCGTAGATTGGCTCCACCTTTGGATCGCTATAGAACGCAGCTTTCCGCCAGGCGACATCATTCTCCTCTATAAGGGCTATAAGCTCCTTGATCAACTTCTCCCTTTCACTCAACACTACTGCCCCCTATAGGATAAGCTGGGCGGGAGATAATTAGCATTAGAAGGATGGAGCAGCCATCCTCTTCTTCCACTCTTCCACTACGTCATAGCCGAATATCGCTTTGAGAAGCTCTCTCCCTTCTTCCGTTACGTAATCAGGCGACCATGGGGGATCGAAGGTAATCTCTACCTCAACCTCCTCGGCTTCCGGGACCATCTCTCTGATCGCCTCCTCAGCGTAGGCTCCTAGCTGGCCCGCTACCGGGCAACCAATGGCAGTCAGCGTCATTACTATCCTTACGTAGTACTTGCCGGGTTTGACTTCTTCTACATGTATCTCGTAGACGAGTCCTAGATCGTAGACGTTTACGGGTATTTCGGGGTCGTAGACTTCTTTCAAAGCCTTGATAATTCTCTCTACTACTTCTTTTGGCCCTTTGATGACCGGGTATTTCTTCCCGTCTGCCACGTATATACACCAGGGGTAGAGGATTCTAACGAGGCTATTTAAGGAGGAGTTTATGTCTCCTGCTTCTTCTCGACGAGGCGTAGGGTGAGGATGAGAGATATATACGGAGAGGCCGCTACGACCACAATCCCTAGTAGAAATAAGGGTTTGACTCCTGCTAGACCGCCGAGGATTGTTAGGAGAGAGCCTATACCGGCTATCAGAAGGGTTAGTTTAATCTTGTGTGAGACAATTGATTTCGGATGCCTTACCTCCGAGCTCCGCTCCCTTTTCTCGGACATATTCGAGCACTCTCCTCGCCTTCGCTAAGGCTTCATCGCGGGTTTCTGCTGAGGCTAGAGCTCTTATCTCTAGCACTGGCCCCGTGGTCTCGTGGCCCTTAGGGTGGCTCTTTAAGTAAACGCTATCCTCCAGCCGGGACGCCTTCTTGATCCATGGGGCTAGTCCTGACTCGGGGACCCCGGTTATTGTGAAGTAGCAGTCCACAGCCACTCTAGGCGGCGCGATCTCCTTGAGCAACGGCGATAGGGATTCATCGAACATGCCCTTCATCTCAGAGGGTACTCCGGGAAGACTAGCTATTATCTTGCCACCGATTTTCAGGAACATGCCGGGCGCAGCCCCTACAGGGTTTGGAAGGGGTATGGCTCCCTCCGGCATATACGCCATTTTACGCCTATCCTCTGTAAGCTCGAACCCAACTTTTTGGTAGAATTCTTTAACCATCTCCAAGGCGTCCTCGTTTAACACCAACCTCCTGCCTACAGCCCTCGCCACGCCCTCCAGCGTTATATCGTCATAGGTTGGGCCTAGACCGCCCGTTGTTATGACGAGGTCGGCTCTATGGAAAGCCCTCCCAACCTCCTCCTCGATATCACCGAGGTCATCGGGAACCGTTATGATCCTCTCAACCCTGAATCCCATGAACGTCAGCTTCTCAGCCAGCCAGCTCGCATTGGTATTCACAATTCTGCCTATGAGGAGCTCGTTTCCAACTGTGATTATCCACGCTATAGGCTCGCGGCGGCCCATCTTATACACCCGTGTGATAAAGACGTAGTTCCCGCTTTCATCCCATGGGCCAGGCGGCCCCGTCGGCGGGTCGGCGCGCATGTATTAGGTTAACCTGTCGGAGTTTATACGGTCTATTCCCGGCTATTGGAGTAGGTCTAGCATCGTGTCGAGGTCTCCCTCTACAGTGTAGCGGACTTTCACATAGTTCTTCCTGAACTCTATTACATCCTTCCTCACTTTCTCTGGCTCTTCCTTCTTTATCAGAACTCTTGCTATCAGCTCGGCTATCTGCTTCATCTCGTCGCGTCCCATTCCAAATCTAGTCATTTCCTGTACGCCGAGCCTTAGCCCGCTCGGATCCTTCACTGCCTCCGGCGGGTCCCACGGAAGCAGGTTCTTGTTTACGATGATGTTTGCCTCCTCTAGGAGCTTCGCTGCCTTAGCACCTCTGCCCAGGTCTCTCACATCTACTAGAACTTGGTGGCTCCTGGTATAGCCAAGGTGTTCTCCGATTACTTTGAAGCCTAGGGCGGCTAGCTCCTCGGCCAGGGTCTTCGCGTTGCGGACTATGGTCTCGGCGTATTCTCTTCCCTTCAGTGCCATTTCAACAGCTGTAACGGCGGTCGCTGGTATCCTGTGCAGGTGGTGGTTGCTCACGAACCAGGGGAATATGGTCTTTGAAACCTTCTTGTACAAGTCTTTGTCGGTGAACGCAATCAGTCCTCCCTGAGGGCCTGGGAAGGTCTTATGTGTGGAGGCCGTCATAACATCGGCTCCATGTTCGAGTGGGTTACGCCATGCTCCTCCCACGATCAGGCCGAATACATGGGCTGCATCGTATACAAGCTTGGCTCCTACGCTATGGGCTGCGTCTGCTAGTTCCCTGACAGGGTGCGGGAAGAGGTATACGCTTCCGCCTAAAACCACGAATTTCGGTTTTACCTCCTCGATTATCTTTACTGCGCCATCTACATCGACGTTCATGTTCTCCTCATCATAGGGGAGGTCGACCTGTTTAATCCCAAGCG
Organism: Thermodiscus sp.; assembly: GCA_015523485.1. GTDB lineage: Archaea > Thermoproteota > Thermoprotei_A > Sulfolobales > Acidilobaceae > Thermodiscus. The sequence goes on along the minus strand of WAKH01000090.1, from coordinate 16,158 downwards.
CTCCCAGCGTGCCGAACTTCGTATGGCTTACGTGGGCTCCCGCCTGTACGGGGGCTATAGTCGCTTTATCTCCTGGCTCTGCTAATACCCTGAATACCGCGGCGTTGGCTAGGGTCCCGCTGGTCGGTCTCAGCTCTACTCCTACAGCTCTGACCATGCTGGCTATGAACTCTGCAGTAGCGACCTCGAGCTCGTCGATGTACTTGGCTCCTTGATAGTATCGTTTGAAGGGCTTACCTTCTGCATATCTATCCATGAAGTCTGAGAGATACGCTTTCAGCGCCAACGGACTCATTACGTTCTCGCTAGCTATCAGGTTTATTGACTCATGGAGTCTCCAGGCGTTCTGCATACGCGTCTTCTCAAGAGTCAGCTTGAGGAGTTTCCAGGGATCCACTCTTATTACACCATATTCAAAGATATGAACCCTCAAAGGTTAAAATTAACCGGCTGATGCCGATGACGCTCTTCCCCCTGGATGAGAGCGACCGTAAGCCAGTAGGTTCTACAGGCGAGACGATCTCTGCTATAGGCATAGGAACCTGGGCTATTAGAGACGCTGATAAGATGGTCGAAGCACTAGTCTACGCCTTCACGCATGGAATTGATAACGTTGACACCGCTGAGATGTATGGCAATGGCTTCGCTGAAGAGGTAGTTGGTAGAGCAGTCAGGAAAGTGGGTCGTGATAACGTCTTTATAACAACTAAACTCCTGCCTCACAGGTTCCGTTCTCCCGACCTTGCGGTCAAAGCATTGAAGCAGAGCTTATCCAGGCTTGGAGTCATCGAGGTCGACCTCGTCCTCATTCATTGGCCTGACGATAGGACTAGCATAACGGATCAAGTGAGGAACCTAGAGGTCCTAGCGGAGAGGGGTTACACGAGGTATATCGGTGTGAGTAATTTCACTGCAAGGGATCTAGAGGAAGCACTCGTATCAACGAAGAAATACGAGATCGTAGTTAACCAGGTCCATTATAGTGTTCTACACAGGGACCCGGAGGAGAATCTACTACCAGTTGCCATTGAGAGAAGGGTTACTCTGCAAGCGTATACCCCGATTGAGAGGGGTAGGGTTAAGAGGGTGGCTTTACTGAGGGAGCTCGCAGAGAAGTATGGCAAGACTCCCGTGCAGATTGCCCTCAACTATCTAATCTCGAGGCCTTATGTGACTGCGATACCTAAGTCGGAGAAAACCGAGAGGATATCGGAGTTCATTGGTGCCATGGGTTGGAGGCTGTCCGAGGAGGATATTGAGCGGATTGAGAATACCCTCTAAGATAGATATTATCATATTATATTATCCTTTTAACTGTATTCCGAGGTTTATATGGTGTTACCACGGTATACTGCGGGTTGCCTCTTATTTACAGCCCTTACAGTAATACATCCGGTTGGGGGTCCCTAGTGACACTAGTATCCCACAGCGTAAACTCTCTTCCAAAGATAAAGGTCAAGCTGACGGGTATAGGAGCTCTCCATCTAACTAAGATAGCATGGAGAGTAGCCGAGAGGCTATGGAGGAATTACGGGATCGATATCGAAGTTGAGGACGATCCCTTCTATCTCGTGAATCCGACTTTCGGGGTGGGCCTCGGTACCGGTGGAATGCATATCATTGTAGAGGACCCCCGAGGGACCCCCCACGTATACGATATAGACGTTGGGGAAGCCGAGGAGGCTGTAGAAAGGCTCGAGAACCTGGTCCTGGGGGTAATAACGAACGGCGTGCCAGTGCTTGACAGCGATCTAAACGACTCAATAATCGATAGAGACATCTATGTTGACCTAGCAATCACCTAATGCCATCTACTCGAAGGCTCCCTCCTCGCTGTAAGAGTCCTCGTTGCATGCGCAAGGATATGCCTGAAGAGATCCCTCTCCGAGAAGAAGAGGGAATCACAGTACGGGCACTTGTATAGTCCGTTGACCTTCTGAACCCTTATGATTGACCCGCGATACTCTACTATCACATGTTCATCTTCTACGCTCACTGGAATACTCACCCATGATTCCTATAGTTGCAGTAGCTACTGGATAGCTTAAACTTGTACTATTGATTGGGGCTGAAGGTACCACTGTGTTTGTCTACCTTAATTAACTCCTGTAATAATCTAACTCTCCTGGGCGAGACTGGGGGCCTTCTTGGCCCTGGGGATGTGAAGTTGAACGACGATCTGCTGAAGGAGTTAAGAAAGCAGGGATTCAAGGTCGAGTGCAGGCCAGAGCTATTATCAAACGGGGCTAGAAGGGGTGTCTTAGCGGGCCCCTGCAAGTTCCAGGGCTCAATTGGGCCTATTCCAGTCAGGGGCCTGCTCGTAGTGACTGAGACAGCTACCCCCCTAGTGATAAGAGAGCTCGCTAAGCTGAGAGTAGCCGAGTCTCTGCCAATAGCCATCGTTGTTACGAGAGACGAACCGTCGAAGGATATACAAGAACTAGCAGGAGCGCTGGGCGTCATAGTAACCCAGCTTGGACTCGAGTTAAAGTTAGAAGAGCAGGTGAAGAACTACACAGTAATCCCTCGACTAGACGATAATAGTGCTAGGAAGATCTTCGAGTCGAAGGTTAAGGGTGACCTCCTCGGCATACTAGGAGGTATGCTGGCTTCCAAGAAGGTAAGATTCGTAGGCCTCAAACTAGTATACTTCCCGATAAGATGCTACGAGGTACTAGTCCACAAGCTGGACGAGGAGGATGAGGCTCTAGAGGCCCGCAAGGCTAATCTATGCTTCGAGACAGCAACCGGAAGCCTTGTCTCGATAAAGGATCGCATGCTCTACATCCGCGAGGAACTAGTTAGACTGGGCGAGCTAGACGACGATGCAGTGAATGTAATAGAGATAGTGTCATCAATTGGGAGCGCGAGCCTAAACGAGATAGCAGAGCACCTTGGAGGAACCGAGAGAGCGAGAATCATAACTGATGTATTAGTAGAGCTGGGACTCCTTGAACCAGACTACAACGGATTATTCCATGTAAGCCCTCTTCACCTGGAGGATTATACGAGCCCAATAACCTACTTCAAGAATGAAGGGTTGCTAACGGAGGGTAGGCCTGCTAAGTGCTCAAAGGTGTTCGAACCAGGCTTCGACCTCGGCAAGCTTGACAGGATTGTGAGGGCATTCGGCCTAGTAGAGTCAACCAGCAACATCTATTACCCGCTATACATAGGTGTATTCAGGAAGACGAAGAACGAGAAGTACGTTGACGTCGCTACAATCATAGATGGCGTCACGGGAGAGAGAATGGAGGATATGGAGGAGACTATAGCCGACAGCAACATGATATACCAGCTGGACAGGGTCATCGAAGAGATAACGGGCTCTGTGAGCGAGGAGTGCCCTGAGCAGGAGGAGGGCTCGGAACCGGCTCGACCAACTCATCGCCCAGAACAGGGCTCGCAGCCGGGCTAAGGGTTCCTCACAGCCTTTCATCTATTACTTGTATTAATGGGCGTATAATCCTTTCCAATAGGAATAGTTGATCTGGTAGTGTGCCCCGCCTTACCGATCCGCCTTCATCTTCATCCCCCAGTATGGGGTCTCGGCGGACGTGAGACGGGCGGGGCCCGTATATTATAATGTCCATCTAGTGGGGGTGATAATGTTATCCTACCCCTTATTATGGTCGGGTGTTGTATGGGTCGAATTGGTGCGGGCAGTTGACAAGTGAATCTTCGGGTGATGCTATTAGGGCTATGGTTGAGATAGCCAGGTTCATCGAGAGGGCGGCCCAAGAGATTAACAAGGATGAGGTGGATCGTCTCATAGACTTGCTAGTCAACATATACGGTGACCCTTCCAGGAAGGTCCTAGTAATGGGCGCGGGTAGAAGTGGACTGGTGGGGAAAGCGTTTGCAATGAGGCTGCTACACCTCGGATACAACTCCTATGTGCTAGGAGACACTATAGTCCCGAGCGTGCAGAAGGGCGACGTAGTGGTAGCTATATCGGGTAGTGGCAAGACCAAGCTGATTGTAACGGCTGCTGAAGCAGCTAAGCAGGTAGGGGCAACGGTAGTGGCTATAACGACGTATCCTGAGAGCCCTCTTGGCAAGTTGGCCGACATAATAGTGAGGGTCCCTGGCAGGACTAAACATAGTAAACTAGACGACTACTTTGCACGCCAGATTCTAGGTATACACGAGCCCCTGGCACCTCTCGGCACGTTGTTCGAGGACACTACACTAGTCTTCCTAGACGGCGTCATATACTCGCTCATGAAGAGGCTGAAGGTATCAGAGGAGGAAATGAGGAATAGGCATGCCAACATCGAGCTATAAACAACCTAGAAGGGGCTCACTACTAGCCCCCTTCGACCCCTGGAAGAGCAAGCTATGCACCTGTCCCTTCAAGTTATCATTAAACCCCTACACGGGATGCACCTTCAAATGCCTCTATTGCTACGCAACTGCATACATCGGATTAAAGGATAGTATCCCGAAGAAAGACTTCCTCAAGAGATTGAAAAGAGAGGCTGCACGATGGCCTCCACACGTACCAATCAATATCGGTACGAGCAGCGATCCATATCCTCCAGAGGAAGTACATTACAAGTTGACAAGACAGGCCCTCGAATACCTAGTCCCAATGGGTCGAAAGATACTCATAACCACTAAAGGAACCCTCTATGCAACCAGGGACCTCGACATCTTATCAAAAGGCAACGTCGCAGTAACTCCTACGATAACAATGCTAGACCCCATGCTCTCAATGCAACTCGAACCAAACGCGCCATTACCAGAGAAACGAATACATGCTGTTAAAATGGCATCCTCAGCAGGCGTCCCTGTAGGCGTGAGGATAGACCCCATAATACCCTACGTAAACGATGATCCCTACATGTTGGAAGAGCTTGTCGATCGAGTAGCGGATGCTGGTGCAGTCTTCATAGTAACTTCCACCTATAAGGCTAGACCCGATAATCTGGCAAGGATAAGAAGAATGCTGGGAAGCCTTGGAGAACGCATCTACAATCTCTACAAATCATCAGGTATCAGGGTAGAAGGATACCTATACCTCCCAAAGAACGAGAGAGAAAAACTGTTGAAGCCAGTTATCAAGGCGGCGAGCCGTAGAGGACTTCAATATGCCCACTGCCGCGAAGGCTTCAAAGGCCGGGAGTGGTTCAACGCCCCAAGCTGCGATGGTACACATCTAATCCCGAACAGGGTGAAGCCTGTTGGACCACGCCTCGACACCTGGATTCGTTGACGGCGTTATAGTTGAAGCTGTTGTTGAAGGACTGCCAGGCTACTACATGGTTAGAGGATACACCCACACTCCTAGATACGTGATCGTGGAGCCATACAAGAACGTTAATTGTAAAGGCAGTCCAAAGGCCTACACGAAATACATTCACTGCCTCGGAGTGGCGACCACTATTATCGAGAGGGGAAACGTACTGAGGATCCTATCAATGCCTCGAACCCTTGAACTCTTACCCAGAAGCTTCAGAGGGCAACTAGAGGAGTTCATCGAGTATCTAGGGATCGAGTGGGCCGCTCTAACAGGTTCTTTCGCAGTCAACTGCGAAAGACAAGATAGCGATATAGACCTCTTAGCTCTATACAAGCCGGGAGTATGGAGGACTCTCAGAGACCTATACGATGACGGGCTTATCAGACAGTGTAAAACAAGGCATATACTTGAGAAGCGCAGCCGGGGACCAGGCGGAGAGGCTCTAAGCATTGACAGGATGGAAAAGAGCCTGACCGATTCATGCTATAAAGGTATACCCTACACATTGAGACTCATAACATCAATAAGCGACTACCCATGTTACAAACCGCTGATCCCATTAGGCTTCATAGACGTCGAATTAAGCCTAAGACCCATAGGGGAACCGATAACTGTTCCTACAAGGTACCTGGGCAAAGTTGTTAGGGTCTATAGGGGTGTTGTCGAGGAGAGGAATGAGATCGTAGTTGAGACGTGGAGGACGAGGTATCAAGAGCTAAGTGACGGCTACTATAGAGTTAGAGGTTTACTCCGAATGGACGACAAGGGTCGTTTAACGATATGGCCAGATCATGGTGGGATCATTGCAAGAGCCTAGCATACACTCAGCAATCATACTAACTAGAGAGGGCGTCTGGGGCCAAGCGATAGGTATACCAACACCTCCAGGCGTAGTGGCGTATATCCCCAAGTACGTTGATTGTAGAAAACAGTCGCCTTGGAAGTATCTATCATGGAGATTGTGCAGGGTAATCCCATCATATGGCCCGAAAGGCCTCGAGAACGTTATGGAGAGCCTGGGGTTAAACTGGAGGGAGGACCCACTCTATGGTGCTAGAATGCCATACGTCCTCCTAGAGGATATTGTACTCTTTATCCATCCAAGGGAAGCACTCCTCCACTTAATATCAAACCCGAGAGCAGGCTTTGAACCAGCGATAGAAGTGATTAACGGGGTAGTCAGGAAAACACGGGGTTCCGTCGAGGAACTTGGAATCACGGGCTCTTATGCAATGGGCACACCCCACAGCAAGTCAGACCTGGACCTCATTGTCTACGGCGAAGCTGCAGTTGAGAAGATGTATGATTACTTCAAGCGGGAGAGCAAGGGACCCTCTAGAGAGGACTTGGGCGGGATAACGACTTATCCAACAGTTGACCTATCCTGGCGAAGGAGATCACTCAATGGATTCAATGTAACTTGGACGGGAGTACCCATATCATGGCATTGTCCTCCACTTAGGGACTATTACATGATCCAGCCCCCGGAGAGACTAGTAAAGGTTAGAGTATGGGTAGATCCTGAACAGACAGGTGCCCTGCTTTACCCTCCGTGTGTCAATGCTGGAGAGTATTGGATAGTATCATACGAGTACAATTTGGGAGGAATGTTTTATGAGGGAGGAGCGTTTGAGCTGTCAGCTATGTCCTCTCATGACAATGTCTTGTATGTGGGGTTAAGAGAGTACCCGGGGCTAGTTAGGAGACTCGGCTCCAGCGGGGATTGAGGCTCCCAGTATCTTGAGTGCTTCTAGGAGCTTGCTTCTCTTACTCTCCTCGTCGCTCGACATGCAGGCTTCGACTATCTTTGCTAGAACCCTGTATATTGTCGCTATCTCGTTTGCCTGTTGTTTAACCTTTGAATCAAGGACTTTTACAGTCGCGTTGGTCGAGTCGAGTAGTAGCTCGATGACTGTTAGTAGCTCGTCAACGTCACCGTGGTGATGGTGGTGATGATGCTCGTGTTCATGTTCATGGCCATGACTATGCCTCTCGGCAACTTCCTCAACGACCTTCTCGATATCTTCTCTCTTCTTTGGAAGCGTCATTCTCCTCTTTCGCTTCTTCTCACTCATTTCCATTCATCCTCCATATATGGTACCGGCATTCCGGCCTCATATGAAGGTATTAACCATTATTTTATACGATGTGGTATTAACAAGGTGGAGTTGACAGCAATGGTATGGTGAATGAAGTTGACGGATGAAAAACTACTCAACCCGAAGATAATAGAGCTGGAGGGCAAGGCGCATGTCGGCCTAGTCGAGGAAGTTAAACTCGTAGACTGTGAAGAGCCGGAGGGTTGGAAGAAGATCATAGCTAAACTAAAGGATGGAACTGTGGAGTCCACTAACTGCATGGAGCCAGATGCCGCTAAGCGAAACTATATGGTGATGGTATTATACTCTAAGAAGTGGGGGAGTACTATTAACGTCGAACAGTAGCTATTATGGTATGGAATATGGTAAGCCGATGATGACTGGTATTACCGCTTAGCGGTAATGCAGTGAAGAGAAGCCCCGTCTGAGGCGAGAAAAATAGTTACCTAGGGATTATGAACCGGCGTCTCATTCTCGCAGATTCTCCCTGCCTCCTTAAGCGTCTTGAGATATGCCTCTGCACTCTCCTTGATCTTTTCTAGGCTCTCAACTATTCTCTTCGGGACACAGCCGGCTAAGTGGCCCTTAAGGTTTTCCTCGAGTGTCCTGCGCGCCTCTGTAGCGAGGACGTATACGTTGTTCATTATCTCGTAGAAGATGTTTAGTTGGTGGAGTAGGTGTTCCATCCCTTTCCTCGTCAGCCTATAGACTTTCCTCGCACGCCCCTTCTCTACGATTAGTTCTTCTTCTACTATACCCTCTTCGCTCAAGTCGTGGAGTATGGGGTATATGCTTCCCGGGCTCGGCTTGATTGCTCCAGCCGTCACTTCCTGTATCTTCTTCGTTATATCATATCCGTGGCTCGGCTTAATCGCTAGTATTGTTAGTATGAGAAACCTGATCCTATACTTTAGTGGATCGACGCGGTATTGTTCGCTCACTAGCTTCCACCTTTCTTTGGATAGCGGGGCCACCATGAAGCCTTGCCGAGTATCGCTATTAATGGTGGCGTTAGTATGAGGCTGGCGTTTATACCTGCTAGGAGAACGCCGAATATCAATGCTGTTCCCATTGTGCTGAGTCCCGGGCTTGATGCTAGTGCTAGCCCGACATATGCGCCTGCCATGATTGATGCCAGGCCTAGTACTGTTGGCGTGCTGAATGCTACGCTCTTAGCTACCCCAGTCTTTGAGCATTCTTCGCTGCATTCTTCTCTTGCTCTGGCTATGTAGAAGCTGTTGTAGTCCATTCCAACTCCTAGAATTGCTGTGAAGACTATCACGGGCAGGTACCACATTACCTCTCTTCCCATTAGGTCCTGGAATATGACGATGGTTAACGCGCTTCCAGCGTAGGCGGCTAGGACCACTGAGATTATTGCTGAAAGCGCCGTCACCACTCCACCGTATGCTACTAGGAATGTTAGGAACATGAGTGTTATCGCTGCCGGGTATACTCTGTGGTAGAATCTGTCGTTTATGAGGTTCTTCAGGTCTAGGTTTATTGCGCTCATACCGCCTACGAGGCTTCCCTCATCGACTCGGTGGACTTCGCTCCTTATCTGTGAGACGCAGTCTACTCCGGCCTTGCTCAGCGGGTACTCTTCCATGACTACTCTGACTACCCTGTCCTGGTATCCATCGAGTATGTCGGCTTTGGCGACGCAGGATAGTTGTTTGACTGTATCTAGTATTTGGTTTGCCTTGTCTTTGCTCGATGCCACTATGTATACTGGGTAGAGTACGCCGGGGTCGTAGTGGTTATTGATGTATTCTAGTGCTTGCCTCGACTCGGAGCCTGTTGGTAGGTTCAGGGCCATATCGTAGCTGCCTGTGAAGCCTACCATGACGTAGCCAGCGAAGAGTGCTAATAGTAGTGCTATTGCTAGGGGTATAGCGGGCTTGCTTGTGATAGTCTTGCCTACTCCCATGAACTTGGGCGTCTTACCAGCGTTCTCAACTGGGTGACGTGGCCACCAGAACCATCTCTTCTCGCCTACGTAGGCTAGTAGTGCTGGTATGAATGTTATGCTCGCGATCATGACAGCGAATATTGTTAGTGGAACGTTGGTTCCTATGCTTGATACGAAGGGGAAATCCCATGCCAGAATCATGCTACCGAATCCAATCATTGCCGTGAAGGCTCCCGCCATAACTGGTCTCAGCGATTTACGATATGCCTCTACTGCAGCCTCCCTGCTCGCTAGCCCTTTTGACGCCGCCTCCCTGAATCGTCTCGATACATAGGCTGCATAGTCTATGCCTAGCCCTAATCCTGTTGTGAACATTATAGTTCTGCTGTGGGTTGTTACGTCTATGATCCCATAGTTCCCTAGTAGATACGCTATTGCTAGGCTGACTACTAGGCCGAATCCTATTCCTATGAATGGTAGGAATACCGCTACTATGCTCTCCATTATCAGGCCAAGGATTATTATTACGAATATCATGCTTAGCCTGTCGCTCTTCTGTATGTCCTCTTGTGCAGATACTCTCATCTCATAGGTCATGTAGTCATTTCCGCCGAGTATGACGGTTGCATCATAGCCAAGGTTTTTGAGTCCCTTTAATAGGTCGTTTTTGATTGTTTGGGCAATGTTGACTTTATCATCGAGTGTATCGCCGGTCACGTTTAGGCCTATTATGAAGCCGTTAGCATCTTTCTCAACCATTACTCCCTTAAGCTCTTCAAGAATCTTTGGGAATGCCTCCTTGAGACTCTCATTTACGAGTTCTTCCACGGCTTGGTCGAACGGCAGTACTCCTTGGTAGACTTTTACTGCTTCAGCAATCAGTGCCTGGGCTTGCTCGGCGGTGATGTTCCCTGGCATACCGGGCATGTTAGCCATAGCTTCGGCTAGCAACTGTGGCGCGGAGTTGAGGATGGCGGATTCGCTTCTACCTAGTAGACCAGCCGAGGCGAGCATTTCAAGCATGCCCGCGGCTTGGTCTCCACCCATTGCTGTCACGGTTATGCGGGCTACATTTAACGCAGCCTCTTCTAGGCTTGTTGATGCTAGCAACATGTTCTTTACATCGCCTGTTAGTGTGACGTTAGCAGATTGTGCAACGAGTAGGGCGGCAACACCGTACTTGAGGGACCCGGTGAGTGTTCCGGTCGCATTTGCATCGTATGTTTGTATCAGACCGGCTAGTGCGTTGAACATTGTCTCCGGCACTGTTATCCCGGCCTGTGTGGCCTGGCTCTTGACTGTGGCTATGGCTAGCTGGAGGGCGGTCTCCTTAGTGTAGTTTCCATAGTATGCGTCTCTGGCTATTATTGGGGCCGCGTTTGGATCTACTCCTTGTGTCTGGAGGAAGTTTGCGAGGCCTTCTATCAATATCTCGTCGCTTATTGTACAGTTGCTTGCAATGATGGCGTTGATGGTTGCGTTCGCTAGGGGTATTGCTGGGGCTGGGAGCTGGGTTAAAAGGGCGTCTCCAACGCTTCTAGCCACAGTTGGTTTTAGGGTTGTTGCAAGAGTTGATAGCTTGTCTAGGAGGGCCAGTTGTCCAGTCTCTAGGTCGGGCGCGTTGAGTATAACCTGTCTATCGTCACCCGACCCTACTGCTTGCTTCCACACGCTCACCGTTATGTTATAGAATGATTGAGCCTCTTGAGGGACCCCACCAGCTACTAGGCCCTGCCAGGCTAACATCGAGGCTATGCTAGCGGCTAGGTTATTGTTGAAGAAAGGTGGTCCTCCAGCCTGGAGTGTCATGTTGTAAGTTGCCACAATTATTGCGGGGTCTAGAGGGCCTACGCCCGTTACATTGCTAGCAGCCACGACGGTGGCGATATCGACTTGGTCTATAGGTGGACTGGTGTATGCATTGGTTAACGTCTCGAGTAGGACCTCCGCCCTAACCACGTCATAGTATGTCTTCATGATTGTGGGTAGGAACACGTTACATGAGAGGTTTAGTGTTGAGGCAGTGTTCTCAACCGCTGGCAACCCCGCAGCCAGGCTGGTTCCAGCCGTCCAGTAGCCTATGTAGGCTCTATCGGCGGCCTCGAGGAGCTGAGAGGTCTGGTTTACTCCTTCCAGCGTTTTATTGTATGATTCGGCTATCATTACAAGCCCATGAATGGCTTGTAATGACTGGTTCAATCCCATCTCCGCTCCAGCCGTCATGTTCGCTTCAATAGCTGATACGATATCGATCCATGAGGAGAGGGTTTTCTCCCTATACTTTTCCTTCAGACTTGTATACCATGGCTTCAGCTTCCAGTAGCTATCGAGGGTTACGGGCACGTTTCCTACTACTACTAGGAATCCAGGCATCTCTCCTCTCGAGGGACCCGTTGAAAGGTTCTCCATAGCATTACTTGCCCTGATACTCTCAGCGGTTGAGGGTAGGAACTGCTCCTCACTGGTCTTCACTATATCGTTTATACTAGCTGCTAGGGGACCCGACACTATCACTATTATTAGCCAAGCCGCGATTATCGCCCAGGGCTTCTTTAATATAACGTTCTCCAACACATATCAGCACCCGATCTATCTCAGCCAACGAGATATATTTAAAGATAACCTCCAGATTCTCGCGCCGCTACGACTATTACACTCGCAAATACGAGTTAGACCGGTGGGGGCTAGGATGGCTAGATGGCTACTATTCCTGGACCTCGACGGAACCCTATGGGACCACCTCGATGTTTCAATGCTGAATCCTCCATTCCAAAAAGTGAGAGATAACGTCATAAGAGATTCGAATGGTGTGGAAATTCGCCTCTACACAGACATGATAAAACTCTTAAAATGGGCCAAGGGTAATGGGGCATTCACATCAACACTAAGCTGGAACAAGCCGAGCCATGCGCTCAACGCATTAGAAGCCTTCGGTGTAAAGGAGCTATTTGACTATCATGCAATAGAACCACACCCGGCCAAGGAAGAGTATGCTTGGAAAATCATAAAAACAATAGAAGAACAATATAACATAAAACTGAGACCATGTCAAATCGTATATATAGATGACAGAAGAATCCATCTCGAAGGCATGGCTGAAAAACTAGGAAGAATAATATTCCTTCAGGCATGGAGGGACTTCTCATCATTCGAGGAGGCACGAGATGGGATAACGAGTAAATTATGCCTGTGAATTGGAAACCAAATATTCAGGTAGTCCACGTAGATTATATTATTGTATGTATATTATTGTAGACAGGTGACAGCCTCGCCTTTACCTTGTTCGGCTTTGACTAGTCGAGTATAGTAATTATAAATTTGTGATTTAGGCTTAATTTAGATAAGGGTGTCCTAGCTTGGAGACTATAGAGAAGTTGGTACTCTATGTATCTCAAGTGTTGAATGGGATAGCTCTTGCTGATAGTGTTGTAGGTATGTTCTCAGCGGGTTTTGATGTTTTCTGGACGATTCTACGCATTACCGGGGGTTTGGGTTTATTCGCCTTCTATCTCTTCATGGGATTAGTAATAGATCGTATACCCGAGCTTGCAACTCGTGCAGGCATATCGTTCCTGACAGCAACTATTGTATTGTCTGTTATCCTGTTGGTAGGCTATATAACAGTCCCGGACCCCGATTTAACTGCTTCGAATGGATTCGAGGTGTATGGGGCGCCCTTCATTGTACACCTTCTTGCATCAGTTGTGTTGGATAGGATTACCCGCTATAATCAATAAATAAAATATTTTACTAATAATATTCATATAGTAATTATCATGGATCTCCTAACATTATATTTTATTATTATAATAATCATAATCTTATAGGGTATGCGGGCTAGTGAAGATATAGCTGATTAATATCCCCACTAGTGGTAATCAAATTATTCTCTCAACAGTGACAGTACTCTCCCGAGAGGCGTCCTATAATGATGGGCTTTCCCGAGTCATCTACAAAACCCGAATTAGTGCTCAAAGAGCTCCGCGAGATTGCTTCCAAGGATCTGGATCCAAACTCTAAGAGAATGTTCGGTCATACATATGATACAGGGCTTGAGGAAGTTAAGGAAGTTGCTAGGAAAGCCTTCCTAATGTTCCTAGATAAGACGATGCTTGACTTCACGGTATATCCAAGCGTCTTAGAACTTGAGCGTGAAGTTGTGAGAATGTCCGCATCTCTAGTGGGTGGAGATGATAGTATTGTAGGTGCATTTACCTACGGTGGAACGGAAAGTATAATGTTGGCTGTCAAAGCTGCCAGAGACTACTATAAGAAGAAGGGTAAGAGGCTTAAGTTGATTCTACCAGTAACTGGTCACCCGGCCTTCGTAAAGGCTGCTGAATACCTCGAAGTCAGCCTAGTGAAGGTCCCAGTGGATAATGAGACGTTCAAGGTCGATATTGAAGCAGTAAAGGAGGAAGTTGATAGTGAAGCCGTGATGATAGTGGGATCAGCGCCCAACTATCCGATGGGGGTTATAGATGATATAGGGGCGTTAAGCGACATAGCCGTGGATAAGAAGGCATGGCTACACGTGGATGCATGTATTGGAGGATTCCTTCTACCCTTCCTTCGAGAGGTGGGAGATGATATCCCCAAGTTCGGATTCGAGCTCCCGGGAGTAACCTCCTTATCAATGGATCTACACAAGTATGGCTACGCTCCCCGAGGCGCGTCAGTCGTACTTTACCGGGGAGAGGAGTACCGGTTAAATCACATATTCGTGCATCCAAAGTGGCCGGGTTATCCTATAGTCAATATGGCAGTCCTATCTACTCGGAGCGCGGGGCCTTTGGCAGCCTCCTGGCTGGTATTGAAATCGCTTGGTAGAGAGGGGTATCAAAGGCTCGCCGAGAAGGTCCTATATGCGAGGAAGAGGATCATAGAGGCATTATCAAGCATGGACTTCAGGGTGTTAGGGGACCCTCGCGGCGGCATAGTAGCTTTTACCACGGGCAAAATATCTCCGACGGCTCTAGCATCGTCTATGCGTAAGAGGGGCTGGTATATCCAGGTACAGCCTGGCTCAAGGAAACTGGGCTTACCTAAGAGCATACACTTAACCATAAGCCCGGCGCATGCCGATGTACTAGACAACTTCCTACGCGACCTAGAGGAGGCTAAGAGGGAGGTCGAAGAGTCGGGAGGCATCTCTCCAGAGGAGGTAGCCTCGCTAGCAGGGCTAATCGAATCGTCTAGCGTAGACGAAGTACTTGCACTATTAGGCGTCTCGGGCAGAGGTGGAGGCTTAAGCGATGATGTCCTCTCTATCATCGACGAGTTAATACACTACCTGGACCCGGATCTGGTTGAAGAATTGTTAAGGAGGGCAGTCAGCAAGCTATTCACGTAACCCTACGATTCCCCACTGTTTATTTTTCTAAAGAGTTTTCGGGTAGACTGGTAGAGCCGCTTATAGTGGTTGAACAACTCGTTGTATTTCTCGGATAAGTCTGGCTCGGGTTGGAAGTCTCGATCGTATTCGAAGCGTTTAACAGCCTCAGCCACGGACGAGTATATTCCTACTCCCACGCTTGCTAGAACAGAGGCTCCACGAAGCCCTGCATCTTGAGGGTCCCTCAGCCTCCTGAGCGGCCTGTTCAAGGCGCTTGCAAGGCCTCTGACCCACTCGTCGAAGAGGGTCCCTCCACCGATTACAGGTATTACTTCCTGTCTCCCAACCAGTTTCTCGAAGTGGTTGTAGGCCCACTTTATATTCATTATAACCCCATCAACTATTGCTCTAATAATTTCGTCCCAGGAGGAGTCTAGTGATAGGTTGAAGAGGGTCCCTCGAAGGTATGGGTCATCGACCGGTGCCCTCTCCCCGTATAGCCATGGTGTGAATAACAGGTTAGATTCTCCTGGAGGGACCCTCTCTAGAGCATCCTCTACGAGATCGTACCTACCCTTCCTACCCGTTAGTTCAAGGAACCATTCCAGTGCCCCGGCGGCTACCTCCTGCTCCGCCACTACGAAGTAGTAGCCTGGTATGGCACTCATTATCGATCCAATATAGTGTGATATGTCGAGAAGCCTCTTACGGTGATGGGCGGCTATCCAGTCGCTTGTACCGATATAGATATGGGCCTCTCCGGGTCCGACGGCGCTGGAACCTACTCCTGCTACCGTCATATCTCCTCCACCTACTATGACGGGTACTCCTTCCCTCAATCCAAGATCTCTGGCGGCACTCTTTGTGAGACCACCAGCTATACTCGTACTATCCCTGATCTCCGGTAGCTTATCGATTGGGATCCCATACTCTCTAAGGAGTCCATTGTGCCACTCAGCTTTATTGCCACGTGTATCAGCTAGCCATGTTAGAGAGGCTTCATCGGTGCTGGTCACGAATGCTCCAGAGGCGCGGGCTATCAGGTATCCTTTAACGTCGAGAAATTTATAGGTCCTCCTAACAGTATCGGGTTCATTATCCATCAACCAGCATAGTTTACTCAATGGATCCTTACCGGTCTTACCCGGGGCTCCACCAGTAATTTTCAGAAATCTAATAAGTTTAAATAAATTATAACCATAGACTCGCGGGAACCCCCGCCACAAACTCCTAGGATAACCAGCAGCCCTCTCATCAAGCCAAATCAATGCCCTCCTAAGAGGGACTCCACTATTATCCACGGGCACGACTCCAGCCATGTGAGCAGTAAACACAACAGCCCTCACACGATCTCCAACGCCATCAACTAACTCCCTAGCCATAGAGGATAACGAGCCCCAGAGACGCTCAACGTCTTGCTCAGCCCAACCCCTCCTAGGATAAAATACCTCAGCAGGCCTAGAAGACCTACCAATAACCCTAAACCTCCCAACATCAACCAACCCAACCTTAAGCGACGTAGTCCCAACATCGAAGGCAAGAATCAAGTCGCCACCCGACAACAAGG
>WAKH01000089.1 GCA_015523485.1 Thermodiscus sp. | reverse complement strand
ATTTGTCGGAGTTAGATAGGGTTAGAGAACGGTGGGCGTTTAGGGACGACTTGGAGAGCGGCCTGGGCAAATTGTATATTAAATAGACTCGTATGTTAGCTAGTCAAGTATAATTCCCCCTAATACTTAAAGGTATCTATTATGGCTACTAGTCTCCCTCTAAAAGAGGTGACAGTGATGAGTGCTGAGCTGGCAAATGTGTTTGACAACATACAGCCCATGAGTGAGGGACAAAAGAAGCTCATGGATGCTTTAAGGGATAGGAGTATCGAGATCATAGGCGTGTTTGGACCTACTGGGACTGGTAAGAGCTTTCTAACACTAGCCTACGGCCTGCAGGGAGTAGGTAGGGGTGAGTACAAGCGGTTAATTATAGCCAGACCCATAATCGACATTACGAGTGGGCAAGAGATAACGATTACGAGCGATCCCGACCACTATGTAAAGCTGGCTAGCGAGTACGTTATGGACATAGCATCCTCCCTAGCAGATGAGGATACTGTTAGAAGCCTGATAGAGTCGAGGAAGCTCGTACTAATCGATCCCCACCTCTTGCGTGGAAGGACCTTTGATGACTCACTGATAATCCTAGATGACGCACAAAACGCCATGCCGGAGACGATAGTCGAGATAGTGACTAGGCTGGGCAAGAACTCCAGGCTCGTGATAGCTGGCGACCCCGTATTCCAGAGGGACCCGAATAGGCACGGCGCGATACTCGCCCGCGAGGTACTCATGGGTGAGGAGAACGCGACTATCATAGATCTAGGAGTAAAGGATATTGTGAGGCCCGGGGCCCGGAGAGGGCTAAGACTCCTCCTAGAGCTACAGGTTAGGAGGAGGATCATGAATGAGCAGGAGAAGAGAATACTCGAGACGGCGAAGCAGATCTCACCCGATGCTGACATAATAACGGTCGTGTATCTCATCGACTTGAAGAAGAAGTGGAATATCGAGAGCGAACACGTACCAGACGCCTTGATAGTCGTGAAGGAAGGCCATCTGGGCAGGTTAATTGGTCAAGGTGGCGAGAGGATACATAGAATCGAGGAGGAAACAGGACTCTCTCACAGAGCGGTCCAGCTCACTCTAGACTTCAAGGAGTACATAAGAGCGATCCACCCCGTCTCATGGATTCACAAGCACGTAATCGACTTCGACTTCGCTGGGCCAGAGCTCAGGATACTAGTCTCGAAGGGGAACCTGGGCCCGATACTTGGGCAGAAGGGAGCATACATTAAGTTCGTTGACGAGATCTTCAGGGATCTCTTCGGCTTCGGCGTATACGTTGAGGAGGCGAAAGAGGAGAAGCGTAGGAAAAGAAGGAAGTAGGGCTATACTCTCCACTATATATCCTCTTCGACGTCGAACAGCTCTACTATGATCCTGGCCCTTACTTTTTCGCTGGAGAACGGCGGCATCTGCTCTCCAAGGTCTACTGCGAATACAACATTATTGCCTAGATCATCAGTGAACCTTATCTCAGCGACATACCTGGGTTTTGGCCCGCCGGATTCGACCATTTTCATGGCAGCTTCCATTATCCTTGAGAGAGCCATCTGGAATGCCACCGGGCTTGATAGGTCCTCGGGCTTCAACACTATGCTTTGCATACCACCCATGATTCTACCTATTCTTGCCTTTCCATCGAAGGACTTCTCGAATTCGGGCTCCTCCAAACCATATACACCTCATCCATAACCGTAGGGGGCTTAACCCCAAGTATTATGCGTTGGTGGGAGTGAAAGGGTTTTTGCCCCAGTAGGTCTGCTTAGAATGCCAGGTGGCGTGGTTGACGCTTAGATCTAATGAGAAGACGTTACTGGATAGGATCAAGGAGATAGAAAGGAAATGGCAGGAGCGCTGGGAGAAAGCCCATGTATTTGAGGCCGATCCCGACGAGTCGAAGCCAAAGTTCTTCGTCACATTCCCTTACCCGTACGTCAACGCCTACCCCCATCTAGGAGGCGCCTTCACTATACTCAGAGTCGATGTCACGGCTCGTTACAAGAGGATGAGGGGTTACAACGTCCTATTCCCTCAGGGCTGGCATGCCACGGGAGGCCCCATAGTAGCGTCGGCGCTGAGACTCAGAGAAGGGGACAAGAAGATCATAGAAACGCTGAAGTCCATGGGAGTAAAAGATGATGAGATAGAGAAGTTCAAGAATCCCGAATACTGGGTATCCTACTTCAGCAAGGGATGGAGAGAGGACCTCAAAAAGTTTGGTATGAGCATCGACTGGAGAAGAGAATTCCACACGACTAGCCTCAACCCGTACTATAGCAAGTTCATAGAGTGGCAGTATCTGAAGCTGAAGGAGAAGGGGCTGGTCGGTAAGGGCGAGCACCCCGTAGTCTGGTGTCCCAAGGAGAACAAGGTCGTAGGCGATCATGACAGGCCCGACGAGTATGCTGGTATAAGCCCCGTTGAGGCAGTTATCATAAAGTTCAAGACAAGTGATGACCTGATTCTACCGGCATTAACGTTCCGGCCGGAAACGATCTATGGAGTTACGAACGTCTGGGTTGATCCCGATCATGAATACCTCATAGCGGAGGTTGATGGCGAGAAGTGGGTGATAAACGATTACATGGCGAAAGAGCTGGCTGAGCAGAAGCATACCGTTAAGGTAGAGGGAAGGATACAGGGCAAAGAACTCCTGGGCCGTGCCGCTAGGAATCCTGTCACAGGCGATGAGGTCCCAGTGCTGCCAGCTAAATTCGTTGATCCAGAACTCGGAACAGGTATAGTAATGAGTGTCCCTGCCCATGCACCATACGATTACGTTGCTCTAATGGAGCTGAAAGAGAACCCTGAGATACTCAAGATGTACGGGTTAAGCGAAGATATAGTGAAGGAGTTAGAGCCAATCCCGTTAATCAAAGTTGAAGGCTACTCCAAGATCCCCGCGCGAGACGCTGTAGCCCGCCGTGGCATAAAGCAGCAGACAGAGAAGTGGAAGCTGGACGATGCGACTAAGGAAATCTATGCTAAAGAGTACCATACAGGCGTGCTACTCGAGATAACCGGCCGGTGGGCTGGCCGGAAGGTGAGCGAGATAAAGGATGAGATAATAGAGTGGATGGTTGACAAAGGATTCGCCATCACAGTACACACGCTACCGGAGAGAGTGTATTGTAGGTGTGGCGCTAGGACCCATGTGAAACTGGTGTCAGATCAATGGTTCCTACTATACAGTAAGCCTGAGTGGAAGAGGCTGGCTCATAGAGCTGTTGACAAGATGAGGTTCCTGCCCACTAGTCTAAGGGAGGTCTTCCACAAGAACATAGACTGGCTGAGGGACTGGGCCTGCACTCACAAGAGAGAGCTAGGGACCCCTCTCCCATGGGATAAAGACTGGGTGATCGAAAGCCTGAGTGACTCAACCATATACATGGCCTACTACACGCTGGCAAAATACCTACAACACCCTGAGAAGTATGGTATAAGGCCTGAACAGCTAATCCCAGAAGTCTTCGACTACGTGCTACTGGGAAAGGGTGATGTAAACGAAGTAGCTAAGAGGAGCGGAATCCCCGCCAACTTATTGGAGGAGATGAGGAGGGAGTTCCTCTATTGGTATCCGGTTGACCTGAGAATAAGTGGCAAGGACCTGATACCAAATCACCTGACGTTCTTCATATTCCACCATGTTGCAATATTCCCTGAGGAACATTGGCCTCGGGGAATCGGGACTAACGGGTGGATACTGGTCTCTGGGGAGAAGATGAGTAAGCATAAGGGTAACTTCATCCTACTCCGACAAGCTATCGACTGGTGGGGAGCTGACGCTACCCGTTGGGCCGAGATTCTCGCCGGCGCCGATGCTGGACTCGACGATGCGAACTTCGAGCCTGAGGTTGCCGAGTCAGCAATAGAAGAACTACTTGGATGGATCCGGTTCGCAGAGTCAAACTATGGTAGGGGGAGGACTAGTAGGCTAGCCATCGACGACTGGTTCGAGAGCGTGTTAAACAGGACGATCGGAGAGGTGACAGAGGCCATGGAGGCAACCAATTATAAGACGGCTCTAGTCAAAGCATACTACAATATGCAGAATTATTATAAAT
>WAKH01000088.1 GCA_015523485.1 Thermodiscus sp. | reverse complement strand
GGGCGCAGACGCGACTATATCCACGTCTATCAATATGAGGTCGGGAGACTTCGCCTTAACCGACATGGGCTTCTCGAATCCCTTCAAGCTGGCGAAGGGACTTGTTATACCGTCGTGGCTAGCCACTGTAGGCATGCTGACGAAGCTCTTACCCGACTCCTTTGCAGCATACTTGGCCAAGTCTATTGACTTTCCGCCGCCGAAGCCTATGATTATATCTGCGTTCGACTCCTTCGCCTCCTCGGCTACCCGCTCAGCTGTCTCCACGCTTGCATCATCGGCCAACGTGTACATCACGTTGAAGCCAGAGGACTCCAGAGACTCCCTCAATCTATGATAGTACCTGGAGTAGACGTTGGGGCCCATAACGACTAGGACGGATCGCTCCTTCTGATACACCATTCGGAGGAATTCATGGGCTCGGTCTAAGACCCTGTAACCTACCACCACTTTTTTCGGAATATCAATTATATGTATGCTCCTATCCAATTCCGAGCACAACCCCTCCAGAGACACACTATACTATAATCTAGAGTTGATATAGGAATAACATATAGCTATAAGCTTCTCCAATTACAAGCCCTTACATGGAAGGATAGGTGATTGAGTAGTGTATCCGGGATGGGAGAAACCGATAACACCGCCTAACAACCAGCCCAAAGTCATCCATGGGACAACTACCGTGGGCATAATAGCTGGAGACAGCGTGATCCTCGCCGCGGACAAGAGAGCTACTGCAGGGACCCTCATAGCTAGCAGGAGGGTGAAGAAGATAATCAAGATAACAGATAGAGCCGCTATGACGGTTTCAGGCCTTGTAGCAGACGCACAGGCCCTAGCAGATATACTACGCGAGGAAGCCAGACTGTACTACCTAACGCATGGTATCAAGCTATCCATAAAGGGACTAGCGACGCTACTATCGAATATACTCTTCTCATCGAAGTGGTTCCCCTACCTCGTACAGCTAATAGTGGGAGGATACGATGTAAAGCCAAGGCTCTACACGCTAGACCCATACGGCAGTATAACCGAGGACAAATTCACAGCGACAGGCTCCGGTAGCCCCGTCGCGTATGGAGTGCTAGAAGACTACTATAGAGACGACATAACAGTTGAGGAAGCGATAGAAGTCGCTAGGAAAGCCCTATGGTCAGCGATAAGAAGAGACTCTGCCACCGGCGACGGGATAGATGTAGTCATTATAAACAGTAAAGGTTATGAGGAAAGATTTATACCCTTTACCCGGTAAAGCCCTTCTTATGGTCATACACTATTCCTAGCCTGGCCTCGGCCAGGCGGGAATTCTCCAAGGGAGTATGGGTAAGAGAGCCGGAAGGGTGTTAAAACGTGGCAGCACAATCAAAGGAGAGGCTAACAGGAGAAAACCTAAGGCGAATGATAATCTTCGAAATATACAACGCGCTGCGCGGAGCAGAGATTACGAGGATAGAGTTCGAGGGACCCGAGATAGCAGTCTATGTGAAAAAGCCAGACTATATACTACAAAACGAGAAGGTGGTTGGAGAGCTTGCGAAGAAGCTCAGGAAAAGGATAGTCCTTAGAACTGATCCAAACAGTAGGAAGAGCCATGAAAACACTAGGAGATACCTCCTCGAAATACTGCCAAAGGAGGCCGGAATAGGGCCGGGGGACATCGAGTTTGACGATAGGCTCGGCGAAGTAACAATACTAGCCCAGAATCCCAACGCTATCCCCTATAAGTCAGCCTCCTTCAGAAACAAGATCCTAGCAGAGACCGGATGGAGACCCGTAGTAATGAGGAAACCAAGCCTTACCAGTAGAACATTGAACATCATACTACGGAAATCGCTCACCGATGCGAAAGAGAGACAGAGGGCACTAAGAGACACGGGAGAGAGAATCTTCAGAGAAACGCTGATAGGGACCCGGAGGATAAGGGTTATAGGGCTGGGAAGCTTCGGTGAAGTTGGAAGAAGCGCCATACTAGTAGACACAGGGGAATCAAAGATCTTACTGGACGCTGGAGCAGCCCCGACAAGCTATGGTCCAGAAGCCTTCCCCTACTTCGACTCGCCGGAATTCAGGATAGAGGATCTAGACGCCGTCATAATCAGCCACGCGCACTTAGACCACGTCGGAATGCTACCACTCCTCTTCAAATACGGCTACCGGGGCCCAGTATACATGACCGCCCCCACGAGAGACATCGCGGTCCTAGTACTCCTAGACTTCATGGAGCTAGCAAAGCGTGAGGGTAGAGAGCCGCCATTCACCCAGAAAGAGATAAACCTGATGCTGAGCAGGACAATAGTCATGCCGTACAATGTAGTCACCGACGTCGCTCCAGACACAAAGCTAACCTTCTCGAACGCGGGCCACATACTTGGAAGCTCACTGGTACACCTACACATTGGACAGGGACTCTACAACATACTCTACACTGGAGACCTGAAGTACTACAGGATCAAGGGAGACACCAGCACGAGGCTCCTGCCACCAGCAAATTACCAGTTCCACAGAGTCGAGACCCTGATAATCGAGTCAACCTATGGCGCCACCGAGACACAGCCTAGGCACATGGCTGAGGCAGAGCTTATCGAACTAGTCAATGAGGCTGTGAAGAATAAGGGGAAGATCCTGATCCCGGTAATGGCTGTTGGTAGAGGCCAAGAGATACTCCTAGTCCTCAACAGGGCGTTGAAGGAAGGAAAGATCCCTGAGATACCGATATACGTAGATGGCCTCGTCTACGAGGTAACAGCGATCTACACAGCATACGTGGACTATTTCGCCAAGCCTGTCCGCGAAGCAATCCTGAACGGCGATAACCCGTTCATGACAGAGAACACTGAATATGTTAATAGCCAGTCAAAGAGGGACGAGATAATCTATAGTGATGAGCCAGCAATAATCCTAGCGACCAGTGGAATGATGCAGGGAGGCCCAGTAATTGACTACTTCAAGAGTATGGCAGAGGATGAGAGACACATACTGGCATTCGTCAGCTACCAGGCTCCTGGAACTCTTGGCAGGAGGCTATTGGAGGGTGAGAGGGAGATAGCCTTCCAGGAGGATGGAAGGCTAAGGATGGTAAAGGTTAACATGAAGGTGGTGAGAGTCGAAGGCTTCACAGGCCACGCCACACAAAGCGAGCTCCAACTCTTCCTGAGACATCTCAACCCGAAGCCAAGGA
This sequence comes from Thermodiscus sp., assembly GCA_015523485.1. Taxonomy (GTDB): domain Archaea; phylum Thermoproteota; class Thermoprotei_A; order Sulfolobales; family Acidilobaceae; genus Thermodiscus. Next base: position 970 of record WAKH01000088.1, on the reverse strand, counting down.
ACATCATACTAAACCACGGCGAGCCAACAGCTCTCCTCACATTCGCGAGGATAATTAAGAACAGGTGGCAGAAGTTCGGATTCGAGAACCCACCAGAGGTAATAGTACCCGAGAACCTAGAAGCAGTGACGCTCTACCCGAGGAACTATAGACTCCACACGGGAGTCCAATACTAACACTATCCCCGCATCTCTAAAAGGAGGGTCCCTAGAGGGATTCACCGAGCTTCCACAGCAGGTCCCCGGGCCTGTGTATCACCTTGATAGCCTTACCTCTCCTCTCACCCTCGAGCTTCTCCAGTATCTCCCCCGAACCCATAATCGCCCTCCCGATCGCGACTGGTATGTTTGCCTCCTCGTCCACTATCACAACTATGTCACCCGGAGAGAATTCGCCCTCCACCCTCCTTATCCCAGGAACCATCAGGTCCGCTCCACGGCCGACGGCGGAAGTCGCACCCCTATCTACTATAACCTTGGGGAGGTTGCTTGTAGTCCTCTTCCTAACAAGGCATAAGAGGTGTGGATACCTTACATCATCCTCCTCTACAATGCAGGGGAGCCCGTCGACTACGTATATCGTGTACTCCTTGAACTCGACGTGCTCCACGTTATCAGCGGAGGCTCCTGAACCGAGGAGTTCCCCGAGGTATCTGGCCACTCGCTTCCTCTCCTTCTTAGAGGCGGGATACCTCTTGGAAGGCTTGAGCCTAGCCTCCTTACCCTTGCTCATCTCTCATCGACACCCATTTAGTTTAGGGTAGCAACGCTTTATATTGCGGAAGCCAAGCCTAGACACTGGCAAGCGAGCAAGGTATGTGTCAAGGGCTGGCTAGCACGATATGGAGGGATAGGGAATGAGTAGCGAGACGCTAAAGGTGCTTGAGGACTTCCTAGAGAGCGACGTACTCGTACAGCTCAAGGGCGGGAGGATGCTCAAAGGCATACTAGAGGCATATGACAACCACCTC
>WAKH01000087.1 GCA_015523485.1 Thermodiscus sp. | reverse complement strand
GACCTCTTATCACAGCACGGCTTGAAGGGGAAATGGATAGTGGCTGTGAGTACTGGGGGATATACAACGGTAATACCATTCGAGGAGAGGTTGCTTGATGATGCATTCCTAGTTACTCATCTTGGAGATGAGAGGCTTCCTAGAGAGCATGGGGGGCCCTACAGGTTGATTCTGCCTAAACTGTTTGGTTGGAAGAGCTTGAAGTGGGTTGATAGCATTCTTGTCGGCGACGTTTACATTGATGGCTTTTGGGAGGCTAGGGGCTACCATTGGCGTGGTCTAGTGGTGTTGAATGAGAGGTTTAAGACGTATTAAGGAAACCGTTAATACCAGTTAATCCCTCTCCATTGATGGCGATAAGGAGGTAACCGTTATATACTCAGGTATACACAAGGTACAAATGATAAGGAGAAATATACCGAATAGGGATTAAGACAATGATCAAAAAAGCGATTCCAGTCAACGAGGCACGGAGACAAGAAGAATATGCAAAAGTAGACGGGCGTATCGACAACATAAGCAAGTACATAGACGATGAACTAAGTAAGATGCTCGCCGCAGACGAGAAACTCAGGATAAAGATCTCTTACCAGACAGCAGTTCGCGAGGAGGGAGAATCAAGTCTAGAAGAAGCCCTCGGTAAACTACTCAGGATAACAAGCAAGCTCAAGAAAGGCGCTGCCGCCCTACTAATGTATACTGAGGATAAAGAAATAATCATGTATCTTAAAGCTCCAAACCGTAAAGTAGCACTAGTAGTAATAACACCCGAAGAATGCATATGCGGAGAAAACGCGTTCAAGCTCTACAAGAACTTGAAGGGATGGTACCAGATAAGCTTCTTCTCCGAATAACCCCCTGAGAGCATAACACTTTAACCGTGATCATCATCGCAAAGACTAAGGTAGATTCTCATGGAGGAGAGACATAACTCTATGTCACATGCCACTAGCCAGTATTCCCTAACGGTCTTCTCATCACGTCTACGCCACTCAGCCTCAACAACTCCTAGCCTCTCCAGGTCCCTTAACTTTCTCGACACAACCGACTCACCAACGCCTAGCATAGTAGCGAGCTCTCGGGTGTAGGATGGGCCTTGTTTTAAGACGTTTATGATGCCTATAGCGATCCTATCTGATAGGAGTCTTAGTAACCTTGTGTTCTTCAGTTTAAGGGTTTCCTTATTCTTCACTTGATCCAACTCCGTAGTACAATGTGCTAGTTGCCTATTAAGATTAAAATGACTTATGAATAATTAGAATGTAACATTACTCCCCTACCTGCAAGCCCAACATGTCAGTAAGGCCATCCCGTAGACTATACTGTGGAGACCAGCCAAGTCCTCTCAGCCTCCTGATATCGGCGACGCTCCTTCTAACATCGCCCGGCCTAGGATCACTGAAGACGGGATCTAGATCGCTCCTCCCCAATAAGTCGAGGATTAGGCGGGCAAGGTCGATTATACGGGTCTCCACTCCTGTACCAAGGTTCAAAATCATGCTATCCTCAACTCTCTCCAAGATGTAGAGTAGACCGGATACGACGTCCTTCACGTATATGAAGTCCCTGGATTGGAGGCCGTCTCCGAATATTATGGGGGGCTTCCCCGAAGAGACCCGTTCGATAAACTTCTGTACTACCCCGGCGTAAGGGTTGCCTTCTTGTCTCGGACCGTAGGCGTTGAATAATCTCACTATGACTGCTTGAATCTCTCCCCTCTTTATACTGCGTCGTATGATCTCCTCGCCTTCGAGCTTGGTCTCGCCATACGGGTTCAATGGGTTCACAGGGTGGTTTTCATCTATTGGTATATAGACGGGGTCCCCGTATACTGCGGCTGAGCTCATGAATATGAGCCTCTTAACACCCATCCTAACCATCGACTCAACTATCAGCCTCGTCCCTAGAACGTTGACCTCCCAGTAGAGGTCTGGTTTAGCGTATGATTCCTCCACGTTGATCTTAGCCGCCAAATGATATACTACATCCACGCCCTTGACGGCATCTATCATCACGGCTGGGTCCCGGATATCGCCCTTGAAGAATTCTATCTTGTCACGGACTGCTTCGAGGTTGCTCTCCCTACCAGTTGAGAGGTCGTCTACAACCCTAACATTATACCCTCTAGAGACAAGTGCTTCGACTAGATGGCTGCCTATGAAGCCTGCGCCACCAGTAACCAGTATTCTCAAGTACGTAACCTCCATGTAAATCCATTCTATACTCGTTCGAAATAATTATTGTCGTCCTCGTTACATGCTTCATCAACCACCTTATTAAACAATACAATAACCTCGCCCAACAGGGCATCCTGGAGTATGCATGTATAGTTGTTGCCTTCTTTGTGGATACGGGTATCGCATTATTTTATAATAAATCTCTCATTATAAAATATACTGACGCAGATTTAAGTATACCGGTATAACCAGGCAACACTAGGGTCATAAATTGACGGGTGCGCACCTCGTCAACGGGTTAATCGAGGATCACGAACACATAGAAGAAGCCCTATCCCTACTCATGAAAGCAGTAGACCTACTCTCCAAGGACAAGATATCCCCAGATGTAATAGAGGAACTAGCTACATTCCTAAGCAAGTTCGCCGACCAATGCCACCACGGGAAGGAAGAACTCATACTATTCCCGCTAATGGAGAAGAAGGGAGTACCAGTATGGGGAGGCCCGATAGGAGTTATGCTCTGCGAGCATGGAATGGGAAGATACTTCCTAAGGAACCTCCTGAGAGCGCTAAAACAATACAAGGAAGGTCAAAAGGATGTAATCAACGAGATAGTCGATTATGCCGAGTCCTACTACAGGCTCCTCCTAGAGCATATAGACAAGGAGAACAACGTACTCTTTCCCATGGCCCAAGAAGTCGTCGGGGAAAACGAGGGGATCGAGGAAGCCGAAAGAATAGAAGCAGAAATGAACCATGAAGAAATGCTAAGGAAACTAGACGAAATAAAAAAGACAATAGAGTTGTTTAACGCCTAGTTATCCAGTATCATTTCCATAGATTATACCAAATACTCTAACCTTTAGGAATTTCTCTATAGAGGTATCGAGTGAATACAATCATTAACAAATTACAATTTAATATATTCTAAAATATATTTAAAATCATAATTATTACAATAATTTTCTTATCGCTTCTGATATAGTCCAAATTTCAACTAGTTTTGCACGTTTTAGCCCTAGAAAGTCTTTATCATTGGTAATTAATATACAATTTGTTTTTAGGCATGTTGCAGCATGATAAATATCAGCAGATTCTGTCTCTGGGAAAAAAGATTTAACAATGTCCAAATCATCATCTCCAGGAAATTCTAGCTTTGCTTTGGATTTAATTAATGAATATTAAACATTTGCCTGTTGGCGTATTTGAGGGATTCTTTTGGAAATTAATTCAAACCATCTCTTATACTCTTCGAGCAATATTTCGTCTACAATTAATTCAACTTCTGGATCTAGGAGTAACTTTAAGAGAAGTCTTGTAGAAGTCGTATATCCCGACTTAAATTCTGATATGAAGACATTCGTGTCAATCATGAACTTTTTCTTTGGCAAGCTTATTGGCCTCCTCTTCTATTTCTCTCTCGATCTCAGTTATTTCCAACCCGGCTTTTGCTACTTCTTCCGCAATTTCTTTAAGCATGCTCTCCACGTCTACTTTCTTTAAAACAATAATATTATCCTTTAAATTAGCTATTATGAAGGCATCGCCTCTTTTCAATCTGAGTTTTTTCCTTAGTTTACTTGGAATTACTATTCTCCCTCTATCATCAACTACAACAAGGCTCAACCCATATCACCCACTAATCCCACATTGCACACATATCCAGTTTCATCTACGGCTATTATACTTTATGCTGATTCTTCATTCGAAAGCTAATACGAAATAGCTCTACCACATCACTACATGCAAAAAACAGCTACTAACCGGGGATAATAATTAGCTCAAAAACCTAATAGTACCAGGTACCAGTATCTTTTCTAGTCATATTCTCTTCCCTAGGTGACTTCTATAACACAAATAAAGAGTTATGTAATTTGGTTGAAATAATTATTGTTTCCTACGGCTTATTTATTAAATTACCCCGATACCCATGTTTATAGACTGCGCAACCTATAGAGTACTGGAGGCGAGGCAGTAGTCTTGCAATGGACCACGCTATTAGCAGCCATAGTACTCGCATTAGTGCTACTTGCTCCATTACATGTTCTAGCCCAGACCCAGTCATTGGATAGTTTCGACCAGCGTGTAGGAGTGGTTGTTGATAGGCTTAGCCGGCTTAGGAGTATGGGAGCTAATGTGACGGGCCTCGTGGATGAGGTAAACCGGGCAATTCAATTCGCTGAAAGTGGCGATATGGATTCGGCTAACGGGATTCTTGACAGGGTGGAGGCAAACATCACCAGCCTAGAGCCAGTGGTGGAGCACGAGTATAAGATACACACGATTGAAAAGTACAGTGTTGTAGCCTTCCTACTACTGCTCCCCGTAATCGTCTACATAGG
>WAKH01000086.1 GCA_015523485.1 Thermodiscus sp. | reverse complement strand
TCGAGGCTGAGTGAATTCTTCAGTAACAGGCTCATACTCCAGAGGACGCCTAGGAGGGTTCTCCATAGGAGGCCCGATATACTGCGCAAGAGGAGGGTGCATAGTGTTAAGTGCAGGAAGATTATGGATAATGTCGCGGAGTGCCTCGTAGCGGCTGATGGAGGCCTATACGTTAAGGAGCTAGTCTCGGGCGATGGGGGCAGGACCACTCCCAGCTTCTCAGAAGTACTCGGCATCGCAACTGAATGCGTTGAGCTAGATGTAGTCCACGTGGAACACCGTTCCCTGCCCTAGGTCATTGTAGGCCTCTGTAGGGCGGTTCATCACGGTTTCTCTCCGCCAGAGGCACCAGGCCCCCAGCGGAGGTCACATTTTATTTGTTATTTTCAGCAACGTTTATAAGTATTACAGACATAGTTTTCAGAGAGCGATAAAACACTTAAAGAGACCTTAAAAGACCTACAATCTAGAAACCGTTACTCACCCTAGTATAGAACCCTCTACTTTAAAACCCGGAGCATAAGCTGGTAGGAGTATGGGGTTGAGTAGGTATGGTTAAGCCGCCGAGAGGATACAGGCATAGGACGAGGAAGCTACTGAGGAAGAAGGTACGCGAGAAGGGAGCAATACCCAAGCTAAGCGTGCTACTATACCCATACAAGATCGGGGATAAGGTTGCGATTAAGATAGACCCATCGTTCCACTATGCAATGCCCCATAGGAGGTTCCACGGGTTAACTGGTACGATCGTCGGCAAGAGGGGTAGGGCCTACGAGGTAGAAGTATATCTGGGTAGGAAGAAGAAGCTCCTAATAGTAACGCCAGAACACATCAGACCATTAAAGGCCTAATAGAAGCCAACCCCACATAATCTTCAAGGGCCGGGTGCATAAGCGTTGGAGCGTAAGATAATCAAGGAGAAATACGTCACCTACTCCGAAGCGCGAGAACTCCTAGAGAAGAGGGTTAGGGAGAAAGAGTTCGGCATCATAATCACCGTAGATAAGACTCTAAACTACCTCAGGCTATTCGGAGACAAGGATCCCGAGAAGGCCAGGGAGACTGTTAAGAAGCTCGTCGAGCTCGGCCTCGACGAGGACCTCGCGGTTGTCGTAGCTAATATATGCCCATCCGATCCAGGCGAGGTTAGAAGCATTCTATCTATGAAGAAGGAGTTCGTTTACGACGAGGAACTAGTTAGTAAGATTCTAGACTCAATAACGGATTATTGTAACTCGACGTTTCCTGAAGAATAATCGTAAAATGGGTGAAATCCTCACATTCATTACTCCCCCAGTGTATTGATTAGAGTGGGCTGAGGGTGGTACGCCGATGACGAGGCAGCTTAGAGATCCGAGGAGGCCTGCTAGGCCCGAGCCGCACCCTGCGGAGCTTGAGAGGACAGCCCTAGTACTCGACTACATGCCTACCGGGTACTATGCAGACCCTCATAGAGAGCATAGGGAGACTCCCATAGCACAGGTTGTCGGGACTCGTAGGCTTACCCTAGCCGATGGGGTCCCCCTGGAGGAGGTTGACCTGCTAGAGGAGGTTACACTTGCAAGGGAGGTTCCCAGGACTGTTGTATTACCACCCAGCCCACGGTCCCCTAGGCCGAGGAGAGTGACTGCACTCCTAGCCTGTCTCCCCGGCGCTGATCGCAGAATCTACTGTCTCCCCCTAAACTATAGGGATAAGGAGCTTGTAGAGATTCTTAGGATGGATCTGGAGGCCGCTGACCCCAGAATAATAGTGTTGGATAAGCCTGAAGCGTTGAAGAGTGTGGCCCGGGAGAAGAATCTGCCCGAGAAGATAGTAGTTGTACCGAGGAGGCCCTTACGCTATGATGAGTTATCGGATCTTGCTAAGAGGAACCTTGAGGAGGCCATAACTAGGATTATTAAGAAGAGGGAGTTCGACTTCGTCACATTCTTCAATATAGCCCAGCCGATCAACATACGTCTACACAGTCTAGCGTTGCTAAAGGGAGTTGGCAAGAGGACTCTAATGTCACTCTTGAGGATTAGGAGCCAGAGACCCTTCAGGTCGCTTGAAGAGGTTAAGAAGGTGTTGAAGACGGACCCCGTTGAGGCCCTCACAGAGAAGATATTGGAGGAGATCAAGGGCGAGGCGAAATACTACCTGTTCATCAAGCCTCCAACCCCCGACGCGCCATTCCTCGACTACTTCGATAGGATCGAGAAGGAGAGAGTAAGGTTTAGGAGATGAAGTACCCAGCCCTCCCCGACAATCCTACAAATCTTTACTCCTGGATCAAGCACTTGTTCTCCCTGCTTGGGAGGAGGCCTAATCCCAGGCTTGGCCAGGTCTTCCTAGTAAACAAGAGAGGCATAGAGGTGTTCTCAGAGAAGGTTGCCGACCTACTAGGCTATCCCGTGGCGGAGATAGGGACGGGTCCCGGCCACCTCACCTACTATGTCGCCAGGAGAGTAGGAGGAGTTATAGGAGTGGAGGTCGACAGCGAGCTAGCAGCCGTCGCTGCCAGCGTACTTCAAGGTACTGGTTCCTCGATTGTGCTGGGAGATGGTGTACGGTTCCTATCATATGCTAAGATATCAGGATATTATTCGAACACCCCCTATAGTGAATCTTCAAGGATAATCTCAGCATCTGCAAGAAATAATCACATCTCGAGGGCTCTCCTAGGCCTACAGTTGGAGGTTGCGAAGAGAGTGTTAGCCGTGCCGGGCTCCCAGGATTACGGAAGGCTGACTCTACTCGTTAACAGGTACTTTAGGGTTACTGAGGTTGGACGCCTCCCCCGCGAATGGTTCTATCCCCGCCCTGACGTCCACGGCTCAATAGTATTATTAGAGAGGGTTAGGGAGTGGAGGGAGGGCGACGAGTGTTTCGAGAAGCTCACGGCTTGCCTATTCACGGGGCGCAATAAGCTTGCTGATAAGATGGCCTCCAAGTGCCTAGGACTCGATCGGGCCCTACTAACAAGGATTGCTGGTAAGAGGGTGAGAGAGCTGACGGTGGTGGACGTGGATTGGCTCCTGGAGAAGGCAGGCGGGTGTACAATACAGTAGTAGGCGAGCTGGAGATCTACACTCACCCATGTGTTTATGAGCCCGCTGAAGACTCCCTCCTAGCCATAAAAGCGGTAAAACAGCTGGCTGACGAGGGATACCAGCCCGGGATCATCTTAGAACTGGGTATAGGAACTGGGATCATATCAGTGGCTGCCTCAAGACTCTTCCCTCAGGCCTTCTTGATCGGCGTTGACATAAACGAATACGCTCTCAGGACTGCTAGGAGGAATTTGGAGAGCTCCAACTCGACTGTAATCGCGTGTAACTGGTCCTCATGTATTGGGGGACCCGTGGATCTATCGATTGTAAACCCGCCATATCTGCCAGTATCCGATGAGCTGGAAGAGTGTAGTTTGTTGTCCAAGGCGTGGAGCGGTTCGCCCGGCCTCCTAGAGGATATTTGTTCCGAGCTAGCCAGTATTTCAAATGCTATTGTCATGATATATTCTAGCCTGTCAGGATGGTCTCCCCGGGAGTGCCTAGATAGGAGGGGGTTCAGAGTTATTCATCTCCTCGAGGAATCCTACTTTATGGAGAAGTTATACGCTGTCGTCGCGGTGAGGGGTAAGGATTGGATAAGCTAAGATTAGTGCTCGTCGGCATCGAGGGAGCTGTTAACCTTGGAATGATCGCTAGGCTATGCGAGAACTTCCAGGTAGACGAACTCTACATAGTCAGTCCGAAAGCCGACTTTGAGGAAGCACGTGAATATGCTGTGAGAGCGGCTCACAGACTAGATGAAGCTGTTGTTGTGGGGTCGCTGGACGAGGCGTTGAGAGGCTCCTCCCTATCTCTATGCACCTCGGCTAAGGCCTCTCACCGCGACGCGTTGAGGGTCCCCCTCCACCCGAAGAGGGCGGCGGAGATCGCTGCTAGAACCGAGGGAGTAGTTGCGCTCGTAATGGGTAGGGAGAGTGTAGGGTTAACAAGGGAGGAACTTGAACAGTGCGATCTTCTAGTCAACATACCCACGAGCCCAAGGTATCAAGCCTTGAATCTGGCCAACGCGACGGCCATACTCCTATACGAGTTCTTCCAGGCCAGACTAGAACCCGTTTCGAGGAAGCACGAGTCCAAATACGTCAGGCTGATCGAGAAGTACGTTGAAGAGTTGGCCAGCATTCTAGTAACAGATCCTCGGAGGAGGAAAGAGGTCATAGTCTCTATTAGAAGGCTAGCCGCGAGGAATATAGAGTACGAGAAGGACCTCCGATCACTCTTATACCTGCTTTCAAGGGCCTGTAACCTGATCGAGGGATGCGGTAGTGAGGCTGCTACTGAAATGTAACCCTGGCCTGGAGGATGTGACAGTTACTGAGGCCGAGGAGGAATATCAGAGTAGAATTCGGGAAGTTGATGTTAGGAAGGGGCGTGGTAGGGTTATTTTGGAAGTGGACTCCACTTCTCTTAGACCCGTTTTCCGGATGAGGAGTGTACACTCAGCAGCACTACTGAGCGTCGAGGAACCCGTCGGGTATAGTCTAGACGCGTTGAAGCGGATAGACAATATCGCCAGGTCGTCGGGCGTGCACAGGTTTATCCCCTTCGGGGCGGCGTTTGCGGTTAGATCCGAGAGGATTGGAGAAGGCCACGAGTATACTAGTATGGATGTTGCCAGGGTTGTTGGTAAAGCGGTTCAGGAAGCGTACAAGGAGGAGTATGGTGTTATACCAGAGGTTAGGCTTGAGTCGCCCAGTATCTCGATAATGGCTGAGGTTGACGGCGAAGTCTTCAGGCTTGGAGTCTATGTCATCGGTGAGAGGAGTGGTCATAGAAGGGGGTACCGGGTCTACGATCACCCAGCCGCTTTAAAGTCCACACTGGCATATGGTCTCTTGAGGTTGGCTGAGGCCAGGGACTCCTCTGTCATCCTAGACCCTATGTGTGGTGGTGGTACTGTTGCTATCGAGGCAGCCCTACTATTCGAGGATGCCCAGATTATCTGTCTAGATAAGAATCCGAGGCATATAGAGGGTGCTGTGAGGAACGCCGCGGCCGCGAGGGTTGTTGACAGGATAGAATTCCTAGTGGGGGATGCGAGGAGGCTGGAGGAGATTATTGGAAACGAGGTTGTGGATTTCGTAGCCTCTAACCCACCTTATGGTATAAGGATGGGGGACCCCTCGTCAGTCCGCCGCCTGTACAGTAAGTTCATTCTATCACTGTATAATGTGATGAGACCGGGTGGTAGGGCAGCAATAGTCACTACCGAGTCGAGGCACGCGGTTAACGTTGCTCGTAGGGCTGGCTTCAATGTTGCTCACATACGCAAGGTTAGGCACGGTGACCTCTGGGTGTCGCTGATAGTATTCGAGAAGCCGGGCTAGTCAACAAATATAACCTTGAGGAATGGACTGGGGGTCTGGTGGAGAGTGGGGGATTAGGATGCCGCTGAGACCAGCTAAGTGCTATACGCATTTCAGCGGGCCTCCGTATACTAGGAGGGAGTACATCCACGGAGTGCCACAGCCGAAGATAACCAAGTTCGAGATGGGCAACAGGGAGATGATGGAGAAAGCCGAGGTTAAGGGAGAGCTAATCGCTATTGAGGCTGGCCAGATAAGGCATAATGCTCTAGAGGCTGCTAGAATAGCGGTCAATAAGTTCCTATCGTCTAGCGTGGGAGACATGAACTTTTACTTCAGGATTAGAGTATACCCGCACCACGTGCTAAGGGAGAACAAGATGATGGCCTTCGCAGGGGCAGACCGTCTCCAGGATGGAATGAGGCAGGCTTTCGGTAAGCCGATAGGCACTGCTGCCAGAGTCTACCCGGGCCATGTCATACTAGAGGTATGGGGTAGGGAGAAGGACATCGAGAAGATAAAGGAGGCGCTGAGGAGGGGAGGAGACAAGTTCCCCATCCCGACCAGGATTAAGATAAAGAAGCTAGCGGCTACCGGGCAGGTGTCCTAATGGAAAACTGCGAGATCCCCTACCACATAGATTTCTCTCCTCTAAAAGATGTAAGAGCTGAGAGAATAGTCCTACAGCTCCCCGACGGGTTAAAACAGTACGCCGCTTGCCTCAGCGGGAAGATCCAAGAGTTAACAGACGCGTCAGTGTTCATTGACGGCGACAGTAGCTTCGGAGCATGTGATCTGCACTGGCCTAGGCTCGCATACATATTGAGGGCGGATGTCATAGTCCATATAGGCCATACCCCTTATCCTCCGAGCCTAGCTCATGAAGGGGTAGAGCCGGGAGGTAGGCCTAGAATAATCTATCTCCAGGCCAGAAGCAGGCATAAGCCTCCGAGACGCCTCCTAGATGAAGTCATCGGCAAGATGAGAGAAGAGGGATGGAAGAATATTGTCCTAACAGCCACTAGCCAACATACCCATCTCCTACGCGAGATCAGAGACGTGCTAGTTAGGAGTGGTGTCGAGGCGATCATACCACCATCAAAGCCTCCATACTTCGAGGAAGGCCAGGTTATTGGGTGTGATTATCACCTTGCGAGGAGATTCGACGCGGATGCTTTCCTAATCGTTGCAGGAGGCGTGTTCCACGCTCTCGGGCTGTATCTATCCACCTTCAAGCCACTATTACAACTAGACCCGTACCGCGGCGAGTTAATTGACCGCACACGTGAATTCGAGAAATTCTATGGGGCTAGACTCTACAAGGTTTCTCAAGCCATGAATGCGAAGTCGTGGGGGGTCGTCGTTGGTTTGAAGACAGGCCAATACCGTCCATGGCTAGTTGATAAGCTCGTTAAACTGATCGAGTCAAGAGGTGGAACGCACCACGTGTATGTTATGGAACACGTAGACGAGCAACGCCTTAGAACGATAGATTCACCAATAATTGATGCCTGGGTTATTACCAGTTGCCCGAGGATACCGTTGGACGACCTGCATAGATATGAGAAGCCAGTTCTAACTCCTGGAGAAGCTAGGATGGCGTTGCAGGGCAGCCTCGAACCCTACCTCTTCCCATGGTAATGGCCTATGAGGAGGGTGTCGATAGTTGCGAGGCTGGTCGAGGAGTATTCCCCTCCCATACCAGAGCCTATGCCCATGTTAGAACAGTACACTACCCCCGGCGATATAGCTGCTAGGCTAGCCAGCAATATGAGTCTCCGAGAGGACCTTGAGGAGGCCTCGATCCTCGACCTGGGCGCAGGTACTTGCAGGCTGTCCCTGGCACTGGCCTTGTATGGTGCCACGAGGATAGTGGCGGTTGATGCAGACTACCGTCTCCCTCCCCTATGTATCGGGGCTTTCAGAAACGCAGGCTTGCCAGTGCTTGACGCGTATATTGTCGGTAGGATTAGGCCAGGGACCCGGTTGCTAGTTGAGGCCTCGTTCGATATCATCGTTATGAATCCCCCTTTCGGAGTACAGAGGAAGGGTGCTGACACCGAGTTCCTCGTCTATGCAATGTCTCTCAGGCCGAGGAGGATTTACGCTATACTAAAAACTGGCAATGAGCAATACCATACAGGGTTGGCGGAGAAGTACGGGTATAGGCATAGGGTGCTGTACAGGGAGCGGTTCCCTATACCAGCCACGATGCGCCACCATAAGTCGAGGATTAGGAGGGTGGACGTGAATGTCTCAGTCTTCGAGAGAGTATAAGGAGAAGAGGGTAACGCCTGGAGAGGAGCTAGCATCGATAGAGGAATTCATACCTGGCCCTGGAACCTACGTGGACAGTGATAACGGTGTTATCAGGGCCGCGGTAGAGGGTGTAGCCAAGTATAACATGCTAACTAGAACAGTCGAGGTTAAGCCGCTCAAGGTACTCCGTATTCCCAGGCCTGGCTCCTCGGCTGTAGGAATGGTTATGCAGGTTAGACATGACGTCGTCCTCGTGGAGCTATATGGAGAGGTTCGCCTCCAGCCTAGTCCTCTATGGCTCTATGAGTATAGCGGCAGGTTTCTCGGAGCTATACCTATATCCAACATTAGTGAGGAGTACGTGAGGAGCATCGATGACTACTATAGGAAGGGGGACATAGTGCTTGTGAAAGTAATCAACGGAACCAACCCCTATCACTTGACTACAGTCGATCCACCATACGGAGTACTATACGCGGAGTGTTCTAGATGCGGTGCAACACTAGAGCCGGTCAATCCCAGGACTATGAGGTGTCCGAAGTGTGGATTGGTCGAGAAGAGGAAGGTGTCAGTGTTGGCCTCCTCACGGATCCTAAAGCTTGAGCTCAGAAACTACCTGATGATCCCGATAAGGTGAACGTGTCGGATGAGGAAGAAGAGGGTTTTCATCGTAAAGATTCCTCCTATGGCCAAGGAGAACATGGAGAAGTTTCTCGAGAGGCTGTCTAAGGCCCTCGCAGGGGATCCTGTACTGATTAAGATGAAGGGGGATCAGCTTAGGGTTGAGGTCTATGGTGGAGAAGTGCTAGCTAAGAGGACGCAGCTCGGGATAAGGAAGGTACTTGACGAGTTCACCACCCCTAGGGCTCCTAAGAAGGGTTATACGAGGCTCGGTAGGAGGGCTATCTTCCGCGAGGCTGGAGTAGCGATACCCTTGGATGTGCTCGAGCTTGTACTTTCACACTTGGGTTATGATGCGAGGGTTGAGGATGACGAGCTCGTAACCCGTGCTCCCGTTGACGTTGTATTCACGTTCGCCCAGGAGATCGCCCGAGTATTAGGAGAGTTGGCCACGCTAGAAGCGACTAGGACTGCGAAGAAGTTCTTCATGGCTGTGGGCGCGGTTACTGGCGCTAACGTGTTGGAGATGATTGATTGGGGCTTTGAAACGGAGACTATCGAGGAGGACGATGAAGGCAAATTATACGTCACGGTCGACTGGAGGGAAGCAGTAAAAAGGGTGTTGAATAGACAGAGGATTGGAGGGTTCGGCTTTGGAGCAGGTGAAGCTGAGGAGGATCTCTGAGAGGGAGTACGAGTTCACGATCGAAGGCGAGGATCACACTATGGGTAGCTTACTCCAGCACTACCTCCAGGAGGACGAGAGAGTGGTTAACGCATACTATTCTCTAATCCACCCGTTGGAGCGTGCCATTAAGGTCTACGTGAAGCTGGCGAGCGATGATGATCCCGTCGAAGTCTTATCCGACGCATTAAACAAAATAATAAAAGAAGCAAAAGGATTAAAGAAAAAACTGATAGCCGCCTATAAGGAAGCCGGGATCCAGCTTGAAGATTAAAAGGGAGGCTAGGATCCTAGTCTCAAAATGCTACTGTTCTAAATGTATAGGAGTAGTATTGAGAGGCGGGGACGTAGACGGAGCAGTCTCCGGCCATTCCTGCGACGAGCTATGCAGCGAGCTAAAATCAAGGGGGTTCTCTGGCGAACTACGCTATGCAGTTGGAGACTGCAGATGCGGTTTCCCGCTCCCGCCAAGAGCATCGCTCGAGTCCCAGTCTCTACTACTCACATTATCCTCAAGCCTTCCACTATGGGTATCAAGGTCCATGCATCTCCTGGGAGCTGGAGACTGCCACTGACTCATAAAATATAACACCCCGTTATCCACTCCAGACCCTCCAGGTGTGGAAGGTGCCTGCGACAAGACCGACAACTAGGAAGTCGAGGATAAGGTTTTGCCCCAAGTGCGGCTCAGTAATGTATCCCCGAGTGAAGGATGGGAAGAGACAGTTATTCTGCCCTAGATGTGGCTACGAGATGGAGATTGGAGAGGAGGTCCTAGAGGCATACAAGGTTAAGAGGAAGGTTGAGCATAGTCCAAGGGAGAAGATAATTGTAGTTGATGCCGATAAGGCACCATCTACTGCCGTATTGTTGAAGGGACAGGTTAGATGTCCAAAGTGTGGGGGCGACGAGGTATACTTCTGGATGATGCAGACAAGGGCGGCTGATGAGCCCCCGACCAGGTTCTATAGATGTAAGGAGTGTGGTTATACTTGGAGAGAGTACGCGTAGACGACTGCGCACGAATCCATACCCTTACACGTGGGTTAGAGAAGCTGTCGAGGGATTTGGTTGAGGCGGTTGAGAGAACCCCTTACACGGTCACTTCCCGCCAGCTTCTGGAGGAGCTACAGAGGCTGGCCCATGCAATGGTCATACTAGCCCATGATATAGGTAAGAGAATGGAATGCTAGTGCTCCAAGACAATTTTATCTAGTGCGGTCTACTATTCCCTTAAGGGGGTACGTAGATGGTAACTCGTATCAGGTTCCAAGACGCCCGTACCTGGAGATACATCGTTGCCTCCATGGAGAAAGTCCTCGATGAAGGCGTATTCGTTGCTACTAATGACGGCCTTTCATTCAGAGCCCTTGATCCTGCAAGAGTTGTTATGATTGACTTGTTCTACCCGGCCGATTCAATGCTCAACTATGAGTTGGAGAAGGATGAGGTCGAGTTCGGTGTATCCTTCAATACCCTGGTAAAGGTCCTTAGGCGTGCTAGGAAGGACGATGAGCTCGAGTTCAAGATATCTGAGACCTTTATTGATGTAATGTTCCTTGGTAGGGGGACTAGGAGGTTCAGGATACCCCAGATATCCCTTGCAGTTGAGAGGCCTCCGGAGCCAAAGATCGGCTTTACTGTTACAGCAAAGATGCTCGCCACGACGTTCAGGGAGGCTATAAGGACTATTGAACCGATCGCCGATACTATCAGGTTGATGGCTACGGAGGACAAGTTGATAATTAGGGGTATTGGTGATATTGAGAGCGCTGAGCTCGAGTTCTCGATGGAGAGGCAAAGTCTGCTAGACTTGCTAGTTGAATCGGAGGATACCTCTAACTATTCGCTAGAGTACTTCAGCCAGATGCTACAAGCGGCCCAGGCAGCTGAGACTGCGACAGTAAAATATGCTGGTGATGCACCCGTTAGGGTTGACTTCGAGTTCATGGGTGGGGGAAGGCTGACATTCTATGTATCGCCGACGATATAGGAGGAGCGAGTTAACATACCGGGTAAGGGATGGTAGGGTTGACCTCGAACAACTCTACAAAATGTATTATTCTCTGAGGCCCGGGCTACGTGAACCCCGTGATATCGAGAGGCGGGAATTCGCCTTCCAATACTTTGGGTCGGATACTTATCACAGGCATCTATCATTCTCATCTATGTCTGAGGTACTGGATTACATGGTGGAGAACCCGCCTAGGCAAGCCTACTATTCAGTGGCACTCTATGAGCTGCCAGAGGCAAGGTCTATGGAGGAGAAGGGTTGGATTGGCAGCGACTTGTTCTTCGACATAGATGTCGACCACCTGCCCGGGTGTGATGGTGTACTGCCTAATACTGAGTGCCTGTTGAAGGGGCTAGAGATGGCTTATAGGGTCGTTGATTTGGCTAAACGTGACTTCGGCGCGGAGGCCGGGTATGTTTACTTCACGGGCCATAGAGGATTCCATATAGTTGTTGAGTGTAGTGGGTGCTTCACTCTGGGTCGGGAGGAGAGGAGGGAGATAGCTCAGTATATTGCCGCCCAGGGCCTGGACTTCAACATAATATTTCCCTTAGAGCCGCCTAAGGGGTACCAACCGGCTCTCCCAAGCGAAGAGGAGCCTGGCTGGAGGGGCTGGATTGCTAGACAGCTCGGTGGAGGAGCCACCGGTTCACTTAAGTCCCTCGGTAAGGATTGGATGGATCAATTATACGATGCTGTTAGAAAAACGGCTGTTGAGATTGATCACCAGGTGACCCAGGATCCTTCTAGGCTGTTGAGGATTGAGGGATCGCTTAATGGAAAGACCAGCCTGTTAGCTGTAGGAGTGAGTAGAGATTGGAGGCCCGACTACAGGTATCTCTCGCCATTTAAGGGAGAGGTTACGGCCAGGTGTCACTCCGATATACCCTCCGACGACTATTATGGGTTTAAGGGAGGCTTTAGGGAAGGTGAAGAGGTATCTCTCCCCGCCGAGATGGCGTTGGTGTTCGAGTCTAAGGGTCTATGTAAGATAATTGGAGGTGAGATAGTTGTCAGAGCGTATACCGGCTGGGGGTCCCTTTAGGGCTTCAACAGGGATGCACGACTCTCTCAACCTTGAGCATTTGAGTGAGGCTAAAGGCCTGCTTTACACTTATTGTCCTGGAGACTTCTGCGAGGAGTACTTGGCTCGGGTTAGGAAGACCGCCCTGCTGGTTGCAAAGTCTAGGCTCTACGATCTCTCGTATGATGAAAACTATGCTGGTATTGATAGGGATGTATTGAGCCTTTACAATAAGCTGGTAGAACTATACGCGGATTATCTCTCAGGCTTACTCGTTAATTACGGAGAAGACATTGTGGTCAGAGTCCTCCATCCCTTCTCGCTCGACGGCATCATAGTGGAGCCGGGTGAAACCCTCCCACTCTCCTTGGGCAGGGGGATAGGCTTAATACTGGCTGGCTTGGCAGAGCCTGTCAGGGAAACAGCTATAAAATTACCTAGCAACGACTAGCCGGTTGGAGGCGGTATAAGGGGGAAGGGACAGTGAAGTTTCCAAAGAAGATAAGGACGTACTGTCCAAGGTGTAAGACGCACACGCTACACTCAGTAAGCGTGTACAAGCATGGCAAGAGGAGGTCCATGGCTGAGGGTCAGAGGAGATACGTGAGGAAGCAGGAAGGTTACGGTTCGCAGAGGAGGCCTGAGCAAAAGAGGTATGCAAAGGTAACCAAGAAGGTCGTCCTCAGGATAACATGTAGCGAGTGCGGATACAAGAGGCACATACTAGGGATTAGATTGAAAAAGATCGAGCTAGTAGAGAAGGCAATATAAGGGGGAGCAGGTAGTGTCGGCGGTCGAATTCGGGGGCAGGAGAAAGAAGATACTAGTACCACAGCCGAGGAGCAGATTCCTACTAGTAACATGCCCCCAGTGTGGCCAGAGACAAGTGGTATTCAGCCATGCAACCTTCCCAGCACGCTGTCTATCATGTGGAGCACTCCTAGTGCAGCCAACTGGAGGTAAGGCAAAGATCCTAGGCAAGATAGAGAGAATCCTAGGCTAAACGCTATCCCTTAATTTCCTCGACCCATACTCCTATCCACTGGTGTAGATAGAGATGGTTACCACGCTCAAGCCTCGAAGACCACTGCCTAGTGTGGGAGAGCTAGTTGTAGGTACGGTGGAGGAAGTCTACGATTTCGGCGCCTACCTATCACTGGACGAGTATGACGGAATGAGAGCCTTCCTACCATGGAGCGAGGTCGCGACAAGGGCAGTTAGGAAGATTGACAGGGTAGTTCAGCCTGGAAGAAAGGTTGTCGTCAAGGTAATCCGTGTCTATAAGGCTAGGAAGCAGGTGGACGTGAGCCTAAAGCGAGTAATGGAGGGAGAGAGAAGGAGGAAGATGATAGACTACAAAAGAAGGCTGAAGGCAGCCTCGATAATAGAGCTTGTAGCAAAGGACATGGGCAAAACCCTGGATGAAGCCTACAAGGAGGTTATATGGAAGCTTGAAGACGCCTATGGTGACCCTATGTCTGGCCTAGAGAGAGCCGTGATCTACGGTAGAGAAGCACTTGAAGAGGCGGAGATACCAGAGGAGTGGATAGAGCCTTTGCTAGAGGCCGCGAAGACGCACATTAAGATTAAGCAGGTGAAGATCTCGGGGATATTCACGCTTAGATCCTTCGCCTCAGACGGTGTTGAGAGGATAAAGAAGGTGCTCGTCAAAGCCCGTGAGAACGCTGTAGTCGAAGGAGAGGAGATCAAGGTCAGAGTATACACTATAGGAGCCCCGAGGTATAGGATAGACTTACAGAGTCACGACTATAAGATACTGGAGAAAGCCCTTCAAAAGAGTTTAAAGGTGGCTGAGAAGGAAGCGTCGAAGCTCGGAATAGAATACTCGTTCGAACGCCTGAAGGAGTAGGCATAATGGTGTTATAGAATTGAAATGGCTGCTCAGAAAATGTGTGAAGTGTGGAAGATATACGTTAAGGAGGGATAAGTGCCCCGTATGCGGGGGAGAGGTCAAGGTACCTCATCCTCCACGATTCTCGCCAGACGATAGGTTCATCAAGTACCGGTACTTGATGAAGAAGTTGGCCGGCGAAATCAAAGACTAGTTACATACCAGGGGCTAAGGGCATTCTTTCTTGATCCCTAACTCTCTAGCAATACAGTTTGTAACTATGTGGAGCGAATAGACGAACAACCCCACTAATACTATATCCATCAATGGGGGCCGGAATCCCGTCAACAATAATGCAATTACAGCAAACAAGTAGAAATCTAGCTGATCGCAGATGGGGAATGGCTCGCCCGGCTTGAGCCCCCTCCTCCTCTTCCAGAAACTGGAAGCCAAATCCCCCAAGAGTGCGGCAACACTAACGTAGGGAGTAACTACTGCCAACATGGGAGCCAGCTCCCAATCTAGTGTAAACCAAGCCAATACCGCGATGATCTCGCCTGCGAGCACGCCTAGCAGGGACCCGAAGAATAGCCCCTCCCAAGTCTTATTTGAGCCAAGTATTGGTTTCCCCTTCCAGGTCCTCCCTCCATCTATTGGTGTCAGAGATGCGGACTCTCCTTTGACTGATAGCTTTACTTTCCTTGCTAGTACAGCTGATCCGTTTGCAACCATGGCAGGCGTTAGGAATGCTACTAGCACTAGGAAATCCGTTATCTTACCTATATAATAATAGAAGTATATCACTAGTAGCACAAGCATCAATGAAGTTAACATGAGGTATGTCACTAGGCTCTTGCGCCACGGGCTGTCGGCCTCGTTTAGAGCCATTCTATTTGCTTCCCCCATATCTTGAATCCAAGAACTTTTTTCACTGGAGTCTTGAATTCGAGGAGGTATAATCCCTTTTCCCTCGACGTCCTACCTATTGCGTAGGTCCACGGTATTATGTAGGGGGCCCCGCTGGCCTCATCCTCACTACCTGACACTTGCGCGGTGGCTAACCCCCCATTGCGCCCCAGTAAGGCTGAGATATAGGCGAGGATTCTGCCATTCTCTGGACCGGGATTTTCCCTATAGATCCAGTTAATACTGTCTACTATAGGGTATCTGTCCTCTAGAACAGCTCTAGTGGTTTCCTCGGCTAAGCCGTCCATGGTGAGGACAGATGTATAGTTAACTTTAAGGTCTCTTAGGAAGGTCCGGGTCCCTGGCTCTGTAGCTATTATTACCGGATTGTATCCTAGTCTCTCCGCAAGAATATATGCGTCATAGGCTAGATGCGTCTTTCCAGTCGCGTAGGGACCGTAGACTAGCACAAACACCTTTTCCTCTACGAGCTTGTAAAAGAGGTTACTGCCTTTGTTATTCAAGGCTTTACGCCTAGAAAAAGCTCCTTCTTCTACCGCCTAGCCCTCTCATCCTCTTTCTTATCTCTAGGTCTAGCTCGCTGTCGAGTATTGAGGCTTTATTCCTTAGTAACTCGAAGTTAGAGTTTATCGTCTCAACTAGTCCTGCTGGCGGAGCCACCTTCTCTAGGGCATCCTTGCCAGAGCTCGTTGTTCTAAGCTTTCTGAATAGTCCCGGCTCTGTCTCAACAAAGCCCACGTATAGGAGGGCTACTAGATCCGACTTTAGCTGTGGGCTGTACGGCGTGTTGCCCACTTTTCTGAAGTCGTAGCCTAGACCCACGTTTAATTCCTCCTGGATAATGTATGTTATGTGCTGGAGCGTCTTCTCGTGCGTGGGACCTAGCCTGTCTATTATGTATAGTAGACCCATCTGTCTTGGATTCTTCATAACAGCGTCTGGAGTCACGACCTGCACGCTGACAATCTTCAACTCCTTAGTACCCTTGCCTTCCTGCTGTCCTCCTCCCTTGTCCTTCTTCTTAGCCATTCCACCTTCCCCCAGCCACTTCGTTTAACAGGCCCCTCTTAAGACTATTAAGTATAGGCCGGATTACTCCCTCTTATGCAGGCGATGGCGGGGAGCAAGTTGAAGAAGGTAATCGCAGTATTAATACTATTCATGGTGGTATCAGCCTCGTTCACCCAGCTAGCCTGGGTGAGTAAGGCTCAAGGGGAGAATCAGGCCATCCGTATGACTGCGGATTTCAACTTGATAGCAGTTGTTGAGGGTAAGGAGGAGGGTGTATTGATACCAGCCACGCTGACCCTAACTTACCCAGGCAACGGAACGGTTATTGTCAAGGCGGGAGGCGAGGTCGGAGATATCACCGTTAAGAGTACTATGCAGGCCATAAAGCTGGCGTCGCTCCTATCAGGCGTGGATTGGAGGCAGTGGAACTATAATCTAACGATACACACGGATTCAGGCATCGATGGTCCCAGCGGTAGTGTTATGATAACATTCGTTACATACACACTCCTATCAGGAGCCCCTACAGGACAGGGCTTCAACGGATTCGTCGTAACAGGAGCAATCTCACCCGACGGATTAGCGTCTAGCGTAGGAGGCGTCGAATACAAGTGTAGAACAACTGAAGCCAAAGGGCTAACCTTCTACTACCCGCTAGTGAACTACACGATAAAACTAGCCCAAGCATGTAACGGCCACAGGTATACAGGCGTGCTAAACCTAACAGCACAGGTATTCAACATAGTCGAACCTCCACTATCCAAGCCCCCGTTCACCCTACCTGTAGCCTTCAATCAGACTATGAAGGCCGCCGCCAACAGGATGATCAACGAGGCGAAAGGGCTAGTCAACGAAGCCAGAAAACTAGGTATGACGGATGAAACACTCTCTACCGTCCAAGAGACCATCAACGAGAGTAGAAGATTCCTAGATAAACACCCATACGCAGCAGCAAGTTTAGCATTTACGGCGTTAAACGAGGCCTACGCGGCATACTTTACTGCTCGTACATTAAACCAGTCTTACACGTTGGCGAAAGAATACCTTGACAAAGTGGCTTCCAACGTGTCTGAGAAACTGAACCAGTTAGAGCAGGTACTCGAGTCACTACCGAAGAACGGATCTATCTATTATGTTGAGTTCATTGCTACAGCGTATACGCGGCTCGCAGCAGCTAAGAGTAGTCTCCTAGCCTATCATAATTATTCTGATTCTCCGACTACGCTCTACGATAGAGCGATATACGAGCTATCTCATGCCGCCGCTAGGGTAACTAGTATTGAGGAATGGATTAGAAGTGCTAATGCTACAAGGAATGAAAAACCGCTCGTGAGTAGTACTGATATCGAGAGGCTAGCCTGGATACTCAAGGACTACTCGACTACAAGTAGCGAATATGCCTCAACACTCGCTCAATACGCTGTAAAATACTACGGTAGAAGTAAATCAATACTGGTGTACATCGATATACTGGACTCTATAAGGAAGGCCGCAGACTCCTACATGGCTCGATCCAATTATTTGGCGGCAATCGGATTCTACAGAGAACTCCTATCCAAGAGCCTTGACGTAATGTTTCAGGCGTCAATTCAAGCATACAGGGGTCCAGGTACAGTGATTCCAGAGTATGCCGATGAGCTAACTAGGATGTACAATACATTAGTCACTCGCCTGTTGACGAGGGGATTAACACCCGGTCTTGCCCCTGCCTATTACGACTACAGTCAAGTGATGAAGTCATTGAACCAGACCTCTACAAGCCTCCTCCTACTGGATGAAGCTGTAGTGAGCGCACTGGTATGGGATATGCTAACCATAACGCTATCGAGCATAAATCAAACATCCCAATTAGTTACTAGTGAGGGACCCGGAGGATTTCAGGCTTCCCAGGCCATCTTACTGGTCATTATCGTTGGATTATTCGCTTTCGTCGTAGGATATCTCTCGAGCGTTAAGGGCGTCGCCAAGATACTGAGACAGATGTACTAGGTTACACTACTAGAAGAAGTCCTCCAGGGTCTTCCTCTTGCCCTCCCCGTTCATCTTCTTAATTTCCGCAACTTGCCGTAGATCATGTTCTATGGAACTCCTCAACTGGGGATTGTATAATGCAGCCGCTGGATGATAGGTTGCTATGATCTTGGTATCTATTCCAAACAACCTTGCATCCCTAACCTTGCCCCTCTCCTTCGAGATCCCTTTCCAGGGCAGTCCTGCTAGATTATACAATAGTTTCCCCGAGATCCTTCCTAATGCAACTATCACTTTAGGCCTCAACAACTCTATCTGTTTCCTCAGATAGGGTAGGCATGCCTGTACTTCTTCCTGTTTAGGATCCCTGTTCCCCGGAGGCCGGCATTTCACAACATTGGTAATATAGACGGATTTCCTGGATAATCCAACCTTCTCGAGGGTTGCATCAAGGAGCTTACCTGCCATCCCCACAAAGGGTCTGCCCTGCTCGTCCTCTTTTCTCCCGGGGGCCTCTCCTATCAGCATTACTTCAACTTCAAGGGGGCCCTCGCCTGGGACAGCGTTTTTACGAGTTCTATAGAGGGGGCATTTCTTACAGTTCCTTATCTCCTCTACTAGCTTCTTGTAGGCTTCAGCATCCACCATATCTTCCACACTCCCAGACCGTCTCCACCGATAGAAGATAATTCACTGCGAAACCCATTAGGATTCCTATGAATTGGCCAAGAACCGGGTTCATCGAGAGTAGTGTTACTAGTAACCTCATTACTATGTAGGTGGTGATTATCGATGCGAGAGAAGCCCTATGATAGTATAGTAGCCTTTTGACCGCTCCTCTACCTAGGCAATCCCTCTTGAAGTAGTGGCGGAAGGTGAATGTCTCATGTAATGCAAAGTTCGATAGGATGCTCGCTTCGATTCCCGCTATGCTGGCTAAATCCAAGAGGCCTGTCAGCTTTAGTATGAGCCACATGGTTAGGAGGTTTACTAGGACTCCGCTTGCTCCGACTAGGAGGAACCTAGGCATGGGTGAGATTTCCCAGGATTGCATTAGAAAGTCAGTTATTACGCTGAAGCCTAACTTGCTCTCCCCACTCCTCCTTTTCTTGAAGACGTAGGGGACCTCTTTTACCTTGAGGCAGGGGTGTCGTGCAAGTATTTCTAGGAGGATTTTGAACCCCTTGGGCTTAAGGCCCTCTAGGTTAATTGTGCTTAGCCTTACTGCGAAGAAGCCTGAGAGCGGATCGCTAGTATTCCTTGCTTCTCTAATCAGGATTTTAACGCCTATAGTAGCTACTCTGCTCATAAGTAACCTTATCCTACTCCATCCCTCTACTCCACCACCTTTTCCATAACGTGTTGCGATTGCAATATCGGCTCCCTCTTCTATAGCCTTGATGAGTTTCGGGATAACCTCTGGTGGGTGTTGGAAATCGGCGTCCATAACTACAGCGATATCTGATTTCGCGTTCTTATAGCCTGTTACTACTGCCGAGGAGAGACCCTTTTCCTGGGTTCTGAGAATACACTTTATCCTAGGGTCCCTTTCTCCTTTCGCGCGGACAATATTGCATGTACCGTCAGGGGAGTTATCGTCTACAACAATTACCTCAAATGAGGAGTAACCGTTAGATTCCAATACTTCTACAATTTTATCCAATAAAGGACCAATGTTCTCTGCTTCATTATAAGTTGGGATAATGATGGATACGCTAGGCTTACTCAAGTCTATCACTCTAGCGTATCTAGACGTCCCTCAACCTTTCGCGAACTTCTTCGGGGAGTTCCTCCTCATCCAATACCTCGTATGTGAAGGGCGGCTCCTTAACTTTAGGGCCGACGACGATATATCGCTCTGGGTCATCCTCGGCCCTACTCTTAAACACTCTAACCTTGACATACCAGCCGTCGCTCCTCTTCACGTAGACGTACTTGCCGTGCTTTCCACCCATAACCTATCCCCAAAACCCCAGGCTGTCCTATAGTCTTAAAAGAATACTGTCCCGGAGCCATGAACCCCCTGCTAATCCTTATAACCCCAATTAACATGATTCCATTATGGGCGCCGCCGTAGTATAGCCCGGCCCAGTATGCGGGCCTTTCGAGCCCGTGACCCGGGTTCAAATCCCGGCGGCGGCACCAACGCCGCGCGGGACCCCCATTCTCAGAACCTACAATCTAATCCTCCAGCCTAATTCAGAATATCTAGGGGATATGTTATCAGTGGCGCGGACAAATAATCGGAGACGCGAGAATTAAATTCTAAAATTTATGCGGAGTATTTTAAAACTCTACTTCTTCTTCTTGGGCCTCAGGTTCTTGCTCTTACAGCGTCTACACTTCTTCGCTCCCGGCGGGTTGAGGGCACCACACTTCCTGCACACTAGCTTGTTGAGGACCCTCTTCTCCACTATTGCTATCAGCTCTGGGTCTGTTATTGGCATCTATTCCACCCCGGTCGGCTGGTTGGATTAACGGGGTTATTAATTATAACTTCGAGTCTGCCCGATACTTAACTGTTGGTTAAACACGAGTGTTCTGGGGTGGTGCTGCAGGTGGCCATAAAGATACCATTGGACAAGATATGCATCAAGAGCGGGGTCCTTTGTCCTAGGTGTGAATCGCTAGTCAATAGTGGAAAGTATACCGATCTCGACGTGAGGGTAATGAAGGCATTCGTCGATATCGAGAAGAAATACCGGAACTACGACATAAAGTATGTTAAATCCTATCAGATCGATGATATCCTCTACGTTCTAGTTGAGTCGGGGGAGAGTCTACCTTCAACACTCGGAGCTGATGTCAGGAAAGCATTGAACAGTGAAGAAATAAGCCGAGTCATAATCGTTGAACACAGGAAGGACAAGAGACAGTTGATAGAAGACTTGATCGCGCCGTACAAGGTGCTCGGCATGCAGGAAGCTTACCTACCCGATGGTAGCCAGGTATTCGTCATAAAGGTACCGCAGGAGGCGAAGCGCCTTCTAGACTCCCTAAAGGGAAAATACATACTGAAACTAGCTGAGAAGCTCCTGAACAGGCAGATCTATGTAGAATACATTGAAGGAACAACATCGACTGTGCTTAAGCCAGAATGGCTTGGTATCAAAAAACCAAATGTTAAGGACCTGCTCGACAAGTTCGACTAGCCAAACCAGGCATCCAGACCTACATGTCTCGTCTTCAGATTCTCTCTATAGGCCTTCTTAAGCCTCTCATAAGCCCTATTTACTCTCTCGGGGTTGAAGTCGTGTTCTTCGACTAGTATTCGCCTTATCTCGTTCAGATCGGGCTCGTTGAACTCGATCTTGTAATCGTCAGTGACAACGGGTTCTAGGAAATAATTGAATATCTTCTTAATATCGTATTGAGGAAGCCTAGCCTGTATAGTGTCGAGAGCCTTCTCCACGTCCTGGATACTCCTAACTAGGTTGAGGGCGTTCTTAGGACCATAACCTGGTATACCTCTAGGGTTGTAGTCTGTACCCAATAGTATGCCGAGAAGTATTAACTGTTCTCTCGATAAACCTAGACTCTCGAGGAGTTTTCTTAGCTCTATAATCTCAGGCTTAATTGTTATGTAGACGTCCTTGCCGGGTAGTTTCCTCCTCCCAGTAATGGTTAGATTCCTAGCAAGCCTAGGGGACCCGAAGAGGAGAACATCGTAGTCCTGGCTACCTGCAGCCCAAGCCTCGCCCTTACTCGCGATATATGCTGCCTGTGCTTCTCCCTCCTCTGGTGCTTGAACCCATGGTATACCCATAGCGGTTAGCAGTCTTTTTGCGTCTTCAACCATGTCCTTCGTAAGGCGGATCGCCTGTACAGCGTATTTACGCGCTTCCTCGACTAGGCCGACTTTTTTCGCTTCAACATACTTTTTCTCGGCCTCAGCCCTCCTCGAGAACCTTGTTTCGAGCTCCTTTTTCTTCAGCTCAGGAGGCTTACCATCGAAGACGTAAACCGGCTTTATTCCTTCCTCGGCGAGGTTAATTGTTCTATAGAATAAGCCAGAGAGATGGCTGGTAACTCTCCCCTGCCTATCCATTAGTGGCGTCCCATCTGGCTGCCTTATCGCCGCGAGGAACTGATATAATGCGTTGTAGGCGTCTAGGGCAATCACCCTACCCTTCAGGGCCCTCAGATCAACCTCTTGCTTCGCTCCTGGCGGTATTATGTCTCTGAGGTTGACCCCCATTACTCCTTCCCCTTCTTTACACTGATCAGGAGTTCTTCCTTGCTCGTCTGGGTTGAGATATAGCCCAGAATCTCCAGGGTCATTAGTATCTTGGCAAGATCCCTCCTAGAGACATCCTCCCCTCTCCTTTTCAGCTCGGCAATTAGGTCTGACTCTTCCACGGGCACCGTACCGTTCTTAGAGAGCTTCAATAACGTCTCGTATACGCTGTTAATTAGTGGTTGAGGAGACCATACATTCACTATCGCCACCCCATTGTGAAAGAATGTAGGCTGCAGGACCTAAATATGATGATAATATTGAGGATGGATTCTAGTATGTCAGGGTTGGAGCTGCCTGAGCCTTCCTTGCAACCTTCATTTGCCTGGCTGACTCTAGCCATCTCCTGTAGTATTCAATCATTTGCTCCGTTACACTTGGCTTGACCTTGAGTAGTGCTTCCTCGAAGTGCCTCATAGCCACGTACTTTGCCTCTAGACTCTCCCTTAATGCTAGCATTGCAGCCTCTCTTACCAACGCCGCTAAGTCTGCTCCTGTGTATCCTTCTGTCCTCTTGGCTATCTCTACTAGGTCTACATCATCTCCCAGTGGCACGTTTCTCGTGTGTATTCGTAGGATCTCCAGTCTACCCTCCATGTCAGGCGGTGGTACGTAGATCAGTTTCTCTAGCCGTCCTGGCCTTAGGAGTGCTGGGTCGATGATGTCTGGCCTGTTGGTTGCGGCTATCACTACTACATCGGATAGCTCTGATATACCGTCTATCTCTGTTAGTAGCTGGCTTACAATGCGTTCTCCTACTCTTGATCCTATCTCTGTTCCCCTCACCGAGGCTATAGCGTCTATCTCGTCGAAGAATACTACTGCTGGGGCGTATTGTCGGGCCTTTCTGAATATTTCTCTTATCATCTTCTCGCTTTCTCCTACCCACTTGCTTAGTACCTCGGGTCCCCTTACAGCGATGAAGTTGGCGCCACTCTCTGTTGCAACTGCTTTAGCTAGCAGAGTCTTGCCCGTTCCTGGCGGGCCGAAGAGGAGTATGCCTCTAGGCGGCTTGACTCCTAGCCTGGCGAATGCGTGTGGGTACTTTAGCGGCCACTCTACAGTCTCCCTTAGTTCTATCTTGGCCTCTTTCAGTCCTCCTATATCGTCCCATCTTACTTCGGGTATCTCAACCTGTATTTCTCTCAGACCGCTTGGTGTTATTTCTTTGAAGGCCGCCATGAAGTCCTCCATCTTTACGACCATCTTTTCGAGAACTTCTACGGGTATCCTTTCCTCCTCAATGTCTATTTCGGGGAGGTATCTTCGCAGTGCATGCATTGCGGCTTCTCTCACTAGCGCCGCTAGGTCTGCTCCAGTGTATCCCTTTGTTATTTCCGCAAGCATCTCTAAGTCTACGTCTTCGGCTAGTGGCATGTGCCTCGTGTGTATCTGCAAGATCTCTAGCCTACCCTGTTTGTCTGGTAGTGGTACTTCGATCTCTCTATCGAATCTACCGGGTCTTCTCAACGCGGGGTCTAGAGCGTTTGGCCTGTTGGTTGCGGCTATTACAATTACTTGGCCCCTTGTGGACAAGCCGTCCATTAGGGCTAGGAGCTGTGCTACTACTCTCCTCTCTACCTCTCCAGCGACCTCATCTCTTTTTGGTGCTATTGCGTCTATTTCGTCTATGAATATTATGCTTGGAGCATTCTCCTCAGCCTCCTTGAAAATCTCCCTAAGCCTCTGCTCACTCTCACCATAAAACTTACTCATAATCTCAGGACCATTTATCGCGATGAAGTATGCGTCGCTTTCCGTTGCTACTGCCTTAGCCAGTAGAGTCTTGCCTGTACCTGGCGGGCCATAGAGTAAGACGCCCTTTGGCGGCTCGATGCCTAGTCTAGCGAATAACTCTGGATGTCTCAGTGGCAGCTCTATTAGCTCTCTGACCCTCTCGATAACGCTTGATAGTCCACCGATGTCCTCGTAGAATACTCTTGGTACTTGGCTTGGGCTGAGAGGCTTGTTTAGCACCTCGATAGTAGTCTTCTCAGTTATAATGACGGGTCCCCTTGGCTTCGTTACAACTACGGTGTAGGGTATGCCTTGGCTTAGCACTGGGATCTGTATTATGTCTCTCTCAACAACTGGGATTCCGAGGAGCCTCTTCTTTATGTATCTCTTGAATCCCTCGTCTATAACTGATGACTGGCTTACTGGGGCAAGCTTAATCTTGACTGCGGGTTGTACTTCGGCTTTCCTTACGATAACCTTATCTCCCACGTTTACGCCTGCACTCTTCCTGAGGATTCCATCCATTCTTATGATGTTTCTACCATTATCTTCAGGTAGCCCTGGCCATACTATTGCCACTGTCTTCTTCTTCCCCTCTATTTCGACAATATCGCCTGGCCTGAGGCCGAGTTCCCTCATTGTCTGGATATCGATTCTTACCCTCTTCCTACCAGTGTCTCTGTTCCGCGCTTCTTCGACTCTTAGGACTACTTCCTTCTTGAATTCTTCGTTTGGTGTTTCAGTCAATTTGTAGGTTCACCCCACATAGCACTTTCCATAGGAGGTGGTTCCAACAAGAGGCTATAAAGGAAGATTCAATAAATAAGGATATGTGTGGATTAAAGCCTGTGGACTGCCTCTACTTCTACCTCTTCTACTATGTCGATTCCCTTGATGATTTCTTCTAGCTTCTCGGTTCCTCCCTCTGTCTCTTCGGGGATCGAGATGATTATCTTGAGTGCTTTGAGGCCGAAGGCTATCGGCTCCTCACCGCTACCCATTATCTTATAGTCTTCCGGCAGAGTCTCCTTGATCTTCTCGAGTAGCTGGTCGGGTGTGACTTCGACCGCGTTTGGAAGGACCTTCATTATTACCGCAACCCTAGCCATTCTCTAATCCCTCCTTAAGGCCCCGTGAATCCGCAGTTTGGACAGGTATAAGTTGCTCCCTGTGATCTGCACCTGGCGCATCTTCTAATCACTGCTATTCCACAGTTGGGGCATACGAATACTGTTGCTCGCTCGTTTGGATGGATGATCCTGCCACAGCTGGTACATACTGGAGGCGTTACTGGATCGTAGACGTCTATCTTCCTCGCCGGTACAGTTGACACTACTATCTGCACCCCCGCATGCTGGAGTCACTCGAAGGGTATTATAATGTATCCCGGCCCACGTTTATGAAATAGTTCCTTGCTCTATTGGCCAAGCCACCTATTATCACGTAGTCGAATATGGATCCCTTAGACTCACGCAGTCTTAGAGATTTTACTATCCAGTCATACCTTCCGCCCATGTAGCCGCTGGCTAGTAGGGCGGCTCCGGTGGCTCCCTCTTTTGTCAGTTTTCCAAAGCGTGGTACCCGTCTGATCTCCATGTCTAGCCCATAGAGTTCGAATTTGCCTGCTATCTTCTCTATTATGTAGCCCGATAGTAGTTTTTGGCGGAATAATCTTCCACTGACGTATAGTGCTCTTGGTTTCGTGTTGAAGGAGGGTAGTAGTCTGAATACGTTTTTGGCTACTGACTCGGCAAGCAACTCTAGAGCCGATTTACTTTTTTCATCGCCCATGGCGATCTTGGCGGCAAAGCTTCCTACATCTAGTTCTCCAGCAAGGAAGCCGGCTCCTCCCTCGAATAGTCTCTTCCTGGAGAATCTGCCTTCCAGTGATGCGAGAGTGTATGCGACCTCAGCGTCGAAGGCTCCTGCTCCAAGGAATCCGTGGTCGCCCAGGGTCCCTCCAATTCCGTCAATTATCGTGCCTGACTCGACGGCTATCGATGCAGTGTAGGCTTTCCCAGCCTCCACCACTATGAAGTTGGCGTTGCCCAGTTCTTCTCCTCTGACTTCCACAGAGTCGTAGAGGGCGGCAGCTACGGTGAATATCTTATCGGCTGTCCCCATGTCTATCCTGTTCGTCTTCCTATGTTTAGGTACCGTGGGTAAGTGGATGACGCCTGGGGTGAAGTAGACGTTTAGCCCGGAGTTGTAGAGTTCGAGCATGACCCTTCTTAGCCCCTGAATTTGAATGTTTACTCTCAAGTCGTCTTCATGAATAAAGGTGGCCTCCATGATGTAATCGAGTATGTCCCTTTCGAGGTTATGTGGGATACCATATCCTGAAGGGGCAGCGATTGCATCTAGACTATACTTCTTGTTTAGTGTCTCGACTCTATCCAGTATTATCCTCGGATTCTCTGTTACCCAAGGCCTCGGTATTGCTTCCTCGTAGAGCACTTTGTTGTCCTTATCGTCTAGAAGGAGTAGATCCATGGAACCCGTTCCAGGATCGATTCCAAGAACCCTAGCCATCGGAGATCGCCCTTATCATCGCACCGTTATTGTCAACTTTCGTTACTCCATGTAGGCCTCCGCCCAGTTCTTCGATTAGATCGACTAGCTTCCCATATACGCTATCAACCTTTCCCGCTGGGAATAGAGCATATACTGTGGGTCCCCAACTACTTTGGCACGCACAGAGAGCGCCTTGCTGTAAGTAGAAGTTGACTATCTCCTCAACCTCCTCGCAACAATAGATTCCTCTTTGCTCGCTTGCCCAATACTCGCCTAGCCCCCTATTCAGTCTATAGAGTAGTCTACCAGCGGTTTCCCAATCACCCTCAGCCACAGCTGGGAGAATACCCATTAGGACTATCCGGGCGTTCTTTTCAGCCATCCTCTCATCCATCGTGGGCATGGACTCGAGAATCTCATCCTCCCTTTCCTTAAGTGCGAAAATCTCGTCCAAGTGCTTCGTCGGCACAGCGTAGATGATCCGGTACTTCTCGGGTACGGGGACCCTCATCAAAAGCGGAGGTACCTTCAACTTATCGGGGCGGTAGCCGCCGTCGCAAATGAAGCCTCCATATTTGAACGAGTAAAAACCTAACCCTGTTACACGCGACCTCTTAGCACGCAGGGCTATGTCTTCCAAATCATATCTCTTACCTGAGAGTATTGCAGCCGCTATCCCAATGGATAGTGCTATGGGGGTTGTCGATCCTAGCCCCACGTGTGCCGGAATCTCTTCCATGAAGCTCACAGATAGTTCGACGCCATAGTATTTCGAGAATAAGTCAACATATTCCTCTACGTCTCTTCTACTAGTACCTCGGACCTCGTTCTTGCTAGATCTACAGATCTTTACCCGGAGCCTCGGCTTTTCTAGAGTAAAGCCGAGTGTACCATAGAGCCTGCCTAGCCCGCCATGTATGTCTATGTTGCCGACGTGCACGTGTGACGGTGCAGATATCTCAAGGCAATCATTCGCCATTCCAGCCAACCCGTCATTCCTATGTTAAACGGCTAGGTCATATACTCATCTACACACAAGTATAGGAGGGATGAATAGTATGGTGGATTACAAGGCTCGAATACAGGCAGAGGTTGAGAAGGCTAGGATGTTTCTCTCAGAGCGTGACGAGGTTAGAGAGAAGGCTATCAAGGCCTCTAGGGACGTGATAAAGCACTCGGGGCGTATGATAACCGAGATACAGAAGGGGGATTTGAATAAGGCCGAGGAATATCTTAGACAGCTAAAGGAAGCCACTGAAAGGTTCCTCGAGCTAGTACGTCCCTACCCAGAGTTGTACTATTCGGGTATGGCGTATAATGCTTTGAGCGAGTATGTCGAGGCTATCGTCCTCTACGATATTGTAACTGGAAAGGACATCCCTGGCTACGAGGAGCTGGGTATCCCGCCCACGCCATATCTTCAGGGCTTGGGCGATGTTGTAGGAGAGCTGAGGCGACTAGTCTTAGAGGAGATAAGGAGGGGTTCATATGACAAGGCTTGGGAGTATTTTGAAGTCATGGAGGCGATATACCTAGCATTGAGAAGCCTAGATCTCCCCGAAGCCTTAGCACCAGGTGTACGTCATAAATCTGATGTGGCGAGAAGGTTAACTGATGATACTAAAGCCTTTCTCATAGACTTGTCGAGCAGAGAGAGGCTCTCGAGACTACTTGAATCCAAGTGAACAGTATAATTACCTACACCATTTAACCTCCACTGGATTCAGTGGCTTACGGGGGAGCTGGAAAAGAGATGTCCGACCCTGTAAACGAGGCTTTCAGGAAGGTAATCCAGGAAATCTACTGGACTGATACATTGGAGGAAGCGGAGAGTATCCTTGTAGAATATCTTAATCTGATTGACGAGGACTTGAAAGAGTACCTTCTCGAGAAGAGAAGGAGGATTTGCGAGGATCCAACAAGTGTCATAGAGCTAGTCAGGCTCAATACTGCGGCTGAAGTAGTGGATTCGGCCGAAGCTGCCAAAATCTTATTGACAAAGAGCCTGATAGAATCCGGATTCTTGTTCCAATGCACACCCACGTGGTCGAAGCTTGACAATAAGACTAAGGCCTGGATACTTGCCCCTCTATACAGGGCCAGCTACGGCCTTGAGTTGGCATTAAAGAACTGGCCGAAATCGGTTGACGAGGCCCACCTTGACAATGCCATAAAGATGGCATCCATAGCCCTTGAAAGAGCCGAGGAACTAGGGATACTCGATGAGTTCAGAGAATATGTGGATAGTATCGTGGAAGAGCTTTCCTCCGATGACGACGGAGGCAGAATGAGGCCTGAATTCCTAGGTTAGCCAGGCTCAGATACGACCGCACTAATCATCCTTACAGGCTCATTTAAGCCCACCTCTCATCACGGCCCGGCCAAATCCTAGAGTAGACAGATCTAGCCTAAATCATCTCTATGAGGAGGATATGGTAGATCGGGTGGTCCGGCCGCGGGGATTCGAACCCCGGACCACCCGGTTTCTGCAGGCGAGGGACCCTCATGCATGCACGGGGTCCCTCGCACGGCCCGTGTCCCACTACAGCCGGGCGCTCTGCCGCTGAGCTACGGCCGGTCCATTCCACCCAATGTGTGTTGGAGGGTATAAGGCTTTTCCCTTATGGTGGAGCC
The DNA here is from genome assembly GCA_015523485.1 of Thermodiscus sp. Taxonomy (GTDB): domain Archaea; phylum Thermoproteota; class Thermoprotei_A; order Sulfolobales; family Acidilobaceae; genus Thermodiscus. The sequence goes on along the minus strand of WAKH01000086.1, from coordinate 4,239 downwards.
GGGGCCGGGATTCGAACCCGGGATTAAACGGGTCTCCACGATGGGCAATTAGGGCGGTACCCCACTGCAGCCCGCCGCCTTAGACCGCTCGGCCACCCCGGCATCCATTCACTTTGATTGAGAGTCGAGGGTTTAAGGAATTTCCGTTCCTCTCCGGGGTATTAGAGGAGGGATTCGAGGTTGGCCTCTGCAAGCATTTTTGTTACCATGAACTGTGGGATGAATTCAAGTAGTGCGCCTTTCTCGTTGGCGAATTCTATGGTTGAGAGTATTTTCCTCGTGTAGGCTAGTCTTTCCCTAAGATACTCTATCCCTACCTTTATGGGATCGACTCCTCGCGTCTTAGCCCATTTTTCGAAATGCTTTAGACCCGGCTCGAGCTTTCCTACTCCACGCTTGTAGTTGTAGTAATCCACAACGTCGTCTGCTACCTGGTAGAGTATTCCTAGTACCTCTCCATACTCACCCATTTTCTGCTCTGCTTCTGTCGGTGCCTTGGCACTAATTGCCCCGAGGATTGTCGCGAGCTTGAAGAGGCTACCAGTCTTCAATTTGCAGAGCTCAATGTAGCGTGTTGCCGGAACTAGCTCTGGGATGAATGAGTCTAGTATCTCTCCCCTGACCGTTGATTCCCATGCTCGTATCACATGGAATATTGCCTTGAAGCCTAGTTTCTCGACTATCCTTTGGGACACGGGGATGAATAAGAGGCTGGATAAGATGGTCTTAGGTAGACCATGTACTATCCAGGCTGCTGCCTTCCCCCTCCTCAGGGTGTCTCTGTCGATTATGTCGTCTAGGGCTAGGCTAGCCGCTTGTACCAGCTCTATCGCCACAGCCGCGTCTATAGCGTCTTCGACTTTCCCGCCTAGGGCTTCAGCCGTAAGTATAGTGAGAAAGCCCCTGAACTTCTTTCCTCCAGCCGATATGTATTTGGCTACATCTATTAGTCCAGCTTCATTCATCTGGGTGTTAACAACCTTGTTGATCTCTCTTTCAATCAATATTTTCTTCTCAGCCCATTCTTTATAGAGTAAGTTAACTAGCTCTTCTCTATTCATTCTTAGTTCTTCCAGTGAGTTCGCCAACTCGTAGTCCTCCGGTTTACTGGTGCTTCATCCATTTAAAAGGCGAGCAGCAGGACGCTTAAATTTACACCAGTCTCATCTCGTACAGGTAAGTTAGCATGATGATCTTGTTAAGCTTTAGATTGTGACGGAAACGAATACCAGTGACTTATACTTTTTCAATAGCTGGATGAATTCATTGACACTTAATACATCCTTACCCTGATACGAGTATTTTTCGGTTAGTAGTAATTCAACTAGGCGCCGCTGCCATTGGTCTCCTAGCACCTTGTATTGTGATACTCCTCCTATCCTCTCATATCTCAATGTTATAGGGACCCTCATTAGCTTGTGGAAGTATGTTGGAATTGTTTCTAGTAGCTTGGAGACTTCGTCGGGTGAAAAAGTATGTGAACCACCAGTTTGTAGGCGGATCGTGGTCTTTCCCTCGGATAGTTCTTGTAGTGTCACATATTCTGCTGGCCAATAGCTCGATAGTTTTCTGAGCTCTTCTCGGTATCTTGTCTCGACGTATCTCTTCAGTTTTTCTCCCACAGCGGTTATCCTCTCCGGAACCTAGCGTATATCATTGCGTGGTCTCTGTCGAAGGGGTCGAGGTGGACTACGTCTTTTATCTCGAAACCCGCCTTCATAAGAGTCTCTATCTGACCCTTGTATACTTCGCTGGGCGAGGTTGTAACGTCTATACTCCTAGCCTTTATTGCGAGGAGCATGTAGCCACCGTCTTTTAGGAAGAATTGAGCATTTCTCACTACTATCTCTGCCTGCTCTGGCTGTGCTACGTCTGCGTATAAGCCGTCTACTCCCTCGACTAGGTGCCTGTATTTCTCGGGGAATCTGGCGTCTCCGAGTATCGGGTATATGTTCTTCCTCTCTCTAACCACTAATATCAGGTCTCGCATTACTCTCGGGGCGAATTCTACTCCATAGATCCTGCCCTCTGGCCCTATAATGTCGCTGACGTGGCTCGCGGTCGTTCCACTTGCGATTCCAAGGTATAGGATTGCATCGCCCTCCTTGATTGGCAGCTCCTCTAGTCCTTTGAGTAGGGCTCCTGCCAGCTTGCTGCGATAAGCGTTCCATTCCCTATATTCTACTCCGCCGTAGTGGTATAGTCTCTCTCCGTATACTCTCTGGCCAGGGACGAGGTTACGTGTCGCTATCCTTAGGCTACCGTCTTCTAATTCGACTACGTAGACCCCCTTCCACTTAGGGTGTTCCATTACATTAACTACTTCCATTCACAATCACCTCCTCTTCCTCCTTCTACCACCTCTACCTGGACGTCTACCTTTACCTCTTCTAGGTCTCTGTGGTCTTGCAACAGGCCTTGCGGCTTCGGGCTTCCTCTTAGGTGGCTTAGCGTATACTCTCTTGATCTCTTCGATCCTCTTTCTAAGCTCTTCCCTGAGCTTGTCTCCTATGAATCTTCCGCTGAAAGCGTCTACCTTAGCTGCTATGGCTAGCTTGGCGGCTAGTGCTCTTGCAATTTTACCTCTCTGCCATCTTGGACTCCTGTGGATGTCTGGGTACTGGAATATGATGCCGTGCTTTGGCGGCTTTCCTCCCGTCCTTAATGCCCTGAACAGGGCTTTCTCTGCTCCTAGGACCTGTATTGTGCTTGCTGGTAGGCGGGCTAGCTTTTCTAGGCTTCCCGCGAGACTGATTAGTCTTGCTCCTAGCAAGGGGCCTACGAGTGCTGTGATGTTCGGAGCAACCTCCTTCATGACCTGTTCGATGTATTCGGTTAGTCTCCTCCTTAGCTTATAGAGTTCTGATACAATGCGTGCTAGCGTCCTTACCGCTTCTACGTCGAACTCTGATAGGTCTGCTCCTATACTGGTCTCTGCCGCCTCCGCGATCTTCCTGGCTTTCTCCTCGCTGAAGCCCAGCCCTGTTAAAGCGTCTTTGGTTATGTTTGCCCTGTGGCCTAGCTCTGCCACGATCTTCACGTAGTCCTCGTGTTCTCGCACCAGGTCATTTAACTCTGGGAAGTGTACGCTGTACCACTCCCTTAGTCTTGCTACGTATAGGTTGACGGTCTTGTCAATGTCGTCGATTGCTCTAATTGCTTGTGCGGCTAGGAGGTCTCTCTTCTGGGCGGCTTTCCTCAGTTTTCTCCTTGTATATTCAAGTTCTGCCTCGAATAGCCATTCTAGGAATTCCTTCTCATCTTTCATGAAGCCTGTCTCGATTGCTAGGGAGACCATGTTCTCCCTTGCTTTTACTGCTATCTTGTTTCCAGGCTCTACTACTGTTTCGAAGCCCAGTCTCGATATTGCTCTGGCAATGTAGTCGTCTTCCACGACTATTGTGGGATTGTCTTTACAGAGTCTCTCTAGGAGCTCGGCTAGAGCGCCATATATCTCTCCTTCCTCTATCTTCATCGCCTGGTCCACGGCTTCGTCCATATCTTTAGGAGCTAATTGATAGTCAATCCGTTTGCCATCTTCATCGAAAGCGAATGCTCCGATTATCAGGTCAGCTATATACACTTTCAATCCAATTACACCCCATTTAACTCGTCATCCCATACTCTTCGAGGGATTCTACTATTATTAAGACTTATACATCCCCGGTCTTTAGTCTAACTCCACACTTTAATACCCCACTCATCCTCAACCATGTAAAGCGGGGTGCGATAGAATATGCCAACGCACGGTTCGATGACAAAGGCTGGCAAGGTTAGGAAGCAGACGCCCAAGATACCGGGTAAGCAGAGGAAGAACCCGCCTCCAAGGCTAAGGAACAGAATGAAGTACTTGAAGAGGCTAGAGCAGCCTGCCCAGCCGATAGCAGGCAGGAGGAGAAGGTAAGCATAATAAATTCATAATAAATTCAGTATCAATAATATTCTATTGTCCTCTCATTGCTAAATGCATCCCAGTATCCCCTCTGTCTAGATGGGCACTCCTTGTTAGGAAACCAAAATATCTAGATCCGGGGAACCAGGATTATTGAGGCGGTGGTATTGGATAGGCTACAGGTAAAACCGGGAGAGAGGGTGAGGGTCGAGAGAGACGATGGACTTATACTCGAAGGAATAGTGATGCCTAGATACGAGTTAGCCAGCCCAGATCATATAGTGCTTAAGCTTGACAGCGGCTACAATGTTGGAGTCAAGATTTCCAGGATAAAATCTATACAACGC
>WAKH01000085.1 GCA_015523485.1 Thermodiscus sp. | reverse complement strand
CCCTATTCAGGCCTGGAAGCAAGGGTTAAACTACTAGCCAAGCTGGCTAAGGCCCTCAGGATAAGGATGCATAGAAGCGGTACACCATACATTACCGGGACAGAGTATTTCATCGCTAAGCTCGACGAGCTAATCATGGAGGCAAAGCTGGTAGCTGGTCTACACCCATACCTTCCAGCTGGTAAAGGCGAATTCAGTATTAATGGCTAATAACGTTGGTTGCGGCAAAGGTGATGTGGGATGAAGGAGTTGGCAAACCTCAGGCAACAGGTCGATAGGGATTTCCTCCGTGAATGGGGCTTGAAGGTCGCGGAGGAAATCGAGCACTTAACTAAACTGGGCATCACGCCCTTAAAGAATGGGAGCCTTGAGGACGCGGTTGAAGAAGCTCAGATAGTGCTTGAGATGCTAGACGAGAAGGAGCTATCAAGGAGGGCTCTAGAGCTCTCCTCGAAGCTAGCAGAGCTAAGGTTGATGATTAGGAGCACGCGTGTAATAACGGCTAGTGCGGAAAGGCTTAAACTGGAGGCTGTTAGATTGGCCCGTGACATGAGGGACCGCCTCTCTCGTCAACTAGAGGTCGGGGCTAGGAATAGGCTATAGCCATTCCCAGCCGTAGGCCAACTCCCGACCCCTATATTCTACTCTTGCGGGTCCCTCACCTACTCGCCCAACTATCCAACAATTAACGCCCAGAGCCTTACACTCATCCAATACCCTGACAGCGTCTTCCGCCTTTACGGTGAATGCGATATTATAGTCCTCCCAGCTAGTTAATCCGGTCTCCAGCTTTACCCGGTATTTCTCTAGGAGGCCTCTAACTTGTGGGTCTATGATGAAATCGTCTAGGTGGATTGATACGTTGGATGAATAGGCGATGTTCCACAGAGTGGCGCTCCAACCATCGCTGTTATCTGAGGAGGCGGTCGCGTATCTCATGATCACCTTTTCGATTCTGGGCGGTAGCCGGCGGGCAAAGCCGACAATGTTCCAAGCCTCGTGTAGTGGGATCTTACCCTTGAACACAAGGTATTCAACGAGGCCATAGCCGAGATAACCCGCCTGAATAACGAGATCGCCAGGGCCTGCTCCAGCCCTAGAAACCGGTCTCTCCGTGACTCCCAGCACGGCTACGTCGATCCAAGGCCTCGTAGCCCTGTTAAGGTCGCTCTTTAAAACCTTCAATCCCAGCTTTCTTACGGCTTCACTAATACCAATAGCTATGGCTTGAGCCTCCTCTCTGCTCCGTACTCCTACACTGTAGAGGACTGCTTTGGGGGTCCCTCCACTAGCTATAACGTCGCTCACGGCAGCTGCTATACTTCGGTATCCCCAATCTTCCAGGGTTAGGAATGGGTACTTGCTGTATTCGAGGGCGTAGCCATCCATGTTGACTATGATCTTGTCGTTGAAGGGACATGCGTCGTAGTCTATGCACTCACCTAAGCCAAGTATGCTTGCTAGATCCCGGATTATCTTACGCTCGTTCTTCAACTCTACTCTACCCGCATAAGCCTATACCTGCCATAGCCCGTCAACACCCGCATATACCCTCGGAGCCTGGCGTCTACCTTCTCAGACCCGGTATCTACCCTTAGAGTCCTTAGTGCTCTCAGCTTTGAAGGGGTGGAAACCACAATAATGTCCTCTTTATCAACGAGCTCCAGTACTCTGGGGGAGATCTGCTGGTTTCCCCGGCCGAAGATGAAGCCCTGTCCGCCTATTGGCGAGACTACTATCTTTACCCTACCCTTATTGCTTGAAACTATTCTGTAGAGCGTCTCCTCGTCTACGTCCTTCGCGATTATACGCCTGTTATGCACCACGTCTACTCCGAGGAGAGTCTTACCAGAGACTCCGAGTTTCTCGGCAATTTTGGCCACAGTCCTACCCGGTCCGAAAACGTACAATGTGCAATCCCTGTAGTGCTCCTCTAGGAAGTAGTCGGCTATCTCCTCCATCTCATCCTCTTCACTAACACCGTGTGACACGGTCTTACCAGAGGCAACCAGACCCTGGAGGCGAGGGACCCTCAAGTAACCATACAGTTTCACAACTAGTTTATTCTGGCGGAAGGCCTCTTCATCGATATCAAGAACCTCCCTCTCAACGAGCTCTCCCCTACCCTTAAGGAACTCAAAGGCGATAATGGCGGCTTCACGTGGAGTATAGGCGAATACAGCACTATACACCTTCACACCAGCAGGTACTCCTAGGACAGGGACCCTCTTATCAACCGCATCGTGTATAAGGCGGGCAGTACCATCTCCCCCGACAAATACAAGTAGGTCGACTCCATAGTCAACTATCATTCTAGCACAGTTAAGAGTATCCTCGGGCGTAGTAGGCCACTTGTCCCGCTTAACACAATCGACAGTCTCCGAGGGACCCCCTCGGCCTTGAAGACTCTCCCATCCCATTATCCCGGGAGGGGCCAGTATAAGCGTCTCACTGTCCATACGCCTGAATTCTTCATGGAAACTCCTAGCACGCCTGGGTGCTACTAGATCCACCTTCCTCTCTAGGAGTTTGAGGGGTAGGGGCCAGTCTGTCCCCTTCCATCCCAGTCTCCCGCCAGCGCCTGCGAATGGGTTAATGATTATGCCGAGCCGTTTAGTTGCCAATGGGGGTCCCTCGCCAAGATATTTGTGGGGGTTGGTGGAGGGTTTAGAAGACGTTTTGGAGGCCGAAGAAGGCTCCTATCACGTCTCCGAATAGGTATGCTATGAATGCTGTGCCGAAGAGTATGGCTAAGTTCTCGGTTAGTTCTCGTTTGAAGCTTGACTCGCTTATCACACTGTTATAGAATGTGAAGCCAGACACTATGAGTATCGCAAATAGTATGGAGATTACGAATGCCGTGAACTGGTGGCTTGTAAGGAAGTATGGAAGTGCTAAGAGAACCACGGAGAATATGTAGGTTATCCCTGTAATCAACGCGCTTATCGCTGGGCTCCTCCCCTTCGTTTCAGTAGGCAATTCGGCCTTCGCCTGGAGGTATGCTGCCCCAGCCATGGCGAAAGCAGCGGATACTCCTACAATCAAACCCGCCACTCCAGATACTAGGGTTGTCCTAGTCGCTCCCAGGAACCCTGCGTGTACTCCGGAGATCTCCACTATTGCGTCGGCAAGCCCTAATGCTATGAAGCTGAGGTATCTAACCACAGCCTCGTTTATGTCCTCCATGAGCCGGCTCTCATGGGTCATCTCATCATCAATAATCTCCTGTAGCTTTTTCTGGTTCTCCTCGTCTAAGTAACGCATGTACTCCTTGTACTCCTTGATTACCTCCTTCTCGTGTAGTTCTAGGAATTTGAGGGTGAATGTCAGCCCGAATATTTTCCTGCTTAGCCGTAAGAGTCTAATCGTCCATTTGGAGACCTCCGACTTGCAATCTTCCCCTATCAGCTTGCTCCAAAATAGGTAGTGGTCGTATTCCTCCTCAGCCAGCTTATTGAGGATCTCTTTCAACCTTGGGCTCTTTTCCCTCTCAGCCATCTCCTTGTATATGATGTAGTCCTTGTACTCGTCTATGCAGAACTTCCTCGCCTTCTCTATGGCTTCGGGTGTGAGGTTTGCGCTACTCATTGTTCATTTTACCCGGGTGGTTTATTGTTGAGGGTTATGGTTTATGAATATTTATTATAGTGTTTTTTCATTCGATATTTTGAATAATAACACGTACATGGTAGTGTTTATGAATACTAAGCACTACACAATCACATTGAAAAACACAACGGAGAGGGATGAGGCCGTGGTAGAGTTCGTTAGAGCCCACCTAATTGTAAAGGGACTAGTACAGGGGGTATTCTTTCGGGCCAACATGACCAGGAAAGCCCGATCAGAGGGTGTTAAGGGCTGGGTCCGCAACCTCCCCGATGGGATGACTGTTGAAGCAGTACTTGAGGGACCCCGAGATGCAGTGGAGAAGGTTATTTGCTGGGCCCTAAGGGGTCCCCCAGCCGCGAGAGTAGACTCGTTACAAGTCGAGTTCCTACCATATACTGGCGAGTTCGATGACTTCACAATACGATATTAACATCCGCTATGATAACCTCTATAATACTCAATACACCTAATATTTATCCAAGGTGTCGACTGTGCCAGAGAAGGTTCTAACAAAAGGATACCGTTTGAGGACAAGGGTTACGAGGGACCCCTTCCAGTTCATGTCACGGCGTGGCTACAAGTGGTTCGGCGTCTTACCAGTCGAATTTGGGGATGAAGAAGTACTCCTATGGATGACCGGTAGCATATCGCAATGGTTCAATCCGGGCGATGAGGTGGAGATCATACTATATGATGAGCCGAAGAAATTCAAGGGTGCACTAATCCTTGGCCCTAGGGATTACGAGCTCTACAGGATTTGGGATGGTGAGAGGGTCTCGGTGTGGCCTCCATGGCGTAAGGAGTACGTGTTGGAGAGGAAAGATGCACTCCACACTAAGAGGGTCTATGAGTATAGGGTTGTGGCTAGGGAGGCTGAGACCGAAGACGACTATATTGAGATCGTGAACCTTGAGCAACACCACTATGCGAGCAAAGAAGAGATTGTAGCAATATGGAGGTGCCCCATATGTGGAAGGTACATGCAGAGCAACATACAACCATTATGCCCTGTAGATAACATACCGATGAAACTCCAAGAGATAAGGGGGAGCATTCCAGCCAGCAGATTCCTAGTAATAGAGCTCGTGTCGAGGAGGGAGTATGAGCCCCGGATACTCGGCTATGTCCGGATCGACACACCCATACCATTAATGAACCGCCGCTTACCAGATGGCAGGGTTGAGAAGCTGATTAGGGAAAAAGTGTTTCCAAAGGACTGGTTCCACCCAACCTTCTGGCCCTTAACCGATAGGAAGAAGCTCTTAGCCAAGTACAGGGAGTTGAGAGAGGTCTATGGTAGGAGGATGGCTAGAGCAATCCTAAGCGAGGAGATAAGCCAGGAGGCCTTGAAGAGAGCAAACACTATGGCCGCTAGGATAGCGAGGGTTGTAGTGCACCCTGATTATAGGGGTGATGGTGTTGGAGTACTCGCTGTCAAGGCCGCACT
>WAKH01000084.1 GCA_015523485.1 Thermodiscus sp. | reverse complement strand
TGGCTTTGATCATAGCTGCGGCTGTCGCTAATTATTACGGTGCAAAGACGGAAGCCTACCATGAGGGAGGTATTGAGGTTGGCGAGGCTCAAGGCGTTGCTGTATTCGTTATGAGCTTAGCAGGCGAGGGTGATGCTGTCATAACCTTGAAAGGAGTCTCATCTGCCTTCTATATCAGTAATGTTTCTGGTGATGTGATGAGCCTTGTAAGTTCACTCAGCGTATTCAATATCTCTGTGGAGGCGTCTAATACCGTCCACGACGTACGTGCAGGTATATTCTATGGATTCTCGACGTTGAAGACGAGTAAGTATCTCTTGAATGCACTGCCTACCATCGCTAAAATGTTGAACTTCGGCATCAATTCAATCCCAGCCGAGAATGATACTGTGAGTGTTGAGATGCACTTGCTCCCTTCCGAGAGTGCTATAGTTATAGGTGTTCCAACAAGTGATGTTGTCCAGTATAGTATTGATTATAAGTTGTCTGGTTATGAGAGGCTGGGGTTCCAGGATGCTTTGATTCTCGGTGGGTTGATGATGGCTTCAGGACTATTGGGGTCTTGGTTGTGGTTGAGGATTCATAGGTATCAATGAGCCACATCATGTTTACATAACTAAATTATATAATTTTAATGAAATAGCTTTAAATTAGTCAAAATCACAATATACACGCGACCCAGAAAGGGTCGGAGTACAACCAAATGGGGAATAAGAAAAAGATGGTAGCGGTCTTAGCGCTTATCCCGTTATTCTTAATGGTAGCGGGAGGCTTGGCCGTAAGCCATTGGGACGACGAGGTCCAAGTTACCGGAAGCGTAGCATTGGGCACATTCAACATCCAGATGAGCTTAGAGGACTACTGGGACAACGAGTACTATCTAGACGTTGGTCAAGTACAGGCATCACTAGTAGATATGGATGACGGAGACGACACTGATGGTGGAGTAAACGATGCTCTATCAATCCAGGTGAGCAACGTATACCCCGGTTACGAGATATGCGTCGAGTTTAACGTAGACAACGTTGGATCAATACCGGCTAACCTATCGAACCTATTCAGCACAAACTTCGTGACCAGCTTCGACTGGGACACGTACAAGCAGTATTTCCAGTTCAACATAACATACATGACAGACGACGGTGATGTACTAATAATGCATCTCGACGAAGACGGCAATCTAATCATGGACTATGACTTCGAAACAGACCCCTTAGGGCTAACGACGCTGGACGCTGGCGAGTCTGAGTACTTCATACTCTGCTTCGGCTTAGAGGCCGAGCCAGTAAACGCGCCTGAAGACCTGATGGGACAGACTCTAAGCATAGAGCTAGTCATGGAGTGGATACAGGCAGTCCCGTAACAGGGACTACCACACTCTATGGTGGTGAACCAAAATGACTAATTTTTCCTATAAAAAAATCATACCAGGAATAGCATTACTACTAATACTAGCAGCAACAGGCGGTGGACTAGCACTATCGCACTGGACAGACCAAACAGCCATCACAGGGAGCATGAGCTCTGGAACACTAGAATGGGATATAACACCGACAGCGCTAGGATGGAACACTAACACGGTTATGGAATTCGACGTAGACGTAGACTATGAAGGAGACGGCCCTGGCGAGACAGGGTTAATCGCAGTAGACCTTGAGAACGCGTATCCAAACGGTTACGGAGCAATACTACTAATAGTTAGAAACGAGGGAACAATACCAGTACACGTCACATTCTGGTTCGACGCAACAGCACCAAGCTGTACAAACGACGCACTACTAGACTACATACTAGTGAACCCAGCATTCGACGCACCATTCTACAACGGACAGTTCGACTACTCATGGTACAGTATAGCAGCAATCTCAGCTGGCTGGACTGACCCATGGACTCAAACAGTAACATGGTGGAACACCAACCACGGAAGCATGGCAACTCAACTAGCATTGGAAGATATAATGGCGAGCGGACAAGTATTGAAGATCGACACATCAGCCACTACAATAATGCAGTACGATGATGATACGATAATAATGCCTGGCGAAAAACACGCGATATTCCTATGGATAGGATTAAGCGACGATCTACAAGAGCACGAAGAGCTCATGGGAGAGAGCTGTACACCAGCATTCGTGATACACTACTATGCAGTACAAGCACTACCGTAATGAATGGTGTCAGAATTGAATAAAACCCAATTAAAACAATTTTTTAATAATCCAAGAATTGTTCTTATAACAATTTATGCACTCATTATCTTAATTATTAATTACATGTATCTTCCCTCAATAGTATCATCAATAACAAACAACATCCCAGAATACTACCTAGTCTACACAACAATACTATTAGGATTAGCAACCCCGCTAGTACTGGTAAACAAGGGGATCATAGGCAAGCCAAGAGACGCCTTCAGAGGCCTACTCACTGCAGGAATAATTTACAGCTTCATAGTCATACTATCCTGGATCGCTGGAGTCATAGGGGGAAGATTAGGCAGCAGCCTAGGAGGAGTCGCATTAATAACAATCTACTCGCTTGCAACAGGAGCATTCCTAGCAGGAATAATTGCAACACTAGTCTCACGTATAAGAGACCCCGACATAGCAGCGGGCATAGGAGGAACGATACTCGCCGCAGCAACAGCCTTCATAGCAATACTAGGAAAATCTGGTCCACTAACTATAGCGGCGGTGGCTGCAACAAACTATGGATTGGGCTACGTACTCACATTGGAAATAAAAAAGCGAGGACTACTGTCAGGTAGCCTAATGTATGGTCTATTACTGGCATTGATAATAATCGGCCCAATATCTATTGGAGGCAGACTCCTAGTCGGAGGACTACTAATCGCCCTAGGAGCCATCGGAGGATGGTACCTGACCCAGTTCTCCTTAACGCCCCCAGAAAATATACACGTGAGCGTAGGTAGGCCTAAATCCTATAGAAACATAGCTGTAGCACTCGTGATCATCGGGGTAGTTGTTGGTGGACTAGCCTACCTCTACCATGAGAACGTGATGTTCTGGAGGCCATACGCAATAGTCACAGGAAGCATGGAGCCTGCTGTCCAGCGGGGAGATATTGTCCTCCTAGAAAAAGTCGACTTCAACCAGTTGAGGGTTGGAGATGTCATAACATACGCTAAAGGGAGCGTGCCCGTCACTCATAGAATCTATAACATGTCCAGTGATGGAGTATTATGGACCAAGGGAGACGCTAACGCCAACGTTGACCCATACAAGGTCTATCAAGAAGATGTGATAGGCAGGGTGAAGTATACCATACCAAAGATTGGCTGGGCTCTGATATTGTTGAACTGGTCTCCCCTGATAAGATATGCCATACTATC
>WAKH01000083.1 GCA_015523485.1 Thermodiscus sp. | reverse complement strand
TTGCATGGCAAATGCAAACAATACTGGATTGGCAACGTAGAAGTGATAGAGAAAGTAATGCTTGAGAAGAAGCAAAACGGGGCAAGGCCATACAAGAAACAGGGATTGGTGCGGCCGCCGGGATTTGAACCCGGGATCGCCGGCTTGGGAGGCCGGCGTCCTAGTCCAGGCTAGACGACGGCCGCCTTCAGTTTTTTGTTTCATGTTACCAGGGCTTTAACGATTCCGGTTAATTTGTTGGAGTGATTTTATCCTGTAACTCTATTGAAGCCTTTTAGGGCTCCCTAACTGTATTAGTCCTAGTGGAGTATCCCTTCAGTGGGGACCCTCCTGGGGGATGGGGAGAAAGAGAGTCTCCCGAAGCGTGGTATGTGGTGAGCCGGAACACCTTATCCCTGGGAGGGTCCCTCTGCCCTGCGAGGTAACCAGGTGATGGGTGGAAGGTTCATAGTCGTAGGGATAGGGAATGTAGGTCTCCGTGTTCTATGGGATTTATCCAGCCATGGTCACGAGGTCGTTGGTTTAGATAGTAGTTATGACTCTGTGGAGAAGGCTAGGAGCATGGGTTTAGAAGCTGAGGTAGGCGATGCATCCGCGGTTCAGAAGTTGGCTAAGAAGCTTGGCGGTGTTGACGCTATATTAACCGCCTTGCCTGGAGCTATCGGTTATAAGATAGTGGAAAACTTAGTTAGTCAGGGCTATAACGTTGTAGATGTTTCATTCTTCCCTGAGGATCCGTGGCCTCTCATGCAGTCTGCTAGACGAAATAAGGTGACGGTAGTAGTTGATGCCGGCATTGCTCCTGGCCTTTCCAACTTCCTTATTGGAGCAGGTGTGAGGAGGACGGGTGCAAGGAGAGCGAAGATCTTTGTAGGAGGAGTGTCAAGCGAGCCTGTCGGGCCACTTGGTCTTTCAGCTACATGGAGTACTGAGGATCTATTGGACGAGTATTTGAGGCCGGCTAGATATATTGATGGCGGCTCTGTGAAAAGTGTACTCCCCCTTGATTATACTCCGGGTCAGATTGAGATCCCAGGCGTCGGTGTAATGGAGTACTTTCCGACAGATGGCCTGAGAACTCTACTGAAGACGTACTCGTCAATGGAGTTTATGGCTGAATACACGCTACGCTGGCCTGGGCACCTACAGACAATGAGGGCTCTAGCCGATATAGGTTTCCTCGATACGAGGCGCGTCTCCGTAGAAGGATGTCCGATAACACCAAAGAGCTGCTTAGCCTCCCTGCTCAGATACAGGTTTAGAGGAGTCAAGGACCTCGTTGTTCTCATGGTAGAGTTGGAGCACGGAGATGGACTACTTCGTTATAGGACGGTTGTGGAGGCCGATGAGAACTGGTCGGCAATGGCGAAAGCGACCGGATCATTCCAGGCGGTAGTCGCGGAGTTACTCTATCGAGGACTACTAGATACAGGGCTAGTTGTTCCAGAGGAAATCGGTGCTGATAGGAAACTCGCAGAAATCCTTGGTGACAGATTAGCGGCTCGTGGCATTCAGATTCTAGAGGACTAGTCCATAAACGCTTCTAGACCAGACTTTTCTCCTTCTTCGATTAACTTGTATTTTTCAGCCTCACGGGTTCGTCCGAAATACTCCATTATTGCTCTCACAGTGGCGGATCCGATTCCCGGTATTAGTGCTAGGTCTTCAGGTTTCGCCATTGCGAGGTCGTGTAGAGTCTTATAACCTGCCTCGAATAATCTTCTAGCTCTCACTCGACCTATACCTGGAATACTTGTCAGTGGGATTAATTCTTCTTTTACACCATACTTTATCCTCTTTGCCAGGATCTTTAGACGTTGGGCAACCTCCATGGGGAGGCCTAGTAATGGCATTATTTCAGATAAAGATGATGTTAGCCATTCACCAGTTTCCACGATGTATGCTATGTCTCCAGGGCCAACGTTGAATCTACTCGCTAGCTCGTCGTCTTTCACCTCATTAATCCAATCTTTAAGTAAGAATAGGATTTTCAGACTCCTCAGTTCATCCGGTCCGAACCAGTCGATGAGATCGACGAGCTCGGGATCCTCCTCTATTGCTCGATCCATAATGTATTCTTCTTCGCGCCGCGCGACGGGGAGTTTCGTCATGTCAGGAGACGAAGCTACTAGATATAGTAGAATGGTCTCTGTATAGTTCCGAGTCCTACCTATAATCTGCTTTAATTTGGGGATATTGAGGGGGTCAAGGTACCTTATTGAAACGAGGTGGCCTAATGGTGTTACAATCAGCTGTCCCTCGGCTGAGGATTCCATTAGTCCCCATTGTATCAGGTTGTTGACCGATCTCGCAACTACGTGCTTTATATCGTCTATTCCTCTTGTGTAGCCGTAGAATGATCTTGCCATAAACCGTAGGATCTCGTCACGTGTCGATACAAGTCCGGAGTCTGTGATACCTAGTATGGTATGGCGTAGGCTCTTCAAGTTAGATAACTTGCTCTCTATGGGTTCGATTTCGCCTCTTATGTAGTGAGCTATGAGGTATTCTGCATCATCGATCCTCGATGCTATTAAGACTGCATCTCCTAGCTTATCGTACCCCGGCCTTCCAGCTCTTCCAGCTAGCTGTTTATACTCGTAAACTCCAATGGGCCTTCTCATACCTGCTTCGAAGCGATAGTATTCCTCCACTATGACAACTCTTGCCGGGAGATTAACTCCTGCTGCGAGCGTCGGCGTTGCGTGAATAATAGCTATAGCTCCCTCTCGGAAGCCCTTCTCGACAAGCCTCCTTTGACTATTTGATAAGCCTGCATGATGGAATGCAACGCCCATGGTAATCAGCTGTGCTAGTTTTTCGCGTAGTTGGCGGGAACCCTCTGTCTTAAGCATCTCCCTCGCTAGTTCTCTCGCTCTTGCAACATCATATGTTAGCTTATCTCTAAAGGTCTTAGCAGTCTTCTCTGCAAGGTTGGCTACTCTGCGCCTTGACTGTGAAAAGACTATTGATTGAAAACCCTCCTCAATGAACTTGTGAAGAGGGTTGATGTATGATAATGGAGAAACTATGGGAATATCCTCTGTCGACCCGTCAGGATAGTGTAGCATAGAATCTTTGTACACGCTTTCCCTCAGTGGGACCGGTCTCCAATTCATGGATATTGGTTTAGCCTCTAGCCATTCGGCTAGTTCCTCGATATTAGGCATAGTTGCTGAGAGTCCTATCAATTGTGGCCGTTGGGAAGAGTATAGGAATCGAGTAACGAGTGCCTCAAGTATAGGTCCTCTTTTCTCATCACCGATGTAGTGTAATTCATCAAAGACTACTATACTAACATTATCTGCGACACTAGGATTATTCCTTAAGATACTATCCAGTTTTTCATACGTTGTGATCAGGATGTCGGCAGCTCGAGGTCCTAGTGATAGGTTACCTACCTCGAGCCGAGTGGTTAAACCCAGCTTTCTCAGCTTATCAAATACCTCTTTCTTCTCGTAAGCTATGCTTCGAAGAGGCGTCGTGTAAACAGCTAGGCTCCCTGGATGATCATATAATGAATTGACAATTCCTATGAGTCCAATGAGTGTCTTGCCACTAGCAGTAGGCGTTGCGATGACTAGACTCTGGCCGTACTCGACATTGGCATCTAACGCGGCTTTCTGGGGCGGATATAGCTGGTTTATCCCTAGTTCTCTCAATAAAGCTCTAGTTGTTTTTCTCATCCCGTGTCAGACACCTGATCACTCTACTACTTGGAAGCAGTTACTCTTCGGTTTATACACGTACCCCTCCCTATAGAGTCGGGCCAGCGTTTCCTTAACCTTGTCCTCATTAATGCTGGTCGCCTGTGTTACCTCCTTAACTATGGTGTCTTGCTCGACGCACTCTTTATCTGAGCCTAGCCGTTTTATTGTGTCAAGAATTATCGTGTAGAGCCTAATTTGTGAGCGGCTCTTGCCAGTCATTATGATTCCAGCATCTATTTCTCCTGTCTCCGTCATACCTACGCTGGAGAGGAAGGACATTGTTAGTCTTATTGCCTCTGCTGCGTCTTCCATAGTTACCTCGTCTTTTAAGGCCATTTTTGCGTGTGCTTCAGCGATTCTGATTATAGCCTCGAGTTGTCTAGCCGTGATGGGTATCGGCGGAGTCTCCTTTTCTCCTACTACGGCCATATTCCTCATGAATACGAAGAATTCTTCTATCAACTTCTTGGCGTTGGGGCTTAGTCTAGGCTTGATATATCGTCTCGCATAAATGATGTACTTTTTGAGCAAGGTGGGTTCGATCTCCATCTTGAATTTCTCAACGTTACTATGAGCCTCAAGTATGTATCGAGCCAGGCGGCGGTCTTTCTCTAGACTCGGCTTATCTTTTACGACGAATATCAGGTCGAATCTGGATATAATGGTCGGGGGTAGGTTAACGTTCTCTGTGAATGTTTTATTCTCCAAGTATATTCCGAACTTCGGGTTACCCGCTGCGAGTATGCTAGCCCTTGCATTTAGTCTAGCGACGATACCGGCTTTTGATATACTTATGACCTGTTGCTCCATGGCCTCGTGTATAGCTACTCTGTCTTCGGATCTCATCTTATCTATCTCGTCTATTATGGCCACTCCTCCATCGGCTAGTACCAGTGCTCCAGCTTCTAGATAGAATTCGCCTGTCTTGTTGTCTCTCACCACCGCAGCTGTGAGTCCCGCTGCCGTTGAACCTTTACCGCTTGTATACACGGCTCTCGGTGCTATCCTTGCCGCTGACTGGAGTAGCTGGCTCTTTGCAACTCCAGGGTCACCGACGAACAAGACGTGGATATCTCCTCTTACCCGTGTACCGTCTGGCATTACTTTTGGTACGCCTCCGAAAAGTGAAAGAGCTATGGCCTCCTTCAGATCCCAATGTCCATAAATGCTTGGCGAGATGCTTGCTATTATCTTCTCCCTTATCCAGGGATCTCTAGCTAATTCCTTTATCTTTTCCTCGTCTTCCCTCGTGATTGTTATCTCTTCGAGGGCCTTTTCGGATACTCTCATGCTGTTCGCTTCTAGATATATTTCGTATAGGGGGCTCACGGTCGAGGTCTGCTCTAACCTAGGAATGCCAACAATCGTTATTCTATCTCCGGGTCGTGCAGAGTCTACGAGGTCGTGGGTAAGATGGACTTCTATGCTCCTGGGCATCTGGCCTCCAGGAACGTCTTCTGGCTTCTCTTGCAATGTGATTTTCTGCCAGTCAATGTATTTTGACTTTTCTTTAAGGAGTACGAATTTTCCTCCTCCTTCTTGACAGATTGGGCATATTGATGGCTTCTCGACGCGATCTCCTATTATCTCGTCTTTAGGAGGCCATTCGAACTCGCCTCCACATTTCTCGTGGCGGAACCATGCCTTGACCATTCTACTCCTTATTGGATGCATTCTGGTTACTATGCCTTCGACTTGTACAAGTTTTCCTACATAATCACTTTTTATATCTCTAATCTTTATTGTTTCAAAAAGCCCGTAGATTCTTGCAATGAAGTTCTTTTTTCTCTTCGCGTATTCGGGGTCCTCTAGTTTAACGAGTTCTTTTATGGCTTCACTGGCTTCTCGAAGCACCTCAGATGGGTTGTCTATTAGAGCTTCTGCTAGCTCGGTGTTGTACCTGTAAAGGTCTGAGAAATCTATTGAGAGGCTCTGCAGGTCGAAATTGATCATTCTTCTCAGGCGATCCATGTACTTGAATCTTCCATGCTCGTCTCTGAAGTTCTTTATGAAGTCTTTGAACATCTCTCCATACACTATTGGAGCCTCTTCATAACCCACCATTTCAGTCATTGCCTTCACCTCTTGAAAATGCTTTCAATGTACTTGCGCCATACCACGGCGGTTTCATTGATGTTGGAGTACACTAGATTCTCTTCAGGTGTCATTTTCTCTCTGAATCCTTCACCAGATGTCAGGGCTAGACGCAGTATCTTTAGCAATCTTGCTTCAGCAAGCTCTATTAGGTTTTTCTCAAGGATCTCTCTGTCCTTTAATAGCATGTGTGTAGGTCTTTCTTGGATTAGCCTATTCAACTCCTCAACTAACTCCTTTGCTTTCATGTAGAAGTCAGGTGGAAGCGGTGTGATTTGATTAGCTGCGGCTCTCCTCTTTTCTCTGTAATGATATGTGTTGACGAGATCCAAGTCTAGCTTCTTGTCCTTTATCTCCACGATTCCCTTATTCTCTAGCATTAGAGCTTGCCATCGGGGTAGGTCGATTTCGTCTCCTTTCTTAACGTTGAGTACTCCGCTGGGAGTTGGCAGCTTGTCATAGTTTTTGAGGAAGATCACTCTTACATTTCTCGTTTCGTAGTCAAGCTTTATCAATTCTAGTCTTTCATTTAGTTTCAAGCTCCTCCTCCCAAGGCCAATGTATGGATCCGGAGTAGATATAGGATGTTAGGCGTATTCCGGCTTTTAAGGGATAAAACAGGTATTATCCATAGAAGGGAGTGTATGAACTGGGGTGTGATAATTGAGTTCAATCTACGAACTCCTATGGGTAGAGAAGTATAGACCTAAAACACTAAACGAAATAATCAACCAGGAAGAAGTAATCTCCAGGCTCAAGAAATTCGTCGAAATGAAAAACATGCCCCACCTACTATTCGCAGGCCCAGCAGGAACAGGAAAAACAACAGCAGCCCACGCACTAGCACACGACCTCTACGGCGAAAACTATCGGCAATACATGCTCGAGCTCAACGCCTCTGTCTCTAAGGACACGCCGATACTAGTCAGAAAGAATGGTAGGATAATGAGGATAAGGTTCGAAGACCTAGACAAGATGTACTTCAAAGACGCGGACAGCGTAATCAAGTACGGAGATGGGGAGTATGTAAACATAGACGACCTAGAGGTCCTGACCGTCAACAAGACTACAGGTAAAGTGGAATGGAGGAAAGCTACTTGGCTGATCAGACACAAGGTATCAAAGATCCTAAGGGTGAAAGTAAAAGGAGGCGGTGTGATCGAACTTACTGGCAACCATTCTGTGATGGTGATAAGCGAAGACGGAGAACTAATAGAGAAATCAGCGAAGGACCTCAAACCCGGAGATTACTTGATATCGTTCGTATCCGAGCTGGAAGGCGAGAGCAATGAGATCAAGTTAGACATAAAGCTTAACTCAAGTCGGATTAAGACGCCATCATCCATCAAAGTGACCCCAGAGTTAGCATGGCTACTCGGCCTCTACGTTGCTGAAGGCGCTGTCGCCTTCAGAAAAAGTAGATCTGGACTTCTAACATCTGGCCAGTTGGTACTCACACTGAGCTATCCCAAAGAATTTGCCACCGTCCAACGAGTCATAGATGTAGCGTCTAGGATCAACATTCCAATCTACGAGAACCTAGCCTATTCAGGATTCGACAGGTCAAGGGCATCTGCAATACAAATAAGGCTACTCTCAACGGACCTAAGCCGCTTTGTAAAAGAGACAGCATATGACGGCAATGGAACTACTGCCGAGAATAAACGAGTTCCAAACATAATCTACGAGGTACCAGTACAGCAGAGAATAGAGTTCCTTAAGGGTCTCCATCAAGGAGACGGAACAGGTAAGTGGGGAGAGGTATCTAGAATCACTAGTATCTCGAAGGAATTATTGATTGACGTTGCATGGCTGGCGAGAATATCTGGTATAGAGAGCTCTCTCTACGACAGGGAGGTACGTCTAATATGGAAGGGATCAATGAAGTACAAGAAATCAGACCTTATTGAAGCAACCCCGTTCATTAAGTTCTTCGAAGAGATCAGTCATGCAATAAGGATAAACTGGAGGTACGAACTAAGACATCAACTCTATGATGGTAAAGAAACCGTATCCAAGCAGAAGCTACTAGAGATACTAAACGCTGTTGAGGATGCTCAATTAACAGAGAGTCAAAAAGAGAAGCTCGAAACCTTAAGGAGACTAGCGTCCTCCGATCTCCATGTGATTAAGATAGTTTCAATCGAGTTAATCGACTATAACGACTATGTATATGATGTGTCGGTGCCAGGAAACAACATGTTCTTCGCTGGAAGCATACCAATACTCCTCCACAACTCTGATGAGCGAGGGATTGGTGTAATTAGGGAGAAGGTTAAGGAATTCGCAAGGAGTCGTACGCCGCCTGACATTCCTTTTAAGATAGTATTGCTTGATGAAGCGGATAATATGACGGCTGACGCGCAGCAGGCGCTTAGAAGGCTTATGGAGTTGTATAGTGCTAATACTCGTTTCATACTGATAGCCAATTATCCTTCGAAGATAATTGATCCTATTCAGTCAAGGTGTGCTTTCTTCAGGTTCCAGCCGTTGAAGAAGGAGGACGTCGTGAATAGACTACGGTTTATTGCGGAGAATGAGGGTGTTGATTATGACGAGGAAGCCCTTGAGACCATTTATGAGATAAGTGAAGGAGATATGAGGAAGGCAATTAACGTTCTACAGGCTTCAGCCGCTCTTGGGAAAGTAACGATTGACGCGGTTTTCCGGGTAGTGGGCTTAGCAAAGCCAAAAGAAGTTCGTGAGATGATAAAGCTCGCGCTGAAAGGGGACTTTGTCGCTGCTAGGAGTCTAATGAGGAAATTAATGATTGAATATGGTCTTAGCGGGGAGGACCTAATCAAGCAAGTTCATAGAGAGGTAATGAGTAATGAGATAAAGATACCAGAAGAGGCAAGGGTACTTATAGCGGATTATATCGGTGAAATCCACTTCCGCCTAGTAGAGGGAAGCGATGACGATATACAGTTGAGCGCATTCCTCGCATGGCTGTCAATGATAGGCGCAAGACTTGGTGTAGAATCGTGACAGCCCTCAGAAGAAAGCTTAAACCAAACATTCCATGGGTGATCAAATATAGGCCAAGGAGGATAGAGGAGGTCTTCAACCAAGACGACGCGAAGAAACGCCTTATACCGTGGATAAAACAATGGGTTGAAGGCAAGCCACCATCTAAGAGAGCGGTACTACTGCATGGACCTCCCGGTGTGGGTAAAACTAGCCTCATAGAAGCTATTGCTAGAGAGTTCGGCTTAGAGCTATTAGAGCTGAACGCTAGTGACTATAGGTCTTCCGAGGCAATACGGCGCACGGTTGGCGTAGCGGCTAATAAAAAACCCCTCTATGGGAAAGGGATCATAATACTGCTAGACGAGATTGATGGCATAGCTCCTAGAGAGGATGCAGGTGGTTTACGCGCGCTCTTAGACATAATACCAAGAACACGTAACCCCATAGTAATGACAGCCAATGATCCATGGAAAGACCAATTAAGACCGCTACACCAGGTCGCCGAGTTAATCCAGTTCAAGCCATTAACGGTGACTCAGGTAGTTGCCATCCTTCAGAGGATATGTGATCTAGAAGGGCTCGAGTGTGAGAGAGAGGCTCTAAGGTATATTGCTGAAGTTGAGCGAGGAGATGTACGCGCCTCTATCAACGATCTACAAGCGGTCGCGGAGGGCTACGGTAGAGTAACACTAACCCTAGTCAAGATGCTCGTTAGAGGCCGCGAGAAAAAACAAGATATCTTTATAACGTTAAACCAAATATTCTACGCAAGCAAATTCTGGCGAGCCCGAGCCGCAATGTCAAATAGTCAAGAGGATTACGAGACTGTAATTGCCTGGTTGAATGACAACATTCCAAGGAAATACGAGGATCCACGAGACGCGTTCCGCGCATTCGATGCATTATCCCGGGCGACGATAATGTTGAATAGGGCAAAATATGGTGGCAGCTGGGCGTTACTAACTTATGTGTTCAGTCTAGCTGGCCCCGGAGTGGCATTTGCACGGAAACACGCTCCAATCAGTAAAATGAGATATGCTTACCCCGAAAGAATCAAGTTGCTCGCAAGGCTAAGGGAAGTAAGAGAAACCCGTGAGCGCCTGGCAGGTAAGATAGCCAACGCTACGCTTTCATCTAAGAGGCAAGTTAAGTCGGAAATCTTGCCCTATTTGTTCATAATATTTAGGGAAGCCGAGGATCCTATACCAGCAGCCAGACTCGCCTTAGGCTATAACCTTGATAGAAAAGAGGTTGAATTCCTCGCTGGTCATAGAGCCAGGGAAATTATGGAGGCTATCGAGAAAATCAAAAAGTCTCGCGGTCCCATAGAGATGGCGAGGGAGGCTAGAGAGAAGAAACCTAGGCCCCAAACTACAATGGTTGAAAGGGAAGAGGAAACTAAGCCTAAAGAGAGAAAAGCGAGGAAAAAGGAGAAGAAGCCATCATCAACTACGCTTGATTCATTCTTTGAGTGATTTTTTAATCTTCTTTACAACTCTAACATCTGCGATCATTGTATGTGGATATTGTCCTTCTTCATCCTTCTCATACTTCTTAACCATATCCCATATAGTAAGCAACGCGGCAGTAACACCTGTTAATGCTTCCATCTCGACTCCGGTCTTATAGGTGGTTTTCACCTCAACAATTACTTTAACTAGATCCCGGTCATAGTCTACGTCTACTTTAACACTGGTTATGGGAATAGGATGACAATAGGGTAAGATGCTGGGTGTATTCTTGACTGCGAGTATAGCAGCTATTTTTGCAGCTTCAGCAACGTCTCCTTTCTCAATTTTTCCTTCTTGTATTAGTTTTATAGTTTCTGGCCGTAACCTAATAGATCCCTCAGCAATTGCAACTCGGACCACGTCAGGTTTGTTTGAGATATCAATCATACCTCCCTTCATAATTAATCGCCTCACCCGCTCCATATTCTCTCCAGCTCGTCCAGGAGCCTTCTGGTGGCGTTGACCCTTGGATCTGTTAGGTCTATTTCATAAAGCTTGAGCCTGCCATATCTCTTCTCTACAACTAACCCCTTCTCTATAAGCTCCTTCAAATGCTTCTTCACTAGCCTGTGAGGCAGCCTAGTCTCTCTTACGATCCTCGAAATATTGGCCTGGCCTTCTTTTAGTAGAAATCGGACTATTCTGAACCTGCCTTTGCTTTCAAAGAATACTTCGATGTCCATTCCTTAGACACCACCTAGGCGCTTCTTGAGTATGTTCTCTAGTACTTCGATCAAGGGTCTGGCTGGCATATCCGGTCTGAGTCTTATAAGTGATGTCCTCCCCCTCATTCCCTTACCAGAGGGGTTGACGTCAAGTAGTTGTATGCTCTTCAGATTGTTGATGTACATGTTGAATTGGGTATGTCCTCTAGCAGTCTCACCATAATATTCGGCTATTTCACTATAGATTCTTCTGAGTTGGCCGGTTGTGAGCCACTCGCCTTCCTCTAGAGTGTGTTTGGCTACTGCATAGAGTACTAAGAGTTCGTGAGTACTTAGACCTTCGAGGTCCTGGTAGCTTACGTTAGCCATGGAATCAACGGCGAGCGCCCTTCTCACGTATTCGGGCGTTATCCTATTGGCTCCTTCAAATTCAGCTTGTTCAGCAGCAGTATTGAGGGCGTTTAAGGCTCTCCTCGCGTTTCCGTCTTGGAGACCATTGCCGTCTATTCCATAGTGCTCCGCTATCATGTACAGGATCTCTGGGGTCCAGGTATTCTCATATAAGGCCTCTTCAGCTCTTTGTTCGAGTATGTTATAGAGCTCTTCTACAGTATAGGGCTTCAAGTGGAGTCTGAAGCTTATCTGGGACTCTATCTGGGGCATCTTTGAGCGGAGCTCGCTTAGAATTAGATAATCTGATGCAACCAATATGTAGCTTATACGTGGTATCCCGTCGGGAGGCGGTACTTGCTCATATATTCTTAGTAGAGAGTATAGATATGCATCGTCAACCTTTGGCGATTTTACCAGGTTCTGGAACTCGTCGATTGCTATTAGGATAAAGAGGTTTTTCTCATAAATGTAGTCTACAATTGTTTTCAATGCTTCTAGGCTAGATGAACCTCTTATATTTATCTTTGGACTGATCTGTGAGGCTATCACGGTTAATATCTCGTGTAACGAGGGGGCCGCATAGACATTAATATAAATAAATTTAAATTTAATTCCGCGCTCTGGTGCTAATTCATTAAGCATATGGCCAACGTATTTTGTGAGTGTTGTCTTCCCTATACCGCTTCTACCTGGCGATCCAAAAATCGCTATTACATCTCCTGCGCGTCCTTCAGAGAATCGGAGTAGTATTTTCCTGGTCAGGAGGATGGCTTCCTTTCTTCTAACTCTGAGCTCGCTTGGTATATAGTATTCTGAGAGCTTCTGCCTGTCTCGGAATATTGTAGTTCTCAAAGCACTCTCCATTTCTATTCACTTCCGGTGAGCTATAATACTTTGTTCCTATCCTCACTGGATATAATCCCATTGGGAATACTATATTAGTATTTCAGTTTCAAATGCCTATTAGGATGCAACGGTACCCACAACTCATTATTTTACCCCAGGATATAGAGATAAAATCGTCTAAACCTTCGACATCTATAGCGTATCCACTCTTCCTATGTATTTTTATATTATTTTTCAGTAAAATATTATTTATTAGTGAATCGTTTAGAAATTGTTTGCTTTTACCCCTTAAACTGGAAATTAGCCTTACTGGTGTAGGAATAGACTCCGACAGCTTCTCTATGTACTCGCTAAATTCAGTGATTACCGCATTTGAATCCTTATTTTCTAAACTAATACAGGTATTTACTATTACTAGTCTAGATGCAAAAGAGAACTTATACGTTCTGATTGCATTCAATAACTCTTCTCTACGTATTCCTATTCCCGCAGCTAGATAGAAGACTCCATCATAAGGGGTGGAGTGTACTTCGGCGCCCAGATAAGAAGCTATATCCCAAGCCTCCTCTAAACACCACTGAATACGCTTTGGCTTTGAAATTATGATTGCCGTTGGGCATAGGGGCACACTTCTCTCAGCGGGCATTCACCACACCTTGGCTTCCTAGATTTACAATACCTTCTTCCAAGCACTATCAATAACCTATGTGCTTCGCCAGCATGCTCGTGGCCAAAGAACTCTAATAAAGCGTGTGAGATCTCGTCATATGACGCTTTATCGCCAACTAGTCCCCACCTCTTAGCGATCCTTGCGGCGTGTGTATCGACAGCGAATACTGGAGCATCATAGAGAAGTTGAAGGAAGACATCCACCGTCTTGCGGCCAATCCCGGGTATCGATAGGAGCCACATCTTAATTAAATTAATATCATTATTATTCAGGATTTGCGGTCCACGATTACAGTACTCTATCGCCAGTCTCTTTATGGTAGTTGCCTTCTGCTTATAGAGTCCAGCTGGTCTGATCGCTTTTTGAATGG
Organism: Thermodiscus sp.; assembly: GCA_015523485.1. Classification (GTDB taxonomy): domain Archaea; phylum Thermoproteota; class Thermoprotei_A; order Sulfolobales; family Acidilobaceae; genus Thermodiscus. The sequence continues at coordinate 4,311 of WAKH01000083.1, read as the reverse complement.
CTTCAACGGATGCTCTGAGAGCATCATCGCAAGTCGATCCAATCTCATTAATGTAGTTCTTTAACGCACGAATAGAGTTTTTGTCTGAAGTATTCTGGCTTAGAATGATGGATACTAGGATCACGAAGGGATTGTTCGCCAGATCTTTAGCGACATAGACGACGAATTCGTCTTCGTCGTATCTTAAATGTTTTTTCAACAGTTCATAAACACGTTTGCCTGAAGCCTTGATCAAAGGTATCCACACCCTGATGCTATTATCCCCGTAATCTCCCTAGTTAGATTATGGGTGCTGGAATTATGAGTCAATGCCCTGGATTTGACCATTTAGAGCATACAGCAGATGTACTAATAGAAGCTCTTGGAAGGACCCTAGAGGAGGCATTCGAATACTCAGCTTTAGGAGTCTATGAGGTTATAACGGATACCAAGAAGGTTAAACCTAAAATTAGGATTGATGTCGAGGTCGAGGGCGACGATCTAGAGAACCTGCTCTACAAGTGGATCGAAGAGCTACTAATATACACGGACGCGGAAGGAATGGTATTTTCAATATTTAAAGTATGTAAAATTTTAAAAGATAAAGACAAGTATAAACTAGTAGCTAGCGCATGGGGCGAGAGGTTCGATCCAGAGATTCACGAAGAGCGTACTATAGTAAAGGCGATGACATATGCCCAAATGAGTATCGAGAACGTTGGTGACTGTTGGAGAATTCAGTTCGTAGTCGATATATAAAGTAGTATTACTTTATTACTTTAACTAGTTTATATTTGCATTCCTCGCAGAATTCATCGGGTTTTTCGTCGAGTTCGAGGAGGTTATTACTGAATCTCATCACACAGTAATTGACGCAGTGACCAAGTCCGAGGAGATGACCTAATTCATGGAGTATGAGTTTTCTCAATCTCTCCTTGAATTTTGCTTCTTGTTTTCCATATTTTATTCGAGAAGCGTATACGGAGGCTACCCTTAAAGAGGGCGTTGCTAAACCAAATACGAAATTCAGCCCTCCGCTGTACCCGTCTCCTTCGACGATTGCAATAACGTAGAGATCATTTGTATTCTCTATTATATTTCGGTAATAATTATATATAAAATTATTAACTTTTTCCGCGATATATTGTCTTCTAGGAAAGTCGTACAGTGTTAGTGGTAAGGAAAGTACAGTGGTGGGCACGATTATCTTGTTTGGTACCGGGATATTCTTTGAAACACTATCAAGTATATCGGCAATTTGATCTAAAAACGATTTATTTACACTTTGTATTATTATTTGAATCACTACCTTCTCCCCATACACATATAACAGGCTGGCAAAGGGATTTATCTACCCCAGGTAGATTATCAAGAACACGGGCCGCCGCGGAGCCGCCGTAGCTCAGCGGGAGAGCGCCCGGCTGAAGACCGGGTGGTCCGGGGTTCGAATCCCCGCGGCGGCACCATTCTTCAAAATAAGTAGTTTTACTATGATAACAATTTTATTTATATCAAGGATAATACAGGACAATTTAATGTGTGTTTTCCTCTCTTATTTGTTCGAGGACTTTAACCCTTATCTCTTCTGGCTCATAAGGCATATTGCTAACTAACTCCTTTGGCACTTCTATAAGACCATTGTTTATCAATTGTTTTATTGTTTTATATGCTATGTATGCTGCCATAGTTCCATCGGCACCCGGATATCTGGTAAGATACGCTCTCTTCACTATATCATAGATCTGTACTAGCTCCTCGTTCCGGGTGATCACGACTTTCTCGCCATCTCCTCGTTCAATGGTGTTCATTAGAAGCCTAGCGACCTGTGGATCCAACATCACGATAAGGTTTCCGTTAGTATAGTAGATGGCCGTCACATAACCCCAGCCGTCAACCGCTGTTGGCAGTAATTCTTCGAGTTCTTCTAGAAGCATCGGGTCCAACATCAAGTCGTCAAGACTATTGTTATCTCCCTCGATAACGATTTTAACATCAACAATGTCTGGTATCGCTGGTTCAACCAGCATCTTTATGAATGATTTAATTAGAAACTGGTCTTCAATATCCTCCACTTGGGTACCGCTCTCTGGTTTCGATATATCTTCGACATCATTTGCAATCAGACTGAGTATGTATTTTGCCAATGATATGGCTATGAAGTCTGAGAAAAGAGCAACCATGACCGCTGTACCGAATGCGGTCACGAGGAGCAAGGTGGAGCTAATGTGTATACCCAGTGCAACACCAGCTACATATAGGGCTGATGAGGCTATCCAGCCTGCTAGAGCTGAGACAAGCAGCCTGGCAAAGATCACCGACTTCTTTCCTGACGTTACCCTCCACCTCACTCCTGATTAACAAGTCTAGCTTAGATCAACGCTTTTAATTGATTCCTTCCTTATTTGCCCAATATCCAGTCCATCAGAGAAGGCTTCTCGCCTTTAATATAGATTGGAATTATGCGTTTGTTTAGAGGAAGAGCTACATTATAAATACGGATTCCTTTGATATTCGCGAAAGGCCTTCCTCTATGTGCATGTCCATGAACGACTATATGTGGCTTCTCTTCTAGGATGACCTTCTCCATTCTCGGCGAATATACTTCTGGCCAAATATGCCTGGGCTCCCCTATGATAGTAAAATGTGTTAAAGCATAATGCGAGACTACTATGACAATGTCGGCTTCTTTCTTGGCCTTAGATATAAGGTCCCTTATAACTTCAGGTCTCTTATTATAGACCTCCTCGAGCCATGGCATATGTCTTCTCTGCCACTTAGTTAACCTACCTAATGCCCCCCGGGTTCCAATAATAGCTACAGACTTCTCGTTTAACTCGACTATTACATAATCATCGTTTAACCATACAATGTCCGAGTATTTCCTTTTGAATTCACCTTCTCTATCGATATACTCCTCGTTACCGAACACCGAAATTATTCTGAAATTATTTTTTTGTCTTATAGATCTAAAAACGGGTTCAGCAGCGGCGACAACACCCTTGTCTACGATATCACCAGCTAAAATGAATATGCAGGAATCACTATTAATATTATCCAATGATTTCCTAAATAATGATAGGTATAGGGGACTATGAATATCACTAGAAGCAAGAATCGGGGCCTCGGTGCTACAATGGTTCTCCATCAACGTCCGACTGCCCATCGTTCCTCACAGGCCCCCACAGTATGTTTGGGTTCAGAAACAGTAGATTAATGCGTTTTATATTGCAGCTTGTCTTTCTAAGATTTTCGTTGCAGTGAGTGTCGTGCTGTAATCTGTTATAAGGCTAGGGTCCCTCTATAAGCCTAATGGTAACCTCTGCGTTCCCGAGGAGAGTCGAAAAAAGGTACCCGGTAGGCGGTCCAGAGCAGACCACGATGAAGTCATCCGTAGCAGATACAGAATAATACCGGTTGGAAGATGAAGCCAAGGATTGGGTAAGCGGCCTAGCGAGAATAATCTAGCTAATACTCACCTATGTTAGTTGTTTACTTAGTAGTGTCTTGTTCAGGGCGGCTGTAAACGATGCAAGTATCCCTCCTGCGATGATAGTCGGTGGCAGTATTGATGGATCGCTAGCCCAGCCGAGGCAGTCGTTATATACATCGATTAGCTTAGTAGGCGCCTCTGCCGGTGCTAGGTACAGAGTACCAATAGCGTATGCAAGTATTTCATATACTGCGTCAGCGCCTATGCAGTCCATTAATTCCAGTGCGTCAACTATGGGGTAGCCTATTATCTGTGAAGCCTCAGAGGGTATTCTACTCCTCAGTTCAAATAATATTTCATCGAATAGGCCAACTGCTTCTTCGAGTATCTCTCTGTTATCGTCAACCATTGCAATCGAGAGTAGTGATACAACTAAGTCTAGCTTTGTTAGTGTGCTTTGAAGCTCATCAGTCTCCTGTCCAATCGTTACTTCGTAGTTACTTCTTAGAGTATCCATGCTATCTACAGACAATCGTATCACCCTACAACCCTTAGGTATGTGGTAAACTCTCAAGGAGGATCAGGGTTGGTAATACTGGGTTGGTCTGCTGGACTAGGATTCATCATCGGCTTCACAAGCCTCTGCATGCTGACCGGGTTCTACTCTTCATCCCAATCCATATCTACCTAGTCTTCGCGCAGGGCCATACCTCTCTATACCTTGCTACTATGTCGGCAAGCCTCTTAGCCTTGTCCACCGATACTACATTCTCGGTTTCTCCGCCTAGCTTTATCGAAGTTCCTACTATGAAGCCGTCAGAGAACCTCCAATATTCTGATATATTCTCAGAGGAGATGCCGCTACCAATCACAAGTTTCGTTTTGAAAGGTTTGAGACTCGT
>WAKH01000082.1 GCA_015523485.1 Thermodiscus sp. | reverse complement strand
CACTATGCGTCATTCGCCGCCGACGCACTAGGCAAAGCACTATTACTCACAGGAGATATAGAAGGAGTAATAGAAATATGCAGAGTCCTACCGAATACACCGTCTTCAATCCTGCTTTGTAGTTTGGCGCTAGCTAAGAAAGGCGAGAAACCAGAAGCCCTAACACGGCTAAAGGAGCTCTGCAATATTGAGAACACAGTGCTAGAGGGAGTAATTGATGAGTTCTACATCATGCAAGACGAAATAATAGAGCTCTTGGAACAGTCAGGTTGTAGTCTCAGTCACACAGGCATAGAGGGCGCTGGAGAGACAAGCTAAGATTTAAAGCTTGTACAGCCAACAATCGAAAAAATCCGGGGATGGACCCGTAGCTCAGCCAGGACAGAGCGCCGGCCTCCTAAGCCGGTGGTCGGGGGTTCAAATCCCCCCGGGTCCGCCACAAGGGAGCGCCGGGCTTCATCCCACAATTCGTTTGAATAACGCATTCCTCTACATCTTGATCGTAGTTTACCACTAGGTAGAACAAAACCCGTATATTCACTTGCTATTTAACATCACGCTTTGGTGGTTGATTTGCGCCTTTTGAAAAGAGGAAAGGCTGAGGCTGAAGTATCAATACATTTAGATGATGACATCAACAACCTTCTACAATACTACATGATGTCGACCAAGAACGAGGACCTTGAAAATACAATTAAGGATCTGATAAGGAAAGGATACAATTACTGGCTCCTGGAAAAGAAATACGGTGATAAAATCGATTCACTCGAAGTATGGGATAGGAATTTACAGTGTATGAAGATAGAATCAGGCTTCCTCTATTATCGAATGAGGGTCAGAGAGGTTATTGAAGAACTAAAAAACGCCATACTAATACTATCAGGTGTTTTGGCCGACCTCGAATCCTGCTATAAGATGTGCAATGCGAGGAATATCGATATAGATAAGATAAGGAGGTATAGAGGCGAATTATCACGATATATGAACGATTACATTAAACCACTCAAAGAAGAGGTGAATAGCAACGATGATATCAGCGTTGAAAAGATCCTGGAGAACGTAGAGAAGATCTTAGAGATGTATAAAGGTAAAAGGTTGGATAATTAACATGACTTAATTATCGTCGAGGTTTTGTATCCGTCTAGGAATTCCAGTATTCTAAACCATGCCGTGGCTTCATCGTTTGATGGTTCTATAATTGACCTATAGTCGGTTTTCTTAATGTATTGTAGTGCGGTGGTGTATAGTTTGTTGAGCTTATTCAATTGTATTTCCTTCAACTTCTTTGCCAGCTCCTTGTTGATATCATAGAGGTTTAAGGAGATGAGTGCGTAGTGTTTGATGCATAGAATTGATTTTCCAGTCGAATATTCCTTCAGTAATTTGTCGTTTATGCAGTTAATGAAACTGTCAAGGTAGGATTTTTCCGTCTCTCTCGCGATTTTACAGATAATGCATTCGCCTGCTGGACTTGATGCTAGATTATCCTTCTTAATATTATTTATTTCATGTTTTAATATATCTGCGAGGATTATGGTGAGGCCCAATGGCTCTATTGAGGTATCGGGTCCCCGACGGTACAATTCAACTACCATCCAAGCATGAAACGGGCAAAAACCATTTGAGCGCAACAACTGATTTCTAGTCGATGGATCGTTCACCCTTTCATACATTAGTGTTGTAATCGCCTTCTCCTCGGCATGTCTAGTAAGCCGGCATATTGGACAGCCATAAGAGGAGAAGGAGTTAATCAGCTCGCCATACAATATCCTGGAACACTTTATCTTCCTGGGGCGTCTTATCGTTGCGATCGCCTCCACGTTAGAGTTTAAGACTTATGAAGCGGCTATTATAATCGAACGATACATATAGTTGTTGTACTCTAAACTCTGCTTTGCTTGATGATGAATATTATATTATAATTCTGAGTTTTATTGGGATTTGGCGCCAGAATCGAAGTGGAGCGATATACCAGAAGGTGCTTATCATCATATACCATGCGATGATACCGTCTTTAGTGATAACCTGGTATGTTCCTCTCATTGTATATGCTGATGATGGGGTATAGCATTGCTGGAAGTAAGCGTTGTGTTTTCTGTTATTCGGATAGTTTCCAATCCGGCTACATACTTGGTTGGAAGAGTGTTCAACAGGTTATCTCTGCCCATAAGGTCTCGCTTCATTAAACTTACTCGAATGTATTGGCTAGGATATTGGTGTGGGTTAGTGGCAGTGATGTCCGTGGGCGGAGTGGTGGTGTTCATGCTCGTGCTCTTCATGGCTATGCGTCTCTCCTGGCATGCCTTGTGGACCGTGTTCTAGGTAGTATTCTGGGTTCTTCCTGAAGGCTTCGAGGCATTGTCTACTGCAGAAGTAGTATACTTGTCCCTTGTATACGGTCTTGTACTGGGTCGTGGTTTCTACTTCCATCCCGCATACGGGGTCGATCTTCATCATGGTATATACACCGGGTAGAATGGTATAGGCAGGGTATATAGCGTTGAGTAAGGACGAGTTAAGGCTTCCAATACAGGATCCGCGCACTGTTGCTTGTAACGGTTATTGAGCTCAGGCTCATAGCCAATGCAGCCATCTCTGGCTGTATAGTTATTCCCCATGGCGATAGTACGCCAGCGGCTATGGGTATTAGGACGGCATTGTATGCGAATGCCCAGAATAAGTTGAAACGGGTCGTCCTAGCCGTCTTCTTCGCTAGCTTGATTAAAGCTGGAATGAGTCTTAGATCGTTCTTCGCTAGAACTATGTCTCCAGCCTGCCTTGCAACGTCTAACGCTTCATTAACGGCTATACCTACATCCGCTTCGGCAAGGGCTGGTCCGTCGTTTACTCCGTCACCAACGTATGCCACTCTCCCTTCCTTTTTGAGTCGCGCTATCATATCAGCCTTCTCAAGAGGGTCTAGACCCCCAAGCGCGTTCTCCTCGGGGATACCAAGCTTAGCAGCAACCCTTCTCACGGCTTCGGGCGAATCTCCTGAGAGGATGTAAGTCTTGATACCCATCCTTGACAGGTATTCTACTGTTTCCTTCGCATCCTCTCTGATCTCGTCTTCAACTCCAATTACAGCAGCTACCCTGCCGTCTATAATGACGTATACCCTAGTTATTCCCTCGACATCCGCCTCTGGGATCTCTAAGCCGAAATCCTCTACAAGCTTGTGACCCCCAATCGCTATGTTCCGCCCGTTAACTACTCCAACTAGTCCTCTCCCCGGTATTTCATCGAGGGATTCGGGCTTGGCGGGTCCCTTACCATAATTATCCTTATAGTATGATACTATGGCTGTAGCGATTGGATGCGTACTCTCAGACTCAAGGCTCGCAGCCAAGAATAAGACCTCCTCGATGCTTCCATCTAATGTTTTTACATCAACTACTCGTGGCCTGCCCCTTGTGAGGGTCCCTGTTTTATCAAATGCGAATATGGATACCCTGGATAGTGGTTCAAGCGTGTCAGGCCTCTTTAGGATCAGTCCTAGCCTGTGGGACCTAGCCACGGAAGCGGCTATCGCGGTCGGGATTGCTATTCCTAGAGCGCAGGGGCATGCGACTACAAGTACCGTTGCAGCCGCGATAAGAGCGGCGGTTAGCCCAGACCCGGCAATTATGTGTCCTGCAACTGTCGCAGCCGCAATGACTAGTACTATCGGGACGAATACACTCACTATCCTGTCAGCTAGTTCTTGGAGTCTGGGCTTGTAGAGTCCCGCTTCCCTGGCCGCTTCTAACGCCCTCTCTACGAGCCTGTATTTTCCGGTCCTAAGACATGTTATTTTCAGCCAGCCCCTAACCAGAGTGGAGCCGGCGAGTACTAGGTCTCCTTCCTGGACGTGTCTAGGCTCGGACTCGCCAGTAACAGGGCTTTCATCAACCTCTCCCTCACCCCTAAAAACTCTACCATCGACCGGTATCCTCTCTCCAGCTCTAACTACGACGATCTCGCCAGGAGCGACCTCATCAACGCTGATTGTTATGAGGGACCCTCCCCTCTCCACTCTAGCCTCCTTTGGCAGGATATTAGCCGACTCAGAGAGGATCTCCTCAGCCCTCTCCCTCAGCCTCTTCTCAACATACCGGCCTGCTACAACGAATAAGGTGATGAATACTATTGCTTCAAAGTACACTGCTCCACCAGTGAGTAAGCCATAGATACTCACTAGAAGGGCTGTGCCGGTGCCAAGAGCCAGTAATGTATCCATTATGAGGTATCCTCTTAGAAGGGCTTTTGCTGCTGGTATAAAGAACTCATAGAGTGCAACGATGAATGCGAGTAGTCCCGCGGCTATAGTCAGAGGCTGGTAGAATAGAAGACCTACAAAGTATACAACTGCTGAAAAGGACGCAATAGCTAATGACACCTTACCAAGATCTCTACCCTTCACCTCGGCGCCCAGCTCTGCCCGGAGACCGATTCTTTCTAGCTCTCTAATGATATCCTCGCTCTTAATGTGTAGTGGATCGAACTCAACCCTAACTAGCCGGTTGGCTTCAAATACACGCACATCGACAACTCCTGGCAGCTTCTTAAGCCTAGCTTCAATCCTCCGGCCCATGCCCTCCTTTAACCCATGGACCCTGAAAATCAGTTTTTCGAGCACGACATCGTAACCAACACGTCTAACGGCCTCTACTATTGCTTTCCTATCGGCTCCCTCCTCGAATACAATCGTTAACATGCCAGTATTCGGGTCTACCTCAGCCTTTACAATCCCGGGTATCTTGGATAGCTCGGATTCTATAACTCTCTTACATGAAACGCAGTGAACACCCACCAGCTTATACTTCTCTCTGATCTTCTTTTCCTCGTCTTTGGTGATTCTTAGGCTCAACCGTCTTCTCCAGTTTAAACGTATCAATCTAGTATTCATGTCTAATAGTATATATGATAACTGGTAAAACAGGATTGAAAACCGTTCGATAACCACTTGAGTAGCAATGCATGAGTAAACACTAGTTAGTTATAGTGGGGACCCGTGTATTAGTCTATGAGGTGCGGTGGGTATTGGAGAAGCGCCTGATCGGAGTATTGGTTATAATTCTGATAATCGCTGGAGCCGTATTCCTCTACACAGAGCAAGTAAAGAAACAATCATGTAATGATTTCAAAATCGTCAAGATGTGTGCGATGACCAATAGACTAATCGTGGAAACACAAGGCAAATGTAATAGCGTGACTATGAAGTTCTACGATGAGGATGGAAACCTGAAGACCCAAGCGAAGATAAGCGTTGGCAGTAAGGTCGTCGTCCCCCTTCAACCTAACCTAGCGCCAGGTAAGTATAGGGTCGATGTCTACTCTGGGGACTCGTTGATTGATACCTTCAACGTCAATGTCTCCCTTGCACCGTATGTGATAAGGTCCGAGGCAGTAGCCTGGCCCAACGGAACCATTTTCATAAACTTTGAGAGCAAATACCCCGCTTGCCTAGAGAATTATGGGATAACGGCGGTGATAGTAAGGCTAAACGGTACTAGCTATAACGTGACTGGCTTCTGGCCGGCTGGCGAGATATTCAAGGTAAACATTGGTGAACAGATAACCCCCAAGACTCAAGTAGACGTCATACTTGTTGACTCGTTCGGCGACTACTACAGGGCCGCTATCCTACAGCCAAAGTAGAACAATTTCCTGGGTGTAAAGGAATGGGGGAACCAGTAGGGATACCAGGACATGCTAGCTTTGAGGGACCCTACAAGTGGCTGCAAGAGAGATTAAGGGAGCTAGGAGTAAGGTTCGAGGCCGAAGGCGAGACGACAAGGATCCATGTTAGACATGTTATTATAGAGGCGAAGGAGGATCCAGAGCATGGAAGTATCGTGCAAGTCCAGGCCCCATTGCCATTGCCTGGAGATGATCCAAGCGATCACGCTAGAAACCTCTACATAGCCTCAATAGTCGTGTCAAGCCTAAAGGGCGAGATCATCTATCAAGTGGAGGAGATAGCTCCCGGCTATCCTGTACTCCGAGCTATAATCCCATACGAAGACGCCTGGTCTCTGGCCAGGGACCTTGTAGCCGCTGTTCAACAGTGCATTGTGTATGATGAGTCTAACCATATAAACCAGGAAGGATGATTAGGCTAACTGGGGGCCGGTTCCGACGCTTAGAGGTGGACGACGATGGCCATAGATCCGAGGAAAGTGTTGCCGACGAAAATCAACCTGATAAGGCTGAGACGAGAAGAGAAGATGCTCAGGAAAATCAGGGGTGTCATGGAGGAGAAGAGGGAGGTCCTTCTACACTATATTAAGAGCGCTGGAGAGGAGTATAACAAGTATCAAAACGAAGTGTTCCGTGAGATATACAAGCTATTCGCCTACTATTATCAGGGTCTAGCTGAGGAGGGGGAGGCTAAGGCCAGGAGCTATACTCAAGCAGTGCCCGATAGCCTTAGAGTTAAGGTTGATACAAGGGTCTTATTCGCAGTTAAGACGCCTACTTTCCAGGTTGTTGAGGGTACGATGCCTGGTAATCCCTATCCCTTAGATGCTAGTCCAAAGCTTCGCGAGAGCAGGGATATGCTTGCCAGACTACTCCCCTCGATACTCAAGCTTGCTGAGTACGAAGAGATGCTTAGGAGGCTTATCGAGGAGTTGAAGGAGACTCAGAGGCTCGTTAACGCTATGGATTACGTTATCCTCCCCAGCTATCAGTCAGCGATTAAGTTCATCAAAAGCGTATTGGACGAGCGTATGAGGGAGGACTTCGTCAGGCTGAAGATATTGAAGAGAAAGCTTGAGGAGAGGGAAGAGGCTAGGGCCATATAGCGCCCAGCACTAATAGGACTATCGCTGAGATTATTAGGAACCTGGCGAACTCTCCTGTCTCCATGTATGATATTGACTTCAACCCCCTGTAGATTATTGCTCCAACTACGAACACCGCCGCTAGTACTAGTATCATTAGTCCAGCCGCTGCCAGGTAGTATCCTATGTCGCCAGCGTTGAAGCCAATCGCGCTCTTTATGTTCTCGACTACAGCGGCTACGTCTTGTAATGCCATTACACTACACCCGACCTGTAATTTGGGCAGGGATTGAGTTTAGGAGGGTAGACAGCGTAATACAAGTGTAACACGCCAATCATAAACCCTCCAGTATACCTAATTATTATTACAGGGGACCCTCCCGGGTCCAAGTGCAGAATGCTAAAAGCGGTGAGCACTAGGGCGATGAACGAGGCCAGGACAGCGTAGAGGGACCGGGAGGGTCCCTCATGCCATAAGAGTGGTGGCCTAGAATGCCCATTTCATGGGCCCTCCATTCAGCACTACTAGTTCGGGCCAGAGCAATCCTGTACTCTGCATGGAACGACTACTACGCTGGTGACTACGAATGGACTATTAGGAAGGCATGGATATCGTCGTCTATAGCCACACTCCACCTAAACCCTTCAGGGGATATGCCGTTAGCTGCCAGGGCCTACTACTCAAGTTGTGAAAGGCTGACGAAGACAACCGCTGAAGCATCCCTCCTCGACTCCTATAATCTAGCAGTTTCAGATGAGTGGCTTCGACTAGTTGTGGGCTCCACAATTTCTATCCCGGGTAAACAGGAGGCTCTAGAGGCCCTAGAAGCTTCAGTTAAGATACTTGATTCCGTCCACGTGTGTGGTCCTATGAGGCTTGAAATCTCTGCTCCACCGCCAGTCTCCTTCAGCAACTCTATCAAGGTCGGTAACACTCTTATCGCTATTATTGAAGGTGTCAAGAAGGAGAGCCTCTTCGAAAGACTAAGGAAGTTTAAAGAATACTTGAACCCACTGTACTTTAACATCGTGCTCGCCCCAGATGAGGCATTGGGGTACCTGCAACTACCGGGTCCCTCCTGGCAGTTACAGGTTGGAGAGGTTGAGGCTGTTACAGACGAGGATGGAGTTGCATCGTATATCTTATCGGCTCGTCCGGATCGTGAGTAGGGGTTGGTTGAACATTTTATAATCCCATCATTGTTGCACGGTTTACTGAATCTGTCAGATAGGGGATTGGGTAATCAAGGTGTGTGATGGATTCAATTTTATTACGTGGATCGACACAACTATTGTATAGGCTACTGATATGTCGGACAACGTTATATATGATCGCGAGGTGCCCCCGTCTTGAAGTTGACCCTCCCTGTCAGTCGAGGAGCCGGATCCTTCGAGGCTGCGGTATCAGGATTTACCCGCCTATACGAGGAGTATGGTGTGGACGAGATAACAATAGTTCATGTCACGGCTTTAAACGAGGCGAAAATGGTTAAAGAATTCATAGAGAAGTACTTCAGTGAAGTTTCAGTAACGGTGAAAGGGCTCTCTACGAATGCCGTTGTGGAGTACCAGACAAGCCCCCTGCCCAGGATACTTAGAAAATCATACTTTGAAGGCACGCCAGGCCTAATCCTAGTCTCTAGTGCGGGCAGGAGGTTGGCGGCTAGCGTCGCACTGGCTGGGTTCGATAAGGATCACGAGATAGTTCATGTAAACTTCTACTGGGGTCCCTGGACAGGCCTGTACTATCCATATACGCCTAGACGACTTGAACCGATTATAGTAATGCATTCGGCATTGGAGCCTCATAGTTGGGAAGAGCTAAGATCCGTGGCGGACAGGGTCCCCGACCTGTCAACAACGCACTGTGTTCTTCCAGGACAGGGAGAATTGACGCCTCTAAGGTGTGTTGTCGCGGAACTCGCTAGGCGGCTTAACAAGGCCAAGGGGTTTGTTAGGGGTCCCCCGCTCAGCCATAACTGTGGGAAATTAAGAGTCTCGGTTGAGACGATAGGGGATTGGAAAGCAGACTTGTGTGATCACAAGGCGGTAGGTGAGCTCCTGTACAGGTTTGCTAGGGCAATAAACATGTGGGCTAACGAAGTCGACCCCCAGAGATTAGGGCAGATACTGGCTTGGAGCGGCGCCTCGCCCCTCCGGTTTGACGGTGTTATACCTAAAAGCGTCATAGCCGATACGAGCCTCTTATACCATGGAATCCACAACTACGTCTATGAAGGACTGCCGATAACGATCCCAGAGTGTGCCGTCGCCGAGATAATGAGTAATGTAGCGGAGGCGGTAAAGAGGAAGAAGAGGGACCCCCACTCCTTCGCAACTATACTGGCTTATCTTGCCCTAGGTGAGGCGAGGCGCTATGGGGCCAGCATAGTGCCGAGTGGTCCTAGGCCGTGTGATACAGGCGTAACCCGTATAGACCCGATCCTAGTGGATGGAACAACTCTCGTAACAAGCGACTCCGGCGCGTATAACTTATGGAGTGTACATCCTATTTCGCGACTTGCCCAGCCTCTACATGTCTACTACAATCCAGAAGAAACTATCAAGCCAGACCCACTACACCCAGAAACCATCTCGCGCACCTACTATGCCCTATTACAACTCATCATTGCAGTAACGCTTGCATCAAAACTGCAGATCCTCGACGGGAGCGTAAAAATACATGTAGAAACAGAGGATGCAACGATCAAGGCACAACCACCAACATCAATCCTCCTAGAAGCCGTAGGATTCAAGACCAAATCAAAATAATAACATGAAACGAGGACTCATAAAGAATTAAACCCCAGACCAACAGAGCCAATAACCGGCACGCTGGGGCCCGGGATGAGCCCAAACCTGGGCGATGAACTACTATCTGGGCGGTCAGGCATGGCCCGGGTAGCTCAGCCTGGTTAGAGCGCCGGACTGTGGATCCGGAGGTCCCGGGTTCAAATCCCGGCCCGGGCCCCACCTTAGACTTGCATTGCTTTCCATAACAATTTGTAAAATTCTAACTTTTAAATAAAACAATTTATGCCAATTAAAGCAATCATTACCATAATCGTAATGGTAGATGCACTCCCACTAGGCTTAATGATATAGGCGTGCAATACAATAGAGGAATTGGTGCATAATGATGGAATATGTGATCAAGTATGACCCGGTTAACGACGTCCTCTATATTAAGATTAAAGACGATGAAATAATAGATTCTGACGAAGTTTATCCAGGCTTAATAGTTGACTATAACAAAAAAGGAGAAGTCGTTGGAATCGAGATACTGCATTTTTCAAAACGCAAACTAGACCTTACTAGCCTAATTCTAGAAGGACCTAGTGCCCTGGTGGCTAAGGCTTGAAAATACGTTATACACTACATGCATTAGAGCGTATGAAGCAAAGAAAAATTGATAGAACTCTCATTGAAAATTGTTTAACTAATTCAGACAAAGTGGAACATGAATACGATGTGTATAAATGTATCAAAAGGATTAATGATAAAGTCTTAGTGGTTATTTACAAAAGAGAGAATAAAAATATACTTGTTATAACATGTTTTAAATCAACTAAAATTCAAAAATATCTGAAATAGATGTTAATATTTTGAATATATATGATCGCCGGACTGTGGATCCGGTATATTTTACCTGGATGCCTCCCGACTTCACGGATTTGCTATATCTGGGTCTAGTTTTTTAGCCACTTTATCTCTGCTAGTACCATTCCTAGCGATTTTGCAGATTTCTAATATTACTTGTTCTACGAAGTGTTTTGTTATGCAGAATTCGCATGGTTCCAGTTTTAGTGCCGTCTTTACTATCTCGTCTCTCTTCTTTTCTATTAGCTTCGTGATTAGGTTTCTTACATCATCCTTTATTTCTCTTGCAATCTTTTTTATTATTTTATCTGCTTTTGGGTCACCCCTGTAAGCGGAGTATTTCGTGTTTGCAGAGTACTTGTAGACGTTACTCATCACCATCGTGTCTGCAAGCCTCGGTACTTCTAGGATAGCTTTTATTGATCATTGGTATGACTATGCATTTATAATAATGTAAAGTGATTACCCTGGTAACGTTGGGAGTAGGGGCTTGAGGCTCCCCGCTTTACTCATTATTTTGCTGATAACCCTGCAATCAGCACCAAGTACTTCCACCTGGAGCTCAAATGAGGTACTCATTATTGATGTTGCTCCATATTTATGGTATAGGATGGCCTATACCCTAGTTAATATGTTGTACAATTCTAGCCTGGGATTGTTCAAGGAAACCTGGGGGCCAACGAAGGGGCGGTGTTGGTACTGGAACACTGAGCAAGGAGAGGCGTCGAGAGTCCTAGGCCTCCTTGGAGATAAAATACTAATATCTAATGTATTAAATAGCTATAAAAGATACTTGACTTATGATAACGGCCGTGATGTATGGCTTTTCACACGTTATACACCTTGCAAGAACTTCACCATAACCTCATCGGATCCGGCTAACTTTAGCTTGAGCAACTATATTGTAAACATAGGTGGAGATTTGGCGGGAAACTGGACTGGGCCTGGCGACTATCGAGGAGCAATAGTAGTTGCACTTGACACCTACAAAGATCCTAACAATATCAATGAGAAGGGTGTTGCGTGGTCTCGAAAGGGGGAAACTATTAAATTAAGAGGTAATGAGGTCTGGTACAAGCTTTCAGGAGAATCGACTGATTACAAGGGGGAATGGGATGCAAGCTACGGAAACAGGGTTGGAGGGAAAATAATAGACTATGCAATAAAAGAGATTAAAACTATTAATAATGTAGTCAATGTTTCGAGAACCATGGGCGATGGAAAACTCGTCTATTCCCAAGACTACATTCTCGAGCCCAGAGCCCCCTGGCTAAAGATTATATTAAGGATCCTCAACAATACAACCGAAACAATGGTAAACGTTAGAGTCTCCCTAGCACTCGATAGCATGGAATCTTATCATTATCAAGTCGCCTACTTACCAGGGATAGGATACATTAATGCTTCAATAAACGGTACGACGATAGATGGAGGCCGTGAGAAGGAGTATCACTTAGCATATTCTTGGGAGGAGAAATGGCGTCCTATAACAGACATTGAGGGAAGGAGCTGGTATCCTAGCCTAGCCTATTCGAGGGACCCTCTCGGGATGAATAGGGCTGTTCTAGTTCTTGTTAGTGCAGGCTATGGTGTACACTTGTGGAGCTATGGTGTATTCGTTGATGGTCAATGGTATTTTCACAGGCTGAAATATGAGATTGTACTAGGAGACCTACAGTCACATGAGATGAAGACTGTTGAAATTAGAATAATTCCAATGTCCAGTTACGCTCCCGGTCTCGAGGACCTCGTTATAGACATGGCTAGGCGCATGTACTTGTTCAAGGGGAGGGATTGGAGTTATGCAGTAAACACTGGTACAGGAGCGTTTAAGGGTTTAGCACAAGCATACTCAAATAATCAACTAAGTAATACTGGATATGTCTTAGATATATTCGACTCACTAGCGAGAGTATTAGACAAAGCGAATTGGAGGATGCAGACAAGGATATTAGCCAACTACATTCAGGGCCTCCTCTACCTATACAATTATACGGGGGAAGATGACTATCTCCTCCTTGCTGAGAAGGGGGCCGAGGTAATAATTAAGTCTCAGATCAGGGACCCGACTGATCCAAGGGATGGTGGCTTCCTAGACTATCCACCACCAATTGGCAAGGCAACGTATCTCGACGTTAACGCGGAAGTAGCAAGTGCACTACTAATGTTAGCAAAGCAGACGGGTAATCACGACTACATGGAGCCTATTAATTACATGATTAACCACTGGTTCCACTATGACGTTGACGCTGGATGGTATTACTACAGGTATGGCGGAGTAGGAGAGGCTCCAGGTGAATACTGGCATAAGGGCTTCTTGGCCAAGGAGCAACCGTATGCGTTAGGATACTTCCTCGAGGCATTGTCGAGCTATTACTGGAACAATTCGATTGTACTAGAGGCTGCAAGTAGAATATGGTCTCTAATAACAAGTGATTACTGGGTTAAAGTGAGCGATGACTCAAATATGACAAATGTAGAGACACAATCAAGTGCAACGCTCGGATTATCACGGCTTCTGAAGTCGCAACTAGCAGGAATGGGAGCCACAGTTGAATACGTTCATGGAGGATACTTATCTTCAATAAAATATCAATATTACAATGACCAGTCGTCACATTGTAAAAGGTATGGCAAAGCTAGTCTTCAAGTAACTCTTGATAGGATTAGTGAATCTCCCGTGATAGTTGTCCTTTACATACCATACGGCATTATTGACCAGGTGAACGTCAGTGGCAGGAGTCCTCAGGAGGTCAATAGTCTAGCTGATCTCGAGGCTGGATATGGAGACATATATTACTATAATGAAACGAACCATATTCTCTACGTAAAGTTGACTGGCAGCGATACGTTCATGGTAACTTACTATATTTCGGGTCGCACGAAGAATGCGTCATCAATCATTTGTAGCTTAGGCGAGAGGATAGGCTTGGTTGGGCGGTTGTATCTTTTGGCTATTATAATGGGCATTGTAATAGTAATATTTTTATTATTTAAATATAGAAAGAATTAAAACCTTGAATTATCAATTTATAGTTAATTAATTTATTAAACACGAATTACTCTTGGCTCTAGATCTTGAAGGATAAGGAATAACAAACTTTGATTAATAACGTTATAGGATTAATTATGAAAAGAATTGTGGGTCAGAGATTAGCTCTCGTTATCATTATGCCTTTGGTTATTCTCAGTTGAGAGAAGTTCCTTGATTTGTTCCACTAGGTTTTCGAGCGTGTGTATGTTATATTCTGCTTGGTTGATTAGTTCATGTGCTTGAGTTGTGTTGCTTGCCATTATTAGTTCTGCCTGGTTTAGTAGTGTCAGGGTCTGGTTAGCTAGTTCTCTGGCCTGGTGTATGAGCTGTAATGCTTCTGTGTTGTTGGTTTGGTTGGCTTGGACTTCGTACTCGCTTATTTTTTGCAGTAATTCATATACTTTATTCCTATATTCTTGTATCTTATAGCTTAACTCGCTTGTTTCATCCTCCTCATGAGAGGTTTCATTGTGGGTCGTAGATCCACTGTGGCCAGATTCTTCTTCGTGCTCGTGTTCGTGCTCCTTCACGATCTCGATTGCTTCTTTAGCGAGATCAATTAGCTTCTCTGCTTGTTCCTTCTTATCGTGGGCTTGTTCTAGTAGGAGTTTGGCTTCCGTTATGTTTGTGTTGCTCTGGATGAGTTGAATGGCTGTGTTGGTTAGGTTTTCAGCCTGGTTCAATAGGTTTAATGCCGTTAATGTCAGGTTCATTGCGGTTGTTGAGTTAGTTTGGTTTGCCTGTTGTAGTATTTGGTTTGCTTTTGTTTTTAGCTCGTTTATCTCGTGGAGTAGGTGGTCTGCTTTCTCTAGTAGTTCTGAGCTCTTTTCGTGTTCACTCATTGATTCTTCTACCATGGATTCTACCTTGTCTATTAGGTGGTCTGCCGTCTTGTAGTAGCTCTTAGCTATCGTGTAATATTCTAGGGCGGCTGTCTGGTTGCTCTGGTTTAGCATATCGAGAGCCATGTATGCATAGTTTGCTGCTTCTGTCAGGTTGCTTCTGGCTTGCTCGATTAGTGGTTGTATGTCTGGTGTGGCGTTTTGTGATAGCCTGTTGAGTGTTTGATTCTTCTCTATTATGTCTGATATTAGGTCTCTTATTGAGGCGTTGAGTCCCTCGTGTAGTGCTTCTT
>WAKH01000081.1 GCA_015523485.1 Thermodiscus sp. | reverse complement strand
GTTGACGAGTGGTATGGCGGTATGAAGCCGGAGGATAAGCAGAGGCTCGTGAGGGAGTTGAGAATACGTGAGGGACCCGTAGCCGTAGTGGGTGATGGTGTGAATGATATAGCAGCTCTCGCTGAGGCTGATGCTTCTGTCGCCGTGGGCGATGTTGACGTGGTTATCGAGTTCGCAGATGCTGTGCTGAGAAAAGGTATCTCAAGACTCCCCAGGCTACTCGTGTCGTCTCGAGCTTTCAAGTTCGGAATACTGGCTGGCTTCCTGGTTGCTGGCATAATAAAGATAGTTGCAATTACATCGGGTAGCCTAGGGCTTATCCCACTCTGGGTTGTCGCTCTCATAGGCGATGATGGTTCCACGGTTACAGGCATAGTCAGCGGTCTGCTATCATACGCATTCTATAACAGGCTTGCCTACCCGTCACGCTCACAGTAGTGTGGATAATAGTATGTAGACGAGTACCGCAGTTGCTAGCCCGATCCCTACCTTGTATGGTGTTCTCCTCAATAGTGACTCCTTACCGCTTACTCCTGCTGCTATACTCGATACTATCAGCCCTGCTAGTAGTGCGAATGTAGCGTCGCCTAGTACTGTTATGTAGTTTACTGGTAGTAGTGTTTCACTGACTATGAGGCTGGCCCTAGTCTCGTCTTTCACGCTGATAGGTAGGTTTGCGAGTTCGAGATCCATCCATAATAGCCTTGTCTCTGCTGTTATTGTATAGTTGCCCTTCTCCAATACTGTGGTGTATGGTTGTTCTCCACTGGTGTAAGTTTCCACGAGTTCTCCGTCTTTGTATATCCCGATTTTGACGCCAGAGACGGGTTCCTTATCCTGGTTGAGAACACTAATTTGGAGGGACCCCATTCCCTCGGGGTACATTATTTGTTGCTTACTGAACATTGCTTCTAGTGATTTCATCCATGCCAGCTCATAATGGTCTACTGACTCCATGTACATGTCTAGTGCTACTAGCTCTCTTGCAGTGTAGAGGTGTTTTATGGCTTCTAGAGATAATTGGCTCACATTCGATACATCCGTTCCAGTCTTGACGATTAGGGCTATCCACGGGTCTATCATGTCTTCGAGTATAATCCTGGGTGCTTCTCCTCTTAGAATGATGACTTCTGATTCTGTCATCTGCCCCGGGTTTCCTGGTTCTGGGGATATCTCCATTACTAATGCTATGATTTTCCTTAATTCTTCGAAGTACTCTTTGCCCTCTACTATTCTCTCGTTTAGGCTCCTCTTTGCTAGTTTAAGCGTCTTCTCTGTCGAGTTGTATGCCGTCTGACTGGTTGTCGTAGTCTCTGTCGGTGGCGGTTGTGTTGTCGTCGTGGTTGTTGTGGTTGTTGTTGGCCTTGGTTCTTCGCAGCTCACGCCTCTTACTGTTTCAGTCTCGATCCTGAACTTGACTGTGATGTTCTTTGTCTCAAGTAGTAGGTCTCCTGGAGAGGTTGTTTCTTCCTTATCCCATCCTAGGTCGTCTGCTGAGTTTATGCTTGCGAAGAGTGCTGTTATTCCACCTATTCCACCGGCTCCTGCCCATAGTAGGGCTGTTCCCGTACTGTATGCTGTTGCTACTACTCCTCCAGCTATCGCGACTAGTCCTCCCACGATTGTTGTTATGGTGTCTGTGTCGTCTTCTTTTGCTTCCATTTCTATCTGTATCTTGTTCATTGGCGTGCATTCGATGTGCTCGTATATCTTCTTATCCACTTTTCTAGTCCTCTCGTAGTCCCAGTTGAAGTCGTCTATTGTTACCAGTCCGCCTCCTCCCTCGTGGCCTTCGTGTAGGTACGTGAATTTGACGACGATTTCGGCGTTACCGTCTAGTCCGTCGTCTTGGTCGTTTAGTAGTGTTACGCTTTCAAGGTATATGGTGACTTTGATTGCAGGGTTTCCTGGCTTGTCTAGGTGTGCGTGTGCTTGTGGTATTGTTGCTACTATCATTAGGGTGAATAGGAGTATTGCTGCTAACCTGTACCTGATTCCACTATGGTTTTTCAATGCTTTCACCAGGTTTCCTTTTACCTTCATGGCTGCTAGGATAGGAGTGTCTCCTACCATGGGCCATGAATGGTTTACTTGTAGTATTGGGTGTCTACGAATCGATATATATTATTGTATATATTTTATTTACTATTATATGGATTAAAGATTATAATTATAAAATAGTAATAATATCAAGAGATTGGTATAAATAATCAAACCACTCTGGCTAGAGTTATTCAATAAACAACCAACCGAACACTTATGGCAGAGACTACATCACAGATAAAAACGCCGAAACACCCGATAATATCATATGAACCGAAATATAATTCAGGAGAATAGGTGAATTAGAGGTGTCCTATAAGGGATTATCAAGCGATGAAAAGATTCTAGCAAAACTACACCCGCATCCACTAGCATTTATGGGAGACGTAGTCCTATGGCTCTACACGATCATAGTAACATTGCTAGCATGGAGTAAGCGTGCTACTATCTCTGCAAAACTATCCAGCCTCCCACTGGTTGGAGGCTGGGCGTCGAGCTTCACATCTAGCTGGGGCATCTTCGTCATCATAGCTATAATGGTATTGATCCCAGTAATCGTCTATTCACTGTTCAAGATAACGTGGAGACCCATAGCCTCTGCTGTGATAGTTGTGATTGTTGCTCCGGCGATATTGGCGTATCTCGGCTACAACGTGAAGACCGCCGTTGCTGCGGTGGTAATCCTCTCGCTGATACAGATTGTACGGGTGGATTTCAAGAGGAGGAGGCACGTCTACATCGTAACTGATAGGAGGATCATAACAGAGTACAAGGGGTTATTCAAGTCGAGTAGGAGGGATATCGTTTATTCGAGGCTGACAGATATTATTACTGAGAAGGGATTCCTGGGCAAGTTATTCAACTTCGGCAACGTGTACATCGTAACCCAGTCTGGCATGGGTCTAGGAGCTGACTACTCTGCCCTCACAGTAGGAGCAGGTACCACTGCGGGACCCGTTGCGGGCGGCGCTGCCGTAACGGGAGGCAAATCTGTGAATGTACCAGAGAGTAGGCCTCAATACGTACTCTACGCAGTACCTCACCCCGAGGACGTTGCCGGCATCATTGCTGACGCGTTGAAGGCCAGCGAGGAGGCCCCTTACCTCAGGAAGATCGTGGAGAAGCTGGATAACTTGAAGGAGGATAGGGAGGGTTAGAGAATCCTCATTCCCCTCAGCTCTGTTATCCACTTCTCAGTTATTTCATCGACGAATCCCGTGAGGAGTTTAACCGTGTTAACAGCGTCTCTAAGGTCTAGTACTTCTACTGGGCTATGGATGTATCTCGTTGGCACGGATACTGTACCGGCCGGTACGCCTTCCTTGTTCAACGCGATTATCGCGGCGTCGGTCGTGCCGCCTGGCAGTATCTCTAGCTGGAAAGGTATGCCCTTTGTCCTAGCTACCTTTATCAGCTTCTCCCTCACGGCTGGATGAGCTAGTAGGCCGGAGCCGCTGCGTCCATCCATTATCTTTATGGCGGGTCCCTCGCCTAGTTTTGCGATCTGTGCCTCCCCGGGAACGCCTGGTACGTCTGCTGCCACCGTTACGTCCACCGCTAGTGCTACGTCGGGCGAGATCCTATATGCTGCTACTCTTGCACCCTTTAGGCCGACCTCCTCTTGTACGGTGACAACCGCGTAGAAGTCCACGTCTCCAGGCTCGGCCTCCCTAAAGGCGTGTATTAGAGCTGCTACGCCTACCTTGTCGTCGAATGCCCTCCCAGTTACTCGGTGTTCGCCTATCTTCTCAACTGTTCTTTCTATTACTGCTATTGACCCGACTTTTATTCCCATGTCTTCTACTTCATCCTTGTTTCTTGCTCCTACGTCTACGAATAGCTTCCTGATCTCTGGGATCTTCTTGGCCTCTTCTTCCTTTAGGATGTGTGGTGGTGTCATGCCTACGACTCCTCTGACTATCCCCCTGGTTCCCTTGATGAGGAGGCGTTGTCCTGGTAGGACTAGCGGGTTCCAGCCTCCTATTGGTTGTAGTCTTAGGAATCCGTTCTTGTCTATGTGGCTCACCATCAATCCTATTTCGTCCATGTGGGCTGCGACCATAACCTTACCTTTCCCCTTTCCCTTCTTTACTGCGATCACGTTTCCAAGCGAGTCCGTGTATAGTTCGTCGGCGTAGGGTTTGAGGAACTCTATGACCAGTTCCCTTAGCTCGTCCTCGTAGCCGGCCACGCTTATCGTTTCAGCGAGGGTTTTAAGTGTGACGTAAAAGTCTCCCATACTCACCATAGCAGTCCACCGAGGCCCTCAAGGCGTGGATTGCGGGAGATAATATTGTGGTTATAATGGTTTTGACAGGACACTGAGGAGCTAGGAAAATAAGGTGTCTAATACGATGGACTCTGACGCGCTCCACAGACTGCTGCGTAGAATTGATGGTAGGGGGTATAAGGCATACAAGCAATTGCAGGGTATAGAGTACAGAGTTAATAGTGTACGGGTTAAGATGGTGAAGGTTCAGGGGGACCCTTTCGCTCCTCCGAGTATTGTTAGGGTAGAGGTACCCGTAGGTCTCGCAGGGTCTAGTGCAAGGTATCCCATACCTGTTGCTGACTATCTGGCTAGGATTGCCTATAGGTCGTCTAAGAGGTACTCGATGCGCGGTGCGGGTGAGGGGCATAGTGGTGAGATCAGGTTTCCCAGGCCCGGTCCCATCATTCTTACCAGGAACTCGTCTAGACTAGTACGGGTTGGCGACGGGTATAAGCTTGTACTAAGGTTTTGGGTAGGACTTCCTTCTAGGAAGCGGCGTATTCTGGGCGACGTTGCTAGGAGACTCCTGGTTGAATCGATACCTAGACTTGCCAGGGATGTAGTTGGTCATTTGAGGGACCCGATGGTCTCCGAGTATATTCGTGTTTGGAGGGAGCAGGAGTATATTCGTAGTAAGCTTTCTGAGAGGGGGCTTGTATCATTCGTTGGTGATGGCAGTATTCTTCCGAGAGCGTGTGGTGGCTGTGAGGAGCCGTTAAGAGATGCGGTCCCCTTCGAATCCCCTCCAAGCCTTCGAGTCGAGTTCGAGCTGCCAACGGGGAGAACTGTATCGGGTATGGGAGTTAGGGAGGGTCTTACCGTTATAGTTGGCCCGGCTTTCCATGGTAAGACGACGCTCTTGAATGCTATAGGTCAGGGAGTTTGGAACCACATCCCGGGTGATGGCAGGGAACTGGTAGTAACGAGGAGGGATGCCGTCTGGATTCAGAGTGAGAATGGCCGTAGGGTCTCCTGCGTAGATATTAGCCCTTGGATAGAGTATCTCCCGGGCTTAAGGGACCCCAAGTGCTGGTCTACCGGTAACGCGAGCGGTGCTACTAGTGCTATGGCCAGCCTACAGGAGGCTGTAGAGGCGGGATCCCGCGTTATACTTATAGATGAGGATTGGACCGCGACGAACTTCATACACCGGGATATCTGGACAGAGGAGGTCACTGGAAAGAAGACCCTTCTAACAATATCGGAGTTGGCCGCTTCGCTTAAGGAGGCTGGTGTTAGCTTGGTTATTGTTGCGAGTGGGAGTGGAATACTCCTGTCTACCGCCGATACTGTTTTGGTTATGGATGAGTACAGGCCTGTTGATGCCACGGATTATGCGCGTAAACGTGTTGCCGGGAGTGTTTTGGAGGGTTCTAGGCGTTATACTATGCCTAAGAAGAGGGTGATTGTTAAGCCTATTGATCTCGGGAAGGTGAAGTTAAGGGGTTTCAGGATTGAAGGTAAGAGTATTGGGAGTGTTGATTTGTCAGCTTGCCGTCAATTCGAGGATGAACGCCAGTTGAGTACTGCTGTGAAGCTTGCATTACGTGCGTCTAGAGTGAGGGGTGGTATTGTTGAGAATGTTCGTGGCCAGATTGAGAGGTTCTTCGACGATCCCAGGTCTGGAGTCATTGATGATCCGTCGCTTGTAGAGGTGAGGTGGCTTGATATTGCTTGTGTAGTTAATAGGCTACCTTTTCCACCTGGTTCTATTAGGAATGTGAAATAGTTGACTTGGCTGTTACAATATATGCAAGAAAATCATATTTAATAATTATTTTAAGTCTCTATTCATTCTTTCGCAGAATGACTAAGTATTCAGACGGAATCCCCTGAGGATTAGCGTTATTTCTCCCCTTGAAAAGACGCCTCTTCCTTATGGGGTCCTTCCTTATATCTATCGTTGTGTATCCCTTACTCACGTAGTGTTCCATCAATATCTTATTGATTGGTATCTCTATACCACCTAGCATCGGGCTCCCTACAAAGTATGCGAATATACCATTCGGGATTAGCTTGTCGGTTATCTTATCGAAGATCCTTATTATTGCATTGAAGTAGTTCTCGTACGATCTAAGCAGATTGACTCCCTTTTCCATTACTCGCTTCTTATAATCCATGTAGGTGGTTGAGTTTATCTTCGTAGATGGTGTTGGCCTGTAGGGTATTTCTCTTCGTGATAGGTCTCTTATTTCCTCTAGTGTGAGACCCAGCCAGTAGAGGTCATACTTGAAGCTCCTTATGTATTCGTGGGCTTTCAGATATGGCGGGGATGTTATGATTCCTGCTATCTCCCTCTCGGGTAGATCTTTTTCTACCAGGAGGTCTACGTATCCTCTTACATCCACGATTGCCTCCTTATTCCGCTTCTCTGGGAGTTG
This sequence comes from Thermodiscus sp., assembly GCA_015523485.1. Taxonomy (GTDB): domain Archaea; phylum Thermoproteota; class Thermoprotei_A; order Sulfolobales; family Acidilobaceae; genus Thermodiscus. Next base: position 2,187 of record WAKH01000081.1, on the reverse strand, counting down.
TTTTAATAGTCTAGTTATTTGATTTAGTTTCCAGTGGGCGTAGTGTTTGAATATATTGATTATGCTTCCGTGTTTTTCCTTCATTGAGTCTAGCCATTGTTTCTTCATTTTTGAGCGATAGTATTTATATATACTATTATCTGTATAGCTTATTTTCCTAGTAGCGTATAGCATTATGATGCTGGTTAGCGAGCCGCATCTCCTATCGATTAATTCGAATTTCTTAGATTTATGGTCAAATCTAATGACGTTCTCCTCCATATAGCTCCATGTTGTGGCGAGGTAGTCCATTACCTCTTGTGGATACCATTCTTGTACTGTCTCGTCGACGTCTCTCTTCTTGTTCCATTCTCCTGCTTTTTTGATATGGTCTTCTATGTTTTTGGGATTGCAGTCCTTCTCGAGTATTTTGATCTTAGCGTCTACTAGTATCTCTATTATTGGGTTCAGATCGTAGGATATGGAGTTGATTCCCTGTAGGTATGCTTCTATGGCTAGTGTTCCTGACCCTGCGAATGGGTCTAGTACTGGTAGGTGATTGTGGGTGTTTATCATTTTCAGTACTTGGCGTGGTATTTCGGGTTTGAATCTGGCTGGATACATGTATATTTGGTGTATTCTGTCTATGTTTTCTTGCAACTATTCCACCTTTTCCCTTTTTCTTTTCATAATTATTTATTATTATTTGTTTTGAGTTTCACCTGTGTAATCTATACCTATGAGTGGTTATTAAGCTTTAATTGAAGAACTTTATTTTATATCAAAATAATATCTCCGTTATACCTTGACTTATAATTATTCAATAATGTATGATTCGTCTTCGAAATCTACGGTATCTTTTAAAATGACCAGAAATGGCTAATAAGGGGGTATCGTGGAATTGGCACGCCGCTCAACAACGGCCAAGAATAAAGGCAACAGCGGTGAGACCAAGGTCCAGGGAAGTGGTGAGAAGTATAGGGCTATGAGTCCAGCCGAGTTCTTCAGCCGTTATAAGGAGCTTGCAGGCTTCTCGAACCCTACCCGTGCAGTATATCAGACTATTCGTGAGCTCGTGGAGAACGCGTTAGACGCGACGGATACTCATGGCTTGCTACCTGTTATTCGTGTTATTGTGAGGAAGGCTGAGGGCTTCGAGGAGGAGAATAGGTATACTATAACGGTCGAGGATAATGGTATCGGTGTTCCGCCTACTGTTATGGCTGATGCCTTCGGCCGAGTATTATACTCCAGCAAGTATGTGATCAGGCAGACCCGTGGAATGTTCGGTTTGGGTGTTAAGGCGGCGGTAATCTATGGGCAGCAGACCGCTGGTAGGCCTGTTACCGTGGTATCTTCTATGGCTGATAGTGATTACGTGTATATGAAGAGGCTCTTCATCGACATCAACGAGAACAAGCCTAGGATTATTGAGGAGGGTCAGTGGAGGAAGAAGGGCCAGTGGCATGGGACCCGTGTCTCAATCACTATTGAGGGTGACTGGAGGAGGGCAAGGTCAAGGGTTATCGAGTACATTAAGAGGACGGCAATAGTAGCTCCATACGCCGAGATACACCTCGAGACACCAGACGGAGAAGTCTACATATTCCCCAGGATGACTAGGAAGATGCCCCGCCCGCCAAGGGAGGCTAAACCACACCCGCATGGAGTTAACCTTGAGCAGTTCAAGATGATTCTCCAATCAACCACTGCTAGAACACTAAAGGAGATGCTCGTCACAGAGTTCCAGAGTGTAGGAGCAAGGAGTGCTGAGGCGTTCCTAAGGGATGCTGGTATAAGGCCTAATGTGAGCCCCAAGACCCTGTTGAGGAGAGAATATCAGAGTCTTCTCGTCAGGCTCGTTGATAAGTTGAGGAGTTACAAGGGGTTCCGAGGGCCTAGGAGCGATTATCTATCTCCGATAGGGGAGGATTTGATAGAGCTTGGATTAAAGAGGATGTTTCACCCTGAGTTCGTCTCCGCGGTTACCAGGCCCGCGCGCTCCTACATGGGGCACCCGTTCATAGTCGAGGTAGGTCTCGCTTATGGAGGCAGTATACCCTCGAAGGATGAGCCCATATTGTTGAGGTATGCTAACAAGATACCACTATTGTATGGTGAGAGGGAGGACGTGTCATACAAGGTTATCTCAAGCGTGAACTGGAAGAACTACTATGTCGAGTTCCCCGCACCGCTAGTAGTGTTAGT
>WAKH01000080.1 GCA_015523485.1 Thermodiscus sp. | reverse complement strand
ATTATCAGGCTGACATCGTGTAGGCTCTTCATGGCGAAATCGACTGTCTCCACAACCTGTTTCTGATCCCTCGCCTCGTAGACTGTTAGCCCTACGCTCCTAAACAGGGGCGCGTTTACCTCGTCTGCTATTACGAGTACTCTACCCATGTTACTTGATGACTCCAACTCCTTCCCCGGGTTCAAGCCTGTCTACAATACTGGTTTATAGGTATAGGGGGAGTGGTCCGCATTGTTAATATTCCGGGACCATTGACCCTGGTGTAAGCGGGCGTGCATGCTGACATGGATGGAGGTGCCAGCTAACAATGCTGTTGCCAAAGAAGGTTGAGGAGATAGTAGTAACAATTCCTATAACAAAATACGACCAGGCAGTAGCAGTCCTAGCAAAGGAAGGGTTCTTCCACGTGGACGAGCCGCCGAGCAACGTGAAGGGAGGCCAGGTATCAAGGAAGTATAGGAGCTTCTACGCGAGGGTCAACGAGAAGCTAAGCAGGCTAGACTCCTACTATAGGGCTCTTAGAATGGAGCCTTCTCCCGTTAAAGGCCTAGGCCTGAAGGCAGGGGGCTGGGAGGAGGCATTCGAGAAGATCCAAGAAGAATACAGGGATGTTGAAAAGGCTTTCGAGTCCGGTATCCAGAAGCTCACCATGATTGAGACCAAGATAAGGGAGTATGAGGCGATCAAGGTAGTCCTAGAGTTAATCAAGCATGTAGAAGCCGACATAAGGGAGGCGACGAGGTTAAGCTTCCTTGGATACGCTATAGGCTATGTGACTGGAGAGGGAGTCGTAGAGGCTGTAAGGCGGGAGGCGGAGAAACACAAGGTCGCGGTAGCAATAGAGCAGCCAGCCGAGGAGACAGTCGTTCTAGCAGTTATCGGCCAGCCAGACGCTATAAGGAAATTCCTATCCTCCATGAGACAGTTCAAGTGGACTCCAATCTCAATACCAGAAGACCTCCCCGGATCACCCAAGCAGGCGTATGAGACTATAACCGGGGAGATCGAGCGGCTGCAAAAGGAGGCCGACTCGATAGTTGAGGAGTTAAAGTCTATGAAGAAGCAGCTGGACACCTACTATACATACGTTTATGCTTTGAAGGAGGTGGCTAGGCTCCTAGCAAACACGATCTTCACCAAGACAGTCGCGATATTCAGGGGATTCATAGATAAGTCCGACTCCAAGAAGATACGCTCCCTACTAGACAAGCACCTGGGAGGAGCATACCTAATACTAAGCCTGGGAGTCAAGAGGGTAGCCGAGAAGGTGCCAACAAAAGTAGACCTCCCAAGATTCCTAAAGCCCTTCCACACGATAGTAAGAATGTATGGTGAGCCAGACGCCGACGAGGTCGTTCCAACAGTCTTCATGGCAGTAACGTTCCCATTGATCTTCGCCCTAATGTTCCCCGACATGGGCCACGGCCTACTCGTACTCCTATTCGCACTCTGGTACTTCAGGAACAAGGAGTCAGAGTGGAAATTCATACTATCACTACTAGGAGCGAGCAGCATGATCACAGGCTTCCTCTCAGGAGAATTCTTCGGAACACTTGTGGCTAGCAAGGTAGGACTACTCAAGTTCTGGGAGGCCCTAGGATTCGAGACACCGCCACTAGCGCAGGCGACATTCGCGGTTGAAGAGCATCTGGGAGGAGAGGTTGTAAGGGCACTGCTATTCAACACGATGAGCATCGCCCTTTGGCTTGCAGGATTCATGCTAAGCCTAGGTACATTCCTAGGAGTAGTAGACGCGCTGCTCAAAGGAGACAAGGTACACGCGTTCTTCAGCAAGCTACCCATGTTCATATTCTTCTTCTCAGCAACATTACCATTCCTAGCAACCGCAGACGCTGCAAAGGCAGGCTCAATCCTACACCAGGCAATATTCGAGAAGGGGAGTGGAGGGGTAATCCAAGCAATAACCTTCTACGGAGCAGTCGGCGGGATCCTCTGGAAACTCGTAGGTGAACCGATAGGTTTCGCGATCGAAGGCGAGAGCATCAAGCACGGAATAAGCGAAGCCTTCATGGGAGTATACGAGATGATACTAATGGCTCTGGGCAACATCCCGAGCTTCCTTAGAATTATGGGTCTTGGACTAGCCCACTCTGGACTAATGCTTGGATTCACACAGCTCTACTACGCCATAGCAGGCACAAGCCTCGTTCCAGGAGCTGTAGCAATAGTGCTTGGAGGCATAGTATACGCGTTCGGAAACCTCATGGTCGCAGGCCTTGAGGCAATAATAGCCTTCGCCCACAGCATGAGGCTTCACTTCTACGAGTACTTCAGCAAGTTCTACTCTGGAATGGGTAAGACGTTCAACCCCGTACAGATCCCAGGAGTGGAATTCATCATCTCAGGCTAACAATAAAACCAATACTATTATCATTGGTCCTCACTTTTATTATCCACTTCAAACAATGTATTCTTGTTTTGGTGACTTCTATTGGCTAGAAGGGTGCTCATCATCCTAGCTGTCATAATCACAATCGCATTCCTCGCACTACCATACCTCGCACCACCCCTAGCGGCGTTCATAGACCCGATACACGGAGTAACCGGAGCAGCCCTAGCAGCTGGACTACCATCGGGCAAATACACCACGCAAGTCGTGGGTAACGCCACGGTAGTATGGGACCAGTACGGGGTCCCACACATCTACGCCACAACAGACGAGGCGGGAGCCTACGCTATGGGATGGGTAACCGCCTCGATGAGGCTCTTCCAAATGGACCTCCTGAGAAGAATAGGCGAAGGAAACCTCTCAGCACTAGTCGGAGAAGCCGGATACGATAATGACGTATTCATCAAAAGCATAGGATTAGACGATGTGATAGAGGAGACCTGGAACCAGATACAAGCAAACCCAGAACTCCATAAACTACGCGACCTTCTAATCGCGTATTCTAAGGGAGTAAACGCATACATAGACTATGCAGTTGAGAACAACCTACTGCCAGTAGAGTACAGGGTCCTAGGACAGAAGCCAGTGTACTGGAAGCCGCAGGACTCTATCGCGATATCAAGGGTGATAGCGCTAGTCCTAGCATGGAATGATGAAGACCTAGTCCTAGGGAAGCTGGTGGAGAAGTGGGGACCCCAGATAATAGCATATATGGATATGGACAAGTGGGAGGGCACAGTAACCCAAGCCAGCTGCAGCCTAGCCGTCAAGTGGGGAGACGTCTCTACAAAACCAAACGCGTACGACTACGGGTCCCTAGCAACGCAGCCTTCAACGATAACGACAGCCGATAATGGGAGTGCTCCGAGTCCAGACCCGATACTCTCATGGATCAACGAGCTACACGACCTATGGTCTATAGCGACGGCCGGGCTAGCTTCCAACAACTGGGTTGTTAGCGGGAGCGTATCAGAGTCTGGTAAGCCGATCATAGCGAACGACCCACACCTACAGCTATCGGCTCCACCGATATGGTTCCTAGCCGAGATAAACACGCCAAGTTTCAAGTCAATGGGTGCACTATTCCCAGGGACCCCGCTGATCGTCATAGGTAGGAACCAGCACCTGGCATGGGCGTTCACTAACGTTATGGGAGACTTCACAGACTACTATTACTACAAGTGGAATGGCGACAGCTACTTATACAAGGGCCAGTGGCTGACAGCCGAGAAGGCGACGAAGACTATACTAGTATACAACCCCTTGAAACGAAGCTTTGAGAAGCGCGAGATAACAGTGCTGAGAACAATTCACGGACCAGTCCTAGAGAGGGATGGAACAAGATACGCGGTAAAGTGGACCGGTCTCGACCCGAGCTTCGAGCTAGAATTCTTCGTAGAACTAAACAATGCATCAACAGTACAGGAGGCGATCACCGCCCAGCGCTGGTTCCACGTACCAATCCAGAACTTCGTAGTAGCGGATGATCAAGGAAACTTCGCCTACAGCCCCGTGGGAGCGTATCCTGTTAGGACTAACCTGCCGGTACTCGCGACAAACGTGGTTGTTGCAGGAAAGAGTGTCGGGGATGTGGTGAACAAGGGCTTCATACCATTCAACGGCAGCAATGGAGAGGGTGAATGGACCGGATACGTCGCTAAAGAGGACCTTCCAATCCTCTACGATCCACCAATACCCTACATCGCAACCGCCAACTCCAAGCCATGGGACGGTGACTGTGGAAACATGGTCGGATGGCACTATGCGGACCGCTATAGGGAGGAGAGGATAAAGCAGCTCCTAGACGAGGCGTTAAGCGATGGCGTTATAACAGTTGACGAGGTGAAGAAGATACAGAACGACATCGTAGACTTGAGCGTAAAGGACTATCTTGAGACGGCGATACTCCCATACTCCAACTCAGAATACGCCGAGCT
>WAKH01000079.1 GCA_015523485.1 Thermodiscus sp. | reverse complement strand
GAGGGTGAGGGTCGAGAGAGACGATGGACTTATACTCGAAGGAATAGTGATGCCTAGATACGAGTTAGCCAGCCCAGATCATATAGTGCTTAAGCTTGACAGCGGCTACAATGTTGGAGTCAAGATTTCCAGGATAAAATCTATACAACGCGTTGGAGAGATTAGGAGACTAGTAAAGCCAGGTGAGCCTGCACCACTGGCAGAGCACCTTGTAGTGAATAAGTCATCGAGAGTCATGGTCCTCGGAACCGGTGGAACTATCGCTAGTAGAATAGACTATGAGACTGGAGCCGTGAGACCCCAACTCGATCCAGAAGAGTTGGCCCAAGCGATTCCAGAAGCATTCTCCTATGCTAGTATAGATGTGGAGGAAATATTCCACATCTTTAGCGAGAACATGAAACCACGCTTATGGACGCGTATAGCAGAGAAAGCCTACGAGACGTTGAGAAAGGGCTACGACGGCGTAGTCATAGCCCATGGAACAGACACCATGGGCTATACTGCAGCAGCATTATCCTTTGCATTCCATAGAGGGCTTAGTGTTCCTATAGTACTGGTCGGCTCCCAGAGGAGTAGTGACAGGCCAAGTAGTGATGCAGCCTTCAACTTTGTCTCCGCAGTCCTCACAGCCTCGAGAGCTCCATTCGCCGAAGTAGTCGTTGTCATGCATGGAGAAACCGGAGACTCCTACGCTCTAGCACATAGAGGCACCCGCGTGAGAAAGATGCATTCGAGTAGAAGAGACGCGTTTCAATCAATTAACGCGCCCCCACTAGCAAAGATCTACCCATGGAAGGGAGAGATCAAGCTACTAGATAACCGGTTTAGAAAGAGGAACACCGAGGAAACAATCCTAGAGAATGGTTTCGACGAGAAGGTTGCCCTAGTAAAATTCTTCCCAGGAAACGCTGCTGAGATAATCGAGCTCCTAATAGACGCGGGCTTCCATGGGATAGTTATTGAGGGCACTGGTTTTGGCCACGTGGACGATGACACGATAGAGGTTATCAAGAAGGCTACCAAGGATGGAATACCTGTTGCTATCGCTACTCAAACAATCTTCGGAAGAGTCAACCTCAACGTCTACGCGACCGGTAGGAAGATGCTACAGGCGGGAGCTATTCCAGTAGATGACATGATAGCCGAGACGGCATACGTTAAACTCTCCTGGATTCTCGCGAGAACCACCGACTTAGACGAGGTACGTAAGCTAATGCTGACACCCTTGGCCCATGAGATGGGTGAGAGACAATCACTCCGCCTCTATCCTCGATGGGATCATGAGTATAAGGTGGAGGTGTAAGCTATGTCTCATGAGAACGTGGACTACGAGAAGCTCGGTTTAAAGGTGGGCTTGGAGATACACCAGCAGTTGGCCACAAAAGGAAAGCTATTCTGCCCATGCCCAGCGGAGTTGACTGAGGAAGACAGCGATGAATTTGAGAGGAGGCTGAGGCCGACGAGGGGAGAAGCTGGCGACGTCGATATAGCCGCACTATTCGAGTGGAGGAAGGGAAGATCATACCTGTACGAGGCTCCACACCATCACAGTTGTCTTGTCGAGGCTGATGAGGAGCCCCCACATGAGATAAACGATGAAGCCCTTATAATCACGATGGCGGTGGCGAAGGCTTTCAATTCCCATATTGTGGATGAAGTCCATGTTATGAGGAAGATCGTAATAGATGGTAGCAACACCACAGGATTTCAGAGAACGGCTGTTATAGCGTTAGGCGGGAAAATCGATGTTGATGGAAAAGAGGTACCCATCGAGACCATATGTCTCGAGGAGGACGCATCCAGGAAGATACGAGAAGAAGGCCTCAGGATTAGGTATAGGCTAGATAGGCTGGGCATTCCTCTCATCGAGATAGCAACGGCGCCAGTGATTAAGACCCCGGAAGAGGCTGCGAAGGTGGCTTTAGCTATAGGCAAAACACTCCGATTGACAGGTAAGGTTAGGAGAGGACTAGGCACCATAAGGCAAGACTTGAACGTCAGCATAATCGGCGGTGCAAAGACGGAGATAAAGGGTGTCCAGCGGTTAGACCTGATACCCAAAGTCATACACTACGAAGTTATCAGACAGAAAACCCTCCTTGAAGTCAGAGATGAACTAGTTAAGAGAGGTGCTAGAGAGGAGGATTACAACGTCGAACCAGTAGACGTGACAGACGTCTTCTCTGGAACGAGCAGTAAAATTATCAAGAAAGTCATATCGAAGGGCGGTAGAGTCTACGCTGTGAAGCTATCCTATTTCCACGGACTACTGGGCAAGGAAGTAATGCCAGGAAGAAGGGTAGGAACAGAGTTCGCAGACTACGTTAGGTTCTGGTCCGGAGTCGGCGGTATCTTCCACAGCGATGAACTTCCAAAATACGGCATCACCCAAGAGGAGCTAGATAAGGTATTCGAGAAGACTGGTGCGGTAAAGGATAGGGATGCTGTCGTAATAGTTGCGGCTGACGAGGAAAAAGCTCGAAAAGCCATAGAGACGATCCTATACCGTGCAAAGCTGGCGTTAAAAGGCGTCCCCGAAGAGACTCGTGGTGCAAACGAAGACGGAACGACAAGGTTCCTCAGGCCAAGGCCAGGATCGGCTAGAATGTATCCCGAGACCGATCTTCCACCTAAACCGGTGACAGAGCACCATCATAGAGAAGCCGAGAAGCTAAAGCCAGAGCCTTTATCAATTAAGAGGAAGAGGCTCATAGAGGAATATGGTATCTCGCCCGATCTAGCCGACGAAGTACTAAACGATGTGAGACTCGATCTCATTGAGGGCCTGATTGCCAAGTACAAGGAGAAGGTAAAACCATCACTTATTGCATCATTCTTCATTAATACACTAAGGGGTCTACGAGGAGAAGGAGTAGACATTGATGCTATACCCGAATATTTCTACGAAAAACTCATAGAATTACTCGCTGAGGGTAGAATCGCGAAAGAAGCTCTAGAGGAGCTCGTCAAGAAGGCCTATGAGAAGGGCTTCTACGACGCCGAGAGGCTGGCGGAAGAATTAGGGCTAACCACGCTCTCAAGAGAAGAAGCAGAAAAGATAATTAATAAAATAATAGAAGAAAATATCGAAGTTATACGTCAGCGCGGCATGAAGGCCATGGGCCTGCTAATGGGTAGGGCGATGGCTAAGCTGAGAGGCCGAATAGACGGGAAAATCGTGTCGGAGATCGTGAAGACTAAACTGTTGGAAGTATTGGAGAAGTCGGATAAATAAGCTCGTATTCCTATAATTTCCTCAATTGGCCTATGATGTCTACTCCCGACGCCGATCGGTGACGTGAAGGCATTTGTCTGAGGCCAGATATTCTATTTAAGCCCACCCTGCTACCCCGTTAACCCCCAGGAGATACCTGTGGTGCAAGGCTACATCTTCATAACGGGTGGCGTGTTATCCAGCGTAGGTAAAGGAATAGTAACCAGTAGCCTCGGTCTCCTTCTTAAATCACGAGGATTTCACGTTGAGGCGATAAAGATAGACCCCTACATCAATGTCGACGCTGGCACGATGAACCCGTTCGCCCATGGCGAAGTATTCGTTACTGAGGATGGTGGGGAGACTGACCTGGACTTAGGTCACTACGAGCGTTTTATGAATATAAATCTAAGTAAAAAACATAATATAACGACTGGTCAAATCTACATGAGCGTGATAAACAAGGAGAGAAGAGGAGACTATCTAGGACAGACGGTACAAGTAATCCCCCACGTCACTAACGAGATCAAGGAGAGGATAAGGAATCTCGCTAAAGAACGGAATGTGGATTTCATGATAGTGGAGATTGGAGGAACAGTAGGTGACATAGAAGGGTTACCCTTCCTCGAAGCAGTCAGGCAGATGAGGCTAGAAGAGGGACCCTCGAGAACATTCTTCATACACGTCGCACTAGCACCGATACTCTCAACTACTGGTGAGCAGAAGACAAAACCGGTGCAACACAGCGTTCAAGAGCTCAGAAGGATAGGAATACAGCCGGATGCGGTTATCGTTAGGACACAGAGGCCCCTTGAAGCGGAGGCTAGGAGGAAGATAGCCCTCTATGCTACTCTCCCCGAGGACCACGTACTGAGTAATCACGATCTCGACACAGTGTACAGGGTTCCATTAATACTAGAGGAGCAGGGACTCCCAAAGCTTATCCTTAGAAAGTTTGGGATGAAGGATCCTGGCGCGGATCTAAGCGAGTGGGAGGATTTCGTAGAGCGTCTGATGAAGGCATCTAAGCCCGTGAAGATCGCCATGATCGGTAAGTATACCAAGCTCCGCGACAGCTACATTAGTATAATTGAGGCATTGAAACATGCTGGAGCATACCTTGGCCTAAAACCGGTCCTCAAGTGGATTGAAGCAACAGAGATCGAGCGAGGAAAGATCTCTCTAGACTTCATAGACGAGGTGGATGCAGCTATAGTCCTACCCGGATTCGGATCGAGAGGCGTCGAAGGAAAGATAGCCTCGTTGCAGAGGCTAAGGGAGTCAAAGACTCCAACTTTAGGCATATGTTTCGGCATGCAGCTCGCCGCTGTCGAGTTCGCCCGGAACGTGCTTGGATTAAAAGATGCTCACTCTCAAGAGATAAACCCCAATACGCCTCATCCAGTCATTCATCTGCTACCCGGACAGGAGCGCACTAAGATGCTTGGAGGAACGATGAGGCTCGGCGCGTCCCCAATACGTATCATTAAGGGCACGCTAGCCTACGAGTTATACGGTAGGGAGATAGTCTACGAGAGGCATAGACACAGGTACGAGTTGAACAACAAGTATGTCGACTTATTCGAAGAGCACGGATTGAAAGTCAGCGGGTGGAGTCCCGAGGGACTAGCGGAGTTCATCGAGCTTGATAGGAGGATTCACCCATTCTACTTTGGAACCCAGCCTCACACGGAGTACAAGAGCAGGCCTCTCTCGCCTGGACCGGTGTTTGTTGGTTTCCTGAAAGCTGCTGCCAGGCTAAATGGTTAGGGTTTAACTTTCATCAATATTTTATCAACGTTTAATTCAAGTATTTTCTTGATACCTCTATTACCAGGCACATATGAGGCTTTAACAGCTCCAATCGATTCCAGTAATCTTATCTGGCTGCTGATGTTAGCTTTGCTCTGTCCAATCTGCTTTGCTAGCGAATCGAGATCAGTTGGACCTTCAGCTAATACCTCTAATATTTTCGTTCTTGTCTCACTGGCTAGTACTTTAGCTACTTTTGCCATATGTCTTGGACCTATAACAAACAATGTCCCGTTTCTGGCATAGATTCCTTCTTTTTGGAATGGAATTTCTTGTTCCATTATCTGCTCACCATCTAATTTAATAGGTATCGGATCGCATAAATAGGTTCTCTTTTAGAAACAAGTTGTTTCCAATTTACAATAACTATATTGTTCTGACCATTACCCAATAAACGATCTATTAGAACCAAAAAGTATCTAGGTCTCATACGCTACAAATACATTCACGTGGTTCCATGGAAGGGTTAACCTGCTATGCCGCGACATCCACAAAGACTATGGGAGAAGCTTGACAAGGATGACATAATAGTGTTGAGAGCAGTAGAACAGCTATCACCTAGATACGAGTTTGCGCCAGTCGAGGTTATAGAGAGGAAGGCGAGGCTTCCTCCGCCGAGAATCTTGCGGTCTCTCGATAAGCTAAACCAGTTGAAGCTTGTACGTCGTAACATGGGTAGCATAGTTGGCTATTCCCTCACCTTCTATGGATTAAACGTGTTGGCATTCGATGCATTATACCGGAGAAGAGTAATCGATACACTAGGCGATAGGATAGGTGTAGGGAAGGAAGGAGAAGTCTACATTGGTTTAACTCCAAACGGAGAGAAGGTCATTGTAAAATTCCATCGGGAAGGTAGGAGTAGTTTTCAGAGGATAAGGCGTCTGAGAAGCTTTGTAATGAATGTTGATAGGAAGCAATGGCACCGGATTGCAAAGATGCTGGGGGAGAGGGAATTCAAGATAATGGTCGTTCTGGAAAGAGAAGGTGCTATGATACCGAAGCCGATCTCATGGAATAGGAATGCGGTTGTTCAACAATATATTCCAGGCGTAGAACTCTATAGGATAAAGGAACTTGATGAAGAGACTGCTAATCAAGTTTTAGGAGACATCCTCAGGACAATCGAAATAGCCTACAACAAAGTAGGCATTGTCCACGGTGATCTCTCAGAGTACAATGTTTTGGTGAGCGAAGACGGTAGAGGATATGTTATAGACTGGCCACAATATGTCTACAAGGAAGAACCAAACGCTATGGAACTCCTTAGAAGAGATATAGAGTATATAACGAGCTTCTTCAGAAGGAGATTCGGAGTCCGCATCGATCCAACAGCCTTCTTCAATAAGCTGGCGGGTGCTTCCTAATGGTAAAGCGAACATGCTATATGGGCATCGACATTGCTGAGGGAAGCCCGCTCGGCTCAAAGAAGCCAAAGTACAGCGTAGTTATAATAGATGAGGAAGGACGCCCCTTGCTAGTAAATCCATCTGTCCCCATGTCTAGAGTGATAAGGTTAGCGTGGGACTATAAGCCCGTGAAAATCGGTATCGACAACCCATTTGAGCTAGCGAAGAACACGCAGGAACTGGAAAAAGTGCTAAGCCTGTTTCCCCCAGAGTCAGAGATTATCCAAGTAACACTTTCCCAAGACGGTCAGCTCCAGAGAATGAAAACGGTGGCTAGGGAGCATGGACTCGAGGTTGGAAAAGGAAAACTTTCATCTGTACGTACAGCGTTTCTCTTAGCCTATCTAGCGAAGGAGGGTGAAGGCTCTCCAATACGGTTTATAGAGGAGAAGACAATCATTGTAGTTTCAAAGGCGAGATCCCCGAAGGGTGGTGGCTTCAGCCAGCAGAGGCTTCAGAGGAGGGTGAGAGCTAGTGTTCACATTGCTGCGATGAGGGTTAAAGAGGCCCTTGACAAGGCTGGAATAGAGTATGATATGAATTATAGGAAGAGTGTTGGTGGGCTCGAGTCGGCAATCTTCACGGTGTATGCGCCTAGAAGTAGACTGTATGGGATCGTGAAACCCCATAAGGGCCTCGATTATATTGTTTCGATAAAGACAGTGTATAGGACGAGGCTCAACATTCGGCAGGAGTTGAAGCAGTCTAATCGACCTATAATCGTAGGAGTTGATCCAGGAATAACAACTGGACTAGCAGTTCTAGACCTCAACGGGAGGCCGATATATCTGAGCAGTTCTAAGGGCCTCGATAGAGGCTCAATTATAGAGGAGATATCCAAGCTCGGGAAACCGATAGTGTTCGCGGTTGACGTCGCCGAGGTACCTGAGAGTGTACGGTGGCTAGCGGCGAAGTTCGGAGCAGCAATATACTCGCCTCCAGTTGATCTCGAAGCCTCGGAGAAGAGGGAGATAGCAGCTCGCATACTGGGCAAGCCACCAGTGGATACCCACCAGAGAGATGCTCTAGCAGCGGCTTACAAGGCGTTTCAATTAATGAGGCGTAAACTGGATCATGTCGAGCGAGAGCTAAAGAAGATGGGAGTAGAGCTAGACGTAGATAAGGTTAAGGAAAGCGTGATAAGAGGAGTGACCCTGGCGGAAGCAATAGAGAGAGCAATCGAAGACATCCTCAACCCGCAACAATCAGTAGAGGGATCCGAATCTGTTAGACCAGAGGCGAAGAGGCGTCTTACCAGCCAGGCACCAGATTATCAGTATCTCGTTGATAAGGTAGAGATGCTCGAAGCAGAAAAGATAGTGCTGGAGAGGAAGATAAGAGAATTTGAGAAAAAACTGAGGGCTGCAGAACTGGAGGTTAGCAGGATCAAAAGAGAGGTTAAATCAGAAGTATTAAAGGATGAGGAAGTAAGGAGGTTACGTGAGCGCATCCGCCTCTTGGAGGCCAAGATAGATGAGATGGAGTCGCAGCTCAATCAATCCTCTACAAGGATCGACAAGTTGAAGTCTGTACTAGTTAAGATACACAGGGGAGATGTAATATTGCTGAGGCCTCTTCAATCGCTAACTCCGAGAAGCATACGTAAAAGCGAGGAGTCCATGGGCTCTATACTCCCGGGCGAGATCATATTCCTTCCTCAACCTGCATCCATTGATAAAGAGGCTTTCAAGATCCTAAAGGAGGCCTCTGTGAGAGGCGTGGTGGTTAGAGATGAGAATCTAGCTAGGACCCTCAAGTCATACGGTATCCCTGCGATACCGACGAGCGAGATACCTGGTGGTGTTGAGAGAGTGGAGGATCTGTACATCGCTCCTGGCATAGTGGTTGACTTACTGGATGAGATTGCTAAGGAGATCGAAGAGGCTCGTAGGAAGGAGATAGACCTGGAGAGGCTTATCCAGGAGTACAGGTCATCTAGGCTTGTGAGGAACAAGAAGACTCAGAGATAGGTTCGAATCCGTCTATCGCGTTCTCCACTGATTGGTATTATTAGAATAGCATGACTTTTCCTTCAAGTATTAGCTCGGTGTATTTCGTTATATTCTCCAGGGTATCTTCTACTATAGCAATTATCTCGTTTTTCATGTTGCTCGTTAGCTTGTTCGCTCTCACCTTTACATCTGCTACTAGTGGATCGTCAATCGGCCTGCCTATCTGGCTTAGGATCTTTACGTATACCTCGTTTAGACCTGCAACTTCACTGTAGATTCTCTGTGCGAGGTCATTAGCAACAACATTGTAGATCTTACCGACATGGTTTACCGGGTTCTTACCGGCTGTCGCCTCTAAGCTCATCGGCCTCAGTGGTGTAATTAGGCCGTTTGAACGATTACCTCTACCAGTCATGCCATCGTCTCCGTGCTCTGAGCTGGTCCCTGTAACTGTTAGGTATACGATGTCCTTCTCTACAATGTCACCTGTATTAATGTAGACGTTTACATCGTAGTCTCCAGCAATTTTCGATGCTAGATCAAGTACGATTTCTCTTGCTTCCTCCTTAACAGCAACATACTCGTTCTTGTCAAGTATTAACTCGCTAATTGTAGCCATGGCTATAGTCAACTCGATCTTGTTCTTCTTCCTCAAGCCCATCACTTTGATGTCTTCTCCTATTGCAGGGACCCTATTCTTTACCTCCTTACTATTCAATAGCCTCTCGGTTTCAAGAACGAGTCTCTCTAGTGTGGATAGTGGTGCATAGCCCGAGCCGAAGCTTGTATCGTTTGCACGAGGAGTCTTCTCCTTTTCTCTGAAGATTCCTACAAGATCTGCACTTCCCTTCCCTATCTTATAGTCTACAACTACGTGTCTCTCCGGATCTAGGAAGCGGAAATTCTCCTTTATCCACTCTTTCACCGCCTTGATGATTACTGGGCCGACAGGTATGTGCTCTACTCCGTCAGTTGTTTTGACCTCGGTGGTCGCTCTTCCAGATACTATTATATAGATGGGTTGAAGTACTTCGCCTCCACCATACGTGGGACGAGCCTGTCCTCCGACTAGGAGGACCTTGTCTAGATTGTGGTGTAGGATTTCGCCATATCGCTCTAGGTATAATTTGCTTAGCGCTCTACTGGCTACTTCTGCAGCGGCGTCACTGATATAGTCTGGGTGTCCCAGTCCCTTCCTCTCTACCAGCTCGACTTCGATGTCCTCTACCGACGGCAGTAGGTATTCTTCTACTACTATGTTTCTTGGCACCTTTCAGCCACCAACCCCCCAACTATCTGTCGTAGGATTCTAACATAGATTCCTAGCAATTAAAAGCATGTATTAGGTTCCTATTATAGGAGCATGGAGTAGACTACGGGCCACACTATTAGAGTTGATATGACAGAGGCTAGCGCCGATTCTATGAATACGGACTTTGATAGCTTGTACTTGAATCCAACACCAAGCGGGGTAACGAGTACTCCTATAATAGCAGAGGCTATTACTCCAATTACTCCTCTTAAAAGCGGGTCGATCGCTTGCATTACTCCAGTCGCTGACAGTACTCCAAGGACTACTCCGAAGAGGCCTCCCGCTATTGACGCGACGGCAGCATATCTCCGGACGATGAATGTCCGCGACACTACTAGATCCCCCTAAACCTATAACTACTAGGAGAATAAAGGGAATAGGGATCGCTATAAGGGGTCCGAGTATTGGCCCGGAAATCAATGAACATAGTGGATACAGTAGCATGGATAAAGAGAGCTGCTAACGACGTTAGAGGCAGGCATATCGCTAACTTATACTATGATAAAGAAGGTGGGATGTTCTTTATCAAGTTGAAAGGAGGCTGGATAATACTCTCGGAACCTGGCAAAAGGGTCCACTTCACGAGTAGAAGGCAGCCGCCATCCGAGTTTAAACCAGATCCCCTCGTGGTATTGGCTCGTAAGTATATGAGGAATAGAAGGCTTAGTGATGTAAGTCTCGTGGGCCATGATAGGATAGTTTCCTTCGCTACTGATAATGGATACAGGATTATCGTTGAACTAGTCCCCAGGGGTATCGTGGCACTGGTTTCTCCGGAGGGCGTGATACTGGCTGCGTCGCGGTATGCTACACTACGAGACAGGGTTATAAAACCCAAGAAACCATACAATCCCCCACCTTCACGTGGCAAGCCGATTGATCAATTGACTGTCAATGATATTGTTGACGCCGTTGAAAGAAGGGGTAAGCTTGTATCGGGGCTCGTGTCGATCCTAGGTATTCCTGGCGAGTTGGCGGAAGAGGCTGTCCATCGCGCAGGTCTACAGCCTGATCTCGATACGATAGATATTGGTGAAGCTGTGAAAGTACTTAGACGTATGAATGAGATATTGGAGGAGGCTTTCAATGGCAGGGGCTACATAGTTACCAAGGAGGGTACAGGTATCGAGGTTGATCCATTCTATCCGTCCAGGTATGAAAATGGCTATTCAATAATAGAGTATGATGATTTTAACACAGCACTTGAAGAGTTCTTTGAATTATACATCAAGGCGAAGCCGGCATCAAAAGTTGCAGAGGCAGACTCAGAGAGGTATAGGTTACTTGCAAGCCTGGAGAAGGCCCAACAACAAGCTAGAAGGTATAGAGAGGAGGCGGAACTCTTACGCCGCTTAGCTGATGGAATCTCCAGGAACTATGAGTTATTTTCTAAGTTCATGGACTGCGTTAGGGCCCGCGGCGAAGCTTGCCTAGAGGAGTACAAGATTCAAGGAGTTCTGGACTCTGGAAGATTGATATTAACTGTCAATGACTATAAGGTTGACATACCTTTAAAAGTAAAAAGTATTGATGATTTAATAATTGAACTCTTCAAGAGGGCCGGCACTCTTGAGGCTAAAGCAGAGAGAGCTGAAATGATGAGAGTAGAGATTGAGGAGAAACTCAAGGAACTATCAATTAAAGCCAAGAGTAGAGAGATAGGTGAGTTGTATAAGAAGAGAAAGAGGTACTGGTTTGAGACATTCCACTTCACACTGACAAGAAACGGGTTCCTTGCAGTTGGTGGTAAAGATGCGAGTCAGAACGAGCTTCTAGTAAGGCGCTATCTGGATCCCCATGATATATTCATGCACGCCGATATCCATGGAGCTCCCGCAGTTGTAGTGAAGACGAAGGGAAATGTTCCGTCAGAGGAGGATCTCTACGACTCTGCTGTAATAGGGGTGGCTTATAGCAAGGGGTGGAAGGCTGGTATTGGATCCATTAGAGTATTCTACGTTACGGCAGATCAGGTCTCGCTTTCTCCTCCGACAGGCGAGTATCTTGCAAAGGGAGGAATTATGGTATATGGGAGGAAGAACTACCTTAGACCGGTGCCTGTGAGGATATGGCTTGGTATTGGTTTGGACAATGATGGAATACCAAGAATCATTCAAGGATCAAGGGAGGTAGTTGAGAGGTACTCTCTAGTATTTGCTAGTCTCATACCGGGTGAGGAGAAGAGGTTAGATGTGGCTAGGGAGCTCAAACAAAAGTTCTCCCAAATGATGGATTATGATGTTAAGCCGTTCATTCTGGCGGTGCCAGAGCAGGATCTGGCTTCTCGTATACCTGGACGGGCTAGGATAACTGGAGTATGGAAGGGTAAAGCGAATATAATTAATTTTAAAGAATTTTTAGTTTAAATCCTCATAGAGGTTTTTAAATCCAGGCATTTTGCATATGCAGTAGCCCAGTCTATATTTGTCTAATATACAAGTAATTGCTCCAACCTCTTCAAGGGTGGAAAACTGTTGGGAACTACCCCTGGTACAACCACTAAATTTGACGTCATAGTAGTTGGAGCAGGTCCTGCTGGTAGTGCATCAGCGTATCTACTAGCGAAGGCTGGCTTCAAAGTAGTAATGATCGAGAGGGGAAGAGGGGCTGGCTCAAAGGAGCTCTATGGCGGTAAGATATACGCCGCACCCCTGAGGGAAGTATGGCCAGAGCTGGACAAAGAGGCGCCAATTCACAGATGGGTGACCCAGGAGAAACTGAGTATTGTTTCAGGAGACAGGATTACAACCATCGACTTTAAACTCGGAAAAGGCGTGGCGTTTACAACGTATCTAACAGAGATGGCCAGGTGGATGGCCAATAAGGCTGTCGAGGCAGGCGCCCTCCTCGTCGACGAGATAGTTGTTGATGAAATCGTTAGGAAGGATGGAAAAGTAGTTGGAGTGAGGAGCGGGCCTGACACGCTTTATGCGGATTATGTAATCGACGCCGAGGGTGTTAATAGGAAGTTGCTTGAGAAACTAGGCCTAGTCGAGAAGATAAACCCGGACACAGTGGCTCTTGGAGTAAAGGAGGTACTCAAAGTAGGAGAATCTGCAATCAATGAACGGTTCGCCCTTGAAAATGGAGAAGGACTCGCGTGGCTACTGGCAGGTGATATAACCAGAGGAATACCGGGAGGAGGCTTCATTTACACAATGAAGGACACGGTTAGTATAGGCCTAGTACTACATATTGGAAAAGCACTAGAAGCGGCTAACTCAGGCGAATTAAAGGAGAGCGTACCCTCACTAGTCGAGAGTCTAAGGCTTCATCCATACTTCAAGAGGTTCTGGCGCGATGCTGACGTGATGGAATACGGAGCCCACATGACAATCGAGGGTGGCCTAAGATTCATGCCGAAGAAACTCTACCTGCCAGGACTACTCGTGGTCGGAGACGCTGCAGGCTTCCTACTAAATACAGGATATACGATTAGAGGAGTGGACTATGCTGTATACAGCGGTAAACTAGCAGCCGAGACCATTATAGAGGCCCACGATAATGGAGGACCCACTGAGGAAAACATGGCAAAGTACGAGAAGAAGGTGAAAGACAGCTTCATATACAAGGAGCTTTACAAGCATAGAGGAATAGAGAGTGTAATGTCGGACCCGTTATTCTTCAAGCAGTTACCAGCACTTCTCAACAAAGTACTGTCAAAGTTGTATGAAGCCGACTATGAAGAGCCAACAATGATGGAGGCCTTCCTGGATTCGCTACGTGAGGAGAACTTGTCCCTCACTAGACTCATGTTCAAGTTATTGTCGGTGGTGAGGAAGTTATGAGCTCGGAAGAGAAGGTACTGGAGAAGCCCTTGAAGGTGGAAGACCTACTTCAAAGAAACGTCTACGACGTTGATGAGGAGCCACACATAGCAATACCTCACGACGACCAGACGGGAATACCGAAGGCGCTAACACTACTCTGTCCATGCGGCTGCTACACGCAGGTTGGAAACAAACTACTCTATAGCTATGAAGGATGCCTAGAGTGCGGTCTATGCCGTGTAATATCCAACAACCCGAAGATGAAGTGGGAATATCCGAAGAGTGGTAGAGGGGTGCATTACAGGTTCACTTAGAGGAGGTGGTGAACGTGAGGATAGTAGTCGGTATAAAGTGGGT